>NZ_JBYIPB010000002.1:0-292621 GCF_057706855.1 Microbacterium sp. bgisy207
GACCAACACGGCACCGTTGTGCCAGGGCCATCACACCGTCAAGCACCACGGCGGGTGGATCATCACCCACCTCAGTGACGGGTCCCTCGAGTGGGTATCTCCGCATGGACGCCGGTACGTCGTCGCACCCGAACGACACCTCCCCGCCTTCTACCCCCAGACCGCCGCTTGACACGGCACGCCTGACACAGCACGCCACCGCGTGCCGCCCCAGTAGCATCGGCTCAGGGGTCGGTCGGCGGCTCCTGGCAGAGGAGCGGTTCGGTGGGGAACTTCGACTTCGTCGTGCAGGCGTGGCCGCAGGTCGGTGACGCCGCCGCGCGCGCCGAAGCGTGCCTGCGTGCCGACCCGCGAGCATCCGCCACCTACGCGCGCCGCGCCGCCGAGCTGTTTACTGCCTGGGTCTACTCCGCTGAGGACCTTCCGCGTCCCTACGACGACACCTTCGCCAACCTCACCGCACAGAAGCCCTTCCGCGACACCGTCGGCGAATCGATCTGCGGGAGCCTCAAGATCATCCGCCTGGTCGGCAACGACGCCGTCCACAAGGATGACGAGATGCCGCTCGCGCGGGCGCGCGGATCGCTCGAACAGCTTCACCGGGTGTGCCTCTGGCTTCACCACTGCTACGGCGACCCGGCAGCGCCGCAGCCCGAGCGGTTCGTTCTCGACAGGGTCCCGCCGGCACCCGCGTCGATCGTGCGGCAGGCGCGCGCCGAACTCCTCAAGATCCAAGCCGACTTCGACGACGCCCGCGCGCAGCTGAGCGAAGCGGCGGCTCTCGGAGTGAAGGCGCAGGCCGAGATTGAGGAGTTGCGCGCAGAGATCGCGCGGCTCAAAGCCGAGAACGCCCAACGCAACGCCGCACACAACATCGCCGACCCCACCGACGCGACCGAAGCCGAGACGCGCGAGCAGCTGATCGACCTGCTGCTGCACGAAGCAGGCTGGGCCCTCGACGACGCTCGCGACCGAGAGTGGCCGGTCACCGGCATCCCCAGTCCCTCCGGCAGCGGAAAGGTCGACTACGTGCTGTGGGGCGACGACGGCAAGCCGCTCGCAGTCGTCGAGGCCAAGCGCACCTCGACGAGTCCCAAAGAAGGTCGCGAGCAGGCACGGCTGTACGCCGATGCCCTCGAGCGGGACTTCGGTCAGCGTCCGCTCATCTTCTACACCAACGGCTACGAGACGTGGTACTGGGACGATCGGCGCTATCCGCCGCGGAAAGTCGCCGGATTCCACACGAAAGACGAACTCGTCCTCGCGATCCAGCGCCGCTCGACACTCAGGCCGCTCAGCACGGTCGAGGTGAACCGGGCCATCGTCGAACGGCCCTATCAGCTCCGTGCGATCAGAGCCGTCGCCGATGCTTTCGAACAGCAGCGCCGCCGCGCACTGCTGGTCATGGCCACCGGCACCGGAAAGACCCGCACCGTGATCGCGCTCATCGACGTGCTCCAGCGGGCCAACTGGGTCAAGCGGGTCCTCTTCCTGGCCGACCGTACCGCACTCGTCGCCCAGGCCGTCGGCGCGTTCAAAGCGCACCTTCCCGACAGTGCGCCGGTGAACCTGCTCACCGATCGCGACAGCGAGGGAAGGGTGTTCGTCTCCACGTACGCGACGGTGATGAACCTCATCGATGCCGGAGACGACAACCTGCGGCGCTTCGGCCCCGGGTACTTCGACCTGATCGTCGTCGATGAGGCACACCGCTCGATCTATCACCGCTACGGCGAGATCTTCGACTACTTCGACGCGCTCGTCGTCGGCCTCACCGCCACGCCCCGCGCCGACATCGATCACAACACCTACCGCCTCTTCGGCCTCGACGACGGCGTGCCTACCGAGGCCTATGAACTCGACGACGCGATCGCCGGCGGCTACCTTGTGCCTCCCGTCGCCCGCGTGATCGACCTCGGATTCATGAGTCGCGGCATCCGCTATGCCGAGCTCACCGACGAAGAGCGCGAGCAGTGGGACGCACTCGAATGGCAGGACGGTGAGATCCCCGACGAAGTGGATGCTGCCGTCATCAACCGCTGGCTGTTCAACGCCGACACCGTCGACACCGTGCTCGAGATCCTGCTCGACGAAGGCCGCTACGTCTCCGGCGGGGACGTGCTGGGCAAGACGATCATCTTCGCGAAGAACCAGCGGCACGCCGAGTTCATCCAGGAGCGTTTCGACGCCCACTTCCCCGAACACCGCGGCGAGGTCGCCGAGGTCGTCACCCACGCCTCCGGCCCATACGCGCAGACGCTGATCGACAGGTTCGCCACGCCGGGCGCGAAACCCTACATCGCCATCTCGGTCGACATGCTCGACACCGGCATCGACATCCCCGACGTGGTCAACCTCGTGTTCTTCAAGCCCGTGCATTCGCAGACGAAGTACTGGCAGATGGTCGGGCGCGGCACCCGGCTCCGCCCCGACCTGTACGGCCCCGGCCAGCCGAAGACCGACTTCGTCATCTTCGACGTGTGCGGCAACATCGAGTACTTCAACGCCGACATCGCCGAGGCATCCGGAACGCGCGCCCCGTCCGTCACGGAGCGATCCTTCCTGGCGCGCCTGCGGCTACTCGGCTTGCTCGCAGGACGCGATGATCCGGATGCCGTCCCGCTGCGCGAGCACCTTGCGGCACGGCTGCACGCCGCCGTGGGCGGCATGAACCGCGAGAACTTCCTGGTCCGCAAGCACCTGCGCACCGTGGACCGGTTCGTCCCCGCCCAGGCATGGCAGCGGTTCACTGCCGCCGACTTCGATGACGCGGCGACGCTCGCGGGGCTGCCGACGGCATCCGAATCCGACACCGACGAAGCCGCGAAGAGGTTCGATCTGCTGCTGCTCGAGGCGCAAGTGGCCGTTGCCGCCGGCGACCCGGTGCCGCAGGCGATCATCGCGCGGGTCATTGACGTCGCTTCCGCCCTGCATCAGCGCCGAGGCATCCCCGCCGTCGACCAGCAGGCGGCACTCCTGGGAGCCATCGGCGATCCGGAGTGGTGGGATGCCGCAACCCTCACGAATCTCGAATCCGTGCGCGCCCGGCTACGCGATCTCGTGCGTCTGATCGACGCCCGTGGCCAGCATCCGATCTACACGGACTTCGCCGATACCGTCGCCGAGCGCCGTGAGGTCGATATCGTGCGGATCATGCCCGGACTCGATCGCCGCGCGTTCCGCGAGAAGGTGTCGGGCTTCCTCGACACCCACGCCGACAACCTCGCCCTGCGCAAGCTGCGCACCGGTCGTGAGTTGACGGCGCTCGACCTCGAGGAGCTCGAGACGATCCTCGTGAACGCCGGGGGAGTGGATGCCTCCCAGTTGCGTTCCCAGGCCACCGACGCCGGTGGACTCGGCCGGCTGATCCGCTCCATCGTCGGTCTCGATCGCTCTGCCGCCGAAGAAGCGCTCGCCGATTTCGTCTCCGCGCCCGGTTTCAGCCACCGCCAGCACGTCTTCGTCGATCTGATCATCGAGCAGCTCTCGATCTCGGGCTATCTTGACCCTCGCCGCCTCTACGAAGACCCGTTCACCGGCATCGCGCCCGAGGGACCGGACGCGCTGTTCACCGACGCGCAGGTCACCGACCTCATCGAGAGGCTGCGGCGGATCGACGAGTCCGCCGGCCCCGCGACATCGGCGACCGGGTAGGAGCGCTGGCCGGAGTCCTCCTGCCCAGCGGCACCAGCCGACCTCACCGGTAGTTGACGAACTGCAGGTCGACGTCGAGGTCGGCGGCCTTGAGGATGCGGATGACCTCTTGCAGGTCGTCGCGGCTCTTGGACTGGACCCGCAGCTCGTCGCCCTGGATCTGCGACTTGACGGACTTCGGACCCTCATCGCGGATGATCTTGTTGATCTTCTTCGCGTTCTCCTGGGAGATCCCGTCCTTGAGGCTGGAGACGATGCGGTATTCTTTGCCGCTGGCAACCGGCTCGCCCGAGTCGAGGCTCTTGAGAGAGATGCCCCGCTTGATGAGCTTGGACTGGAACACGTCGAGAACCGCCTTGGCGCGCTCTTCGGAGTTGGCCTTGATGAGGATCTGTTCGCCACTCCAGGCAATCGAGGCATCCGTGCCCTTGAAGTCGTAGCGCTGCTCGACCTCCTTGCGCGCCTGATTGAGGGCGTTGTCGGCCTCCTGGTGGTCGACCTTGCTCACGATGTCGAACGATGAATCAGCCATGCAGGGAGTCTAGACGCGAGGGCCTCGGAGACCGCAGCAGCGGCCTCATCCGACCGCGCTTCGTAGACTGAGACCAGGAGGTGGCATGCGCCCGCTCACGGAAGAGGAGCTTCGTGCGTCGTTCGTCAACGCCGCACCCGACGAGCTCAGGGTCATCGAGGTCCCCCTCAGTGCCCGCACGACCGACTGGTACCACTTCGACTTTCTCGCATGGCGGGATCCGGAGTTCCGGGGCCGCGGCTACCTGGTGGCAGAGGTCGGCGGTGAACCCCGGGGCGTCGTGCTTCGAGCATCCGAGAGTTCGTCGCGCGCGCGGGCAGCGATGTGCAACCTGTGCCACACGATGCAGCCCGGCAATCAGGTCTCACTGTTCACGGCTCGCCGCGCCGGGAATGCCGGTGCCCAGGGCGACAGCATCGGCACCTACATCTGCACCGACCTGTCCTGTCACGACAACGTTCGCCTTGCCGCACCCCTCGCGCCCAGTGAGATGCGCGGCAGCGTAGACCTCAAGATCGACGGAACCCGACGCCGCACGGAAGCTTTCGTCGCGCGCGTCCTCGAGAACGGAGAAGCCCCGGCATGAGTTCGGTGGTGGTGATCGGCGATGCGCTGATCGATGAGCTGCGCGATGACGCAGGTGTACGTGAGTTCGTCGGCGGCGCTGCACTGAATGTGGCGGTCGGACTGTCGCGGCTCGGGGTGCCGACCACGCTTGTCGCGATGGTCGGCGACGACGACGCGGGAGCGAAGATCCGCTCCTATCTCGCCGACCACGGCGTGGGGCTCCTGCCCTCACCCTCGCCGCTCGGTAGCTCGCGCGCGGTCAGCGTGCGGGTCGACGGCGAACCGACCTATGTCTTCAATGAGGCAGCGCAGGCGCGCCGGATCGAGTTCGGTCAGGCCGAGCGCGACGCGATCGCGGATGCCGATCGCGTCGTCGTCAGCTGCTATCCGTTCGATGACACCGAACAGACGGCACTGCTCATCGACGCGGTGGGCGGGGCATCGGACCGGCTCGTGATCGATCCCAACCCGCGCACGGGGATGATGAAGGACCTCGACGAGTTCCGTCGTGGTTTCGAGGCGCTCGCACGCGGCGCGGGCGTCGTGAAGATCGGTGACGACGACGCGAGTCTCCTGTATGGGGCTGATCTCGATGCAGCGGTGGCGCGCATGCGCGAACTCGGTGTGCCGACCGTTCTTGCCACACGCGGCGCCGGGGGAGCGACGCTGGTCGCGGAGGCCGCAACGGTGACCAAGCCCGTCTCTTCCCTTCCGGGGGCGGTGATCGACACGATGGGCGCGGGGGACGCATCCCTCGCCGCTCTCGTCGCGGGAATCGTCCAGCGCGACCCGACGACCGCCGACGAGTGGACCGATGTCCTCGCGACCGCGATGGACATCGCCGCCGCCACCTGCCGTGTGCCGGGGGCGCTGCTGCGGACGCCGGAGGCGCTCACCGGTGGCGCCGAACACCTCGGCAGCTGAGCCGAGGATCGGGTCTTCCGAGCCCGCAGCGCGTGGAGCCTCGGGCGGCACGAACAAGGGCCCCGCTTGCGCGAGACCCCTTGTTCACAGAGTGGCAGGTGAGGGATTCGTCCCCACCGCCTCTCCACGCGCCGCTTTGCAGCGCGCGGAGCCTCTGACGGCGTGGGCCCACCCGGGGGTTCGAACCCGCGATGCTCTACAAACGAAAGACGGGCCCCGCTGTCGCGAGACCCGTCTTTCGTTTGGTGGCAGGTGAGGGATTCGTCCCCACCGCCCCTCCACACGCTGCTGCGCAGCGCGCGGAGCCTCGGACGGCGTGGGCCCACCCGGGGGTTCGAACCCGCGATGCTCTACAAACGAAAGACGGGCCCCGCTGTCGCGAGACCCGTCTTTCGTTTGGTGGCAGGTGAGGGATTCGAACCCCCGAAGGCTATGCCGGCTGATTTACAGTCAGATCCCTTTGGCCGCTTGGGTAACCTGCCGAGTGCGCACCCGCCCGGCTTGTGCAGTCGACCGGAGGCGCGAGTTGCAATATTACAGCGAGTGACGGGCTGCCAGAAATCCGTCCCCCCAACCGTCTCCCTCGGCGGGATTCGTCCACAGTCGTCCGCAATCGAGGGTTCCTATCTGAGGCTGGCATGCGAGGATGACAGCGACCTCGACCCTCAGGAGGATTCATGACCACGCCGCCGCCAGACGCTCCCGCGCCGCACGTCCCGTCGCCGCCTCCGACCTCGGGTATCCCGGAGCCGTCGCTGGGCGCACGGTCTCCGTATGCGCGCGCCGCGATCTGGGTGGCGATCGGCGCGCTGGTTGCGGCAGCGCTCATCTGCGTCGTCTGGGTGCTCGTCGGCCCGCACACCGGATCGATCGTGCGAGCGTTCATCACCGTGTTGCTGTTCGCCGGGTTCGCCGGCATCGCGATCATGGAGGCCCGGCTCGCCCCGAGCCGCCCGGCGTGGTTCGCAATCGCCAGCATCGCCACGTGGGTCGTCGCGCTCCTTGCCGGCATCATCCTCATCTGGATGCCCCAGCCCTGGTCCTTCTACGGATGGGATTTCGTCGGACCTGAGCGATTCATCCGCTTCCTCCTCGTGGTCCTCGTGCTTCAGCTTGCGCTCTTGCACGCGCGGTTCTTCCTACGCGCCGTGCTACGTCACTCGGTGCCCGCGACGCGCATTCTCGCCCCGATCACTGTCGGACTCGTGGCTCTGCTCACCCTCCTGCTGCTGCTGCCGCTCGTCTTCGGAGACTGGATCTCCTTCGCCGAGTTCTACTGGCGCGTCGTGGTCGCGGTCGTCATCCTTGCCGCGGTCGGCACCGCGCTCGTGCCCCTGCTGAATGTGCTCGTTGCGCCGGGACCCGCGGGCGCGTCGCCCCTTGCCGCGTCGACGGGCCGGTCGGCAGCCCCGCCCGCGGCCGGTGCCGCGGGTCAGCAGGAACTGCTTCCATGGCCCATGTATGTCGACGGTGTGACACCGCTGCCGATGCTCCCGGATGGTTCGCCCGACTGGAACGCGTATTACACCGGCCACCCCACGCCGGGAGCCCAGATCTTCGCGCCCGTCGCGCCTCCTCCCGCTCCCGCATCGGCCGACATCGCTGATACCTCCGCAGCGGACGGCGCCGCCGATGCTCCAGCTCCAGCCGTGTCCACGACCGAGAGCGAGCCGGGCGTCCCGGCTGCCGAGTCGGCGCCGGGCGGTGAGGCTGACGACCACGAAGCGACACCGCGGCAGGGTTGACCGGGCGCTAGCGTGAGGGGGTGACCGACACAGACCCGGGGTATCTCGAGAGCATCGCCACCTCACTCGCTCGCGAAGCGGGACAGCTCGCCCTCGTTCGTCGCAGCGAAGGAGTCTCGATTGCGGCGACCAAGTCCGCGATCGCCGATATCGTCACGGATGCTGACCGCGAGGTGGAGACGCTGATCCGCGCCCGACTGCGCGAGATCCGACCCGCAGACGGCTTCCTCGGTGAAGAATCGGATGCCGATCCGGGCACCAGCGGCATCACGTGGGTCGTGGACCCGATCGACGGAACGGTCAACTACGCGTACGGGATCCCCTCGTATGCCGTGAGCATTGCCGCAGTGCAGGGCCCCCTGAATCCGGGGGAGTGGACCGCTCTTGCGGGCGCCGTCTATGTGCCACCCCTGGACGAGATGTTCCACGCCGCTCGTGGCGGCGGAGCGTGGCTCGGTGAGCGGCGACTCCGCGTGGAGACGGATGCTTCTGCCGCGGGAGCACTGCTGGCGACGGGTTTCGGCTACGACCCGACGACACACGCGGGCGATCTCACGCGCGTTGCTCGCGTGATGCCGATGGCGCGGGACATCCGGCGGATGGGCGCGGCATCCATCGATCTTTGCTCGGTCGCAGCAGGTCGCCTCGACGGCTATTTCGAGCGCGGCCTCAAGCCGTGGGACCACGCTGCGGCTGGACTCATCGTGACTGAATCCGGCGGGAGGTTCGGTGTGTTTCCGCCGGATGAGACCGGCCGCGTTCTGGTGATCGCAGCGGTACCGGGCATCTACGAGAGGCTGTCCGGGCTCGCGCAACCCTGACAACGGATCCGCGGAATCGACTGTGGAATCCCCAGAATGGGGTCCCGTCCATGGCTTTCTCAGGTCGGAGCGGGTAGCGTTTACCGTATCGTTACCTTCTTTGCGCATCCGGGAAACCGTCGCAGAGCAGGGTGAGTAGCATCCGAACCACCCGTGTCGTGCCCGACGACCGAGAGCGAGATCCACCGCCGTGACCCCCGAAACTCCTGCGGCTGACGCAGCGCGCACGCGCCGTTCCAGTCGCACGACTCCCGCGCCCGCGCAGGCGCCGGAGTCATCGGGGCCCTCTCGGGCGGAGTTGCGCCGTACCCGTCGCGTTGGCGCAGAAGCCACTGGTTCCCTCGCCGATGCCCGGGGCGTTGGTGCTTCGGAGCGCGCGGGAGACCCGCCCACCCCCCGGCCCGCGGGCCTGCGCTCGCGTGCTCACAACGCACCCCTGACGGATGCCGAAGCTGACGCACTCGCCGGGGCAGGGCTCGACGCCACTCGACACGTCGAGAACGTTCGTCTCTCGGATGAGGTCACGGCGGCCGCGGCTCCTTTGACCCGTCGCGCGCGCCGTTCGATCTCTACGCCTATCGCCCCGTCGACCGACGCCCTGCCGCTCGATGACGCCGTCGCGGCTACGCCGATCAACCAGGCGCCGGCGACCGCACCCGTCACCCGGCCGATCGACGTGCACGTCTCGGACGCGCCACACGAGCCGGTGATCGCCGATACGGATGCCGACGCCACGCCCCTGCCCGCGGTCGCCGACGCGGCGTCTGAGTCCTTTCCCGGCTTCGTGACCGACGTCGAGCCCGAGTCGCCGGCCGATGAGGTCGACGGCGACATCTTCGAGCGGACCGTACGCATGTTCGGCGCAACGGGGGCGACAGCCACCCTTCCCGCGGAGCCTGCGCCGTCAGCTGAGGCATCCGGGCAGAGCGACCCTTCTTCGCCAGCGCCGGAGCACATCGCCCGTCGCCGTCCACGAGCAGCGTCTGTGCGCCGTCTCACCACGACCTCTTTCTCCGTTGGCGTCATGGGAATCGTCGGGCTGCTTGCCGTCGGCATGACCACGCCGGTGGAGGCCGTCGCCGCCGCCGGTGGCGGGGAGGGGTCCACCGCGTCGATCGTCGCTGTCGCCGATGGCGGGACGGAGCCGCCCGTCGAGGACATTCAGGCGTACGTCGCGCCCGCTGAGGCCTCCACGGCAGCCCTGAGTCGTGAGGAAGGCTATTCGGCGGTGTCGATGGCCGAGCTCGCCGTCGAGGCGGGCGTGCGTGAGACGGCTGCGACCTACGTCAACAACTCCACGGCTGCCGTGCAGTATCCGTTCGTCGTCGGTGTGCCGATCAGTTCTCCGTACGGCATGCGCTGGGGCCGGCTGCACGAAGGTGTGGACTTCGCCCCCGGTGGTCAGGGAGCCGAGATCCACGCGGTGGCCGATGGCATCGTCCGGATCGCCACCGAGGCCGGCGGGGCGTACGGCGTGCAGGTCGTGATCGACAGCATCGTCAACGGCGAGCTGGTATCGACGAACTACGCTCACATGCAGTACGGATCGCTTCGCGTGGAGGCCGGTCAAGTAGTCAAGCTCGGCGACGTCGTCGGAACCGTCGGCACCACGGGGCGCTCCACGGGGCCGCACCTTCACTTCGAGGTGCTCCTGAACGGCAAGACCCCCACCGAGCCGATGGCGTGGCTGGCAGCCCACAACGTCGCCTCGACGGTCGTTACCGTGCCCCAAGCACCGATCACCGTCGACCAGTGATCAGAGACGTCGCCGGTTCTTTCGGATGACCGTGCTCTGATATTCTCTTCTAGTTGCCCGCGAGGTCGGGCTACGCCCCGATAGCTCAGTGGCAGAGCACTTCCATGGTAAGGAAGGGGTCGTCAGTTCAATCCTGACTCGGGGCTCGCAGCATCCACTTCGTGACCGATGGATGCCGTGCGGCAGGGTAGCTCAGTTGGTGAGAGCGCACGACTCATAATCGTGAGGTCGCGGGTTCGAGCCCCGCTCCTGCTACGAAGAAAGAGGCCCCTCGCGGGCCTCTTTCTTCGTTCCGGGGTGTACAGCCCAGGCTCTCGGGAGGCCCGCGAACGGGCCCACTCGCGACGGTCGGTCAGCGAGCCTGGGGGATACGGTGCTCGGCGCTGACCATCCAGGCGAACTGCTCCATCTGCCCGAGAACTTCGTGCAGGATGTCGGCGCTCGTGGGGTCCTCGTCGTCGACCTCGTCGTGCACGGCGCGGCAGGTTGCGACGACGGCCTCGAGGCGCTCCGTGATCAGGTCTACGACCTCGTCGGTGTCGACCTCGCCGTGGGGGAACTCGGGCAGCGAGGTGGTCTCTGCGATCGTGTCGCTGCGTCCGTCGGGAAGGGCGTGAAGAGCCCGCATCCGCTCGGCGACGACATCCGACAGGCTGCGGGCAGCGTCGATGATCTCGTCGAGCTGCAGGTGGGTGTCGCGGAAGTTCCGTCCGACCACGTTCCAATGCGCCTGCTTGCCCTGGAGAGAAAGCTCGAGCAAGTCGACGAGCACGCGCTGCAGGTTCTCACCGAGCTGCGTGGACGCCTGAAAGCCGCTCTCGGCATTCTGCTCATCGGTGAGCTTCGCGCCCGCCCCGCCCTTCGCGGGCCGGCGAGCGTTACGCGGGGCACCGGATGTCTCGCTCTTGGCTGCCGTCGATGTATCGGACTGAGTTGCCATCGGTTTTCCTTTCGACGTTCCGTCGAACCACACGATAGCCCTCCCGGCTTCCCCCCGCCCGCCCCTTGTCGGTCGCGCCGACGAGTGATACTCGGATGGGATACGGAATCGGTGATGCGCCCTAAAATGCGCTCGTGACCGAATCCGTTTCTCCCTCACCGGCTGCGCCACGGCGTATCCCGATCCTTGCGATCATCGGGTGCTCCGCGGCTGTCCTTGCCATCGCTCCCTCGCTCGTGGTCTTCGTGGTCGGCTTCCTCCCCGACATGGCGCTGGCGTGGTGGTTCCTGCTGATGACGTTCCCGTTCACCATCATCGTCGGGGTGATTGCGCTGGTCATCACGATCATCGCCCTGATCCTCGACATCCGCGCACGACGCACGCTCGCGTGGTCGATCGCCGGGTTGGTGCTCTCTCTGATGGCCGTGTTCGTGCCGCTGTGGTTCTTCACCGGCGGTTTCGCGGGCGGCTACGTCGCGAGCCTCTGACGGCAGCGCCGAGCTCCCACCGGGTGAAGATCGACCCCCGGCGTCGGTAGCTCGCCGTAGACTCCGCAGCGTGAGCTCCTCCACACCCGTCACCGCCCGACGTTCGGCGCTCGGCGTCACGGCACTGATCGTCGCGATCATTGCTGTGCTCGTGTCCGCACTGGTCATCCCGCTCGGCTACCTCCCCGGGATGGGAGCGGCCTGGGCGCTGATGTTCTTCACGATCCCGATCACCGTGATCATGGCGCTCGTCGCACTCGCCATGGCCATCGTCGCTCTCGTTCTCGACATCCGTGCCCGTCGCCGAATCACCGTCGCCGTCATCGCCCTCGTGCTCTCGGCGGTCACCGTGCTGACACCGGTGGTCTGGTTCGCAGCGAGCTGGATCGTTGCCAGCTCCGTCAGCTACGAGTACTGACCGCAGGGCGAGCCCCGTGCCGGGTGCAGAGCAAACGGTGTCGCGGATAGAGTGAACGCCGAACCCTGAACCGACGAGGAACGAGAACGGATGCCGGCGATCGCCCCGGGCTGGTACGACGACGGCCACGGCGCCCTGCGGTGGTGGGACGGACAGCAGTGGACCGAGCACGTGCAGCCGCATCCGCAGGGCATGCCCGACCCCTGGCAGCGTCCCCGATCGTCGCCCGCACCCGAGCAGTCCCACCGACCGCCGCTCTCGCCCGAGAACAGCGAACCCTCCAGCGTCGCGGAGCCCGAAACCACGGATGCCGGGTCATCGGGTATCTTCGTCGCTGCCACCGCGCCGCAGCGCAGCCGCACGTGGATCGTATGGCTCATTGTGGGCATCCTGATGCTCGCCGTCGTGGTGCTTGCCGCTGTCCTGATCCCGCTGGCGATTCTCGGCTTCGGTCGGGTCGATGCCGCGGCCGCCGCTGAGCCGAAGAACGACGACGAACGCGGCGCTGTCGAGGCGGTCTACGAGTTCGACGAAGCCTGGCAGACCGCGGACTGCGATCTGTTCGTCGATGTCACCACGGAGCGGCTGCGCGAGGTCGTGCAGATCAAGGACTGCGCGACCTTCACGGGACAGTCGAACGCGTTCACCGAGTGGTACTCGGACTACGCGCTCGTCGTGACCGACATCCGTGGTCCGGGGTACGAGTACACGGTGGTGACGCAGGAGAGCTATCTGGCCCACTTCGACCAGGACGGCGAGCCGATCGAGCCAGCCGTTCGAGAAGTTGTCGAGTACGAGTACACGCTCGTGCCGGATGACGATGGCTGGGCTGTCTACGACCTGGTGAGCGTGGAGTGACGCAGGCCCTGCGCGGCGTCAGAGCTGCCGCGTCGGAAGAGTAGGCTGGCACGGCCGGCGTTCCGGCGCCGATGAGAGCGAGCAGATGACCACGACACCCCCGCCGCGCACCGCGCGCTTCTACATCGTCGCGGTACTGGTAGGACTGGCTGCAGGTCTGTTGTCGGGATTGTTCGGTGTCGGTGGCGGGACCGTGATCGTGCCCGCGCTCGTGTTCTTCCTCGGCTTCAATCAGCGTCTCGCGGCCGGCACCTCGCTCGCGGCGATCGTCCCGACCGCCGCGGTGGGTGTCGTCTCCTACGCCCTGACCGGATCGGTCTCGTGGATCGCGGCACTCATCCTCGCCGCCGGAGCGATCGTCGGTGCGCAGATCGGCACATGGCTCCTGCACCGGCTCCCGCTACCGGTGCTGCGCTGGGGCTTCGTCGGCTTCCTCGTCCTGGTCATCATCAGTTTGTACATCGTGATCCCGTCGCGGGATGCCGAGATCGAGTTCACGATCATCTCCACGATCGGGCTGGTCCTGCTCGGTCTGATCACCGGGATCCTCGCGGGACTGCTCGGGGTGGGCGGCGGCATCGTGGTCGTGCCCGTTCTCATCATCCTGTTCGGGGCGAGCGATCTCGAAGCGAAGGGCACCTCGCTGCTCATGATGATCCCGACGGCACTGTCGGGAACTGTCGGCAACATTCGGCGCAAGAACGTGGACCTGCCCGCCGCTGTCGCGATCGGTATCGCGGCGTGCACCACGACAGCACTGGGTGCCTGGATCGCCACCCTGGTCGACCCGTTCATCGGGAACGTGCTCTTCTCGATCTTCGTCGCCTTCATCGCGGTGCAGATGGCCCTCCGCGCCATTCGGGCTCAGCGCTCCGGGTCCTGAACCTCCCGCGTCGAGATCGGTCACCATCCCGTGCGCAGCACGCGATCCAGCGCATCGACGAAGTAGTCGGCCGACTCGCGCGAGATGCACAGCGGCGGCTTGATCTTCAGCACATTCTGATGATCGCCCGTGGGCTGCATGATCACACCGAGGGTCAGCAGACGATCGCAGATCCCGGCCGTCTCTTCCGTCGCGGGTTCGAAGGTCCCGCGGTCGCGCACGAACTCCAGGCCGAGGTAGAGACCTGAACCGTGGACGGTGCCCACGATCGGATACGTGTCGCCCAGTCGCTCCAGGCGCTGCCTCAGGTACGACCCGACGACGCGAGCGTTCTCTTGCAAGCCCTCCTGCTCGATGATTTCCAGCACGGCGAGCCCGATGGCTGCCGACACCGGCGCTCCTCCGGTCGAGGAGAAGAAGTATCCCTGTGAGCGATACCGGTCCGCGATCTCGCGCCGCGTGATGACCGCGCCCAGCGGGTGCCCTCCGCCGATCGACTTGGCGACGGCGACGATGTCCGGGACGACGCCCTGCTGCTGAAAGCCCCAGAACCATTCGCCGAGCCGTCCGAATCCCACTTGGACCTCGTCGGCGATCGCCACCCCGCCGTGGCGCCGGATCGCGTCGTACACCTGCCGGAGATAGCCGTCGGGCAGGGCGACTCCGCCCGCATTCCCGAAGAACGGTTCGCAGATGATCCCGGCAGGGGGGTGTCCGGATTCCGCGAGCTCGTCGATCGTCGAGACGGCCTCGGGTCCGTACTGCCAGGCATCCGGTCCGCGATGGTCACCGCGGTAGGAGTTGGCCGCAGCAACCGTGTGCACCCACGCCGGCCGCGTCGAGACGGCGTTCGGGTTGTCGGCGAGAGAGGTCGAGACTGCATCGCTCGCGAAGGTCCAGCCGTGGTACGCCTCGCGCATCGCGACGATGTCGCTGCGCCCGGTGGTGGCCATCGCGAGCCGGATTGCGAGATCCGTGGCCTCCGACCCCGAATTGACGAGGAAGACCGTGTCGAGTTCCGCCGGCAGCGTCCCCACGAGGCGCTCGGCGTACTCGGTGATCACTCCGTAATGGAAGCGTGAGTTCGTGTTGAGCAGGTTCGCTTGCCGTGTCGCCGCTGCGACGACCTTCGGGTGCGCGTGCCCGACGGAGGCGACGTTGTTGACCATGTCGAGGTACACGCGACCGTCGAGGTCGAGCAGATACTCTCGCCACCCGCGTTCGATTCGGGGCGGGGCTGCGTAGTAATGCTCCTGCACCTCCGCCAGCACTCGGTGGCGACGCCCGAGCATGTCATCATCGCGCGCAGCTGCGGCGGTCATCCCCAGCGCCGCGGCGGGATCGCCCGTGAGGGCACGCCACGCGGGCGCCAGAGTCGCAACGACCATCGCCGGGGGGCGATCGCCTGCGGCTGAACGCCGCTGTACGAAGAGGGGTGTCCTCGCAGGAAGGAGATCCGAGGCCTCATCCTCGGGAAGACCGGCGACGGTGACGACCTCGTCGCCGCTCATCCAGGTGAGGATCCCGTCGCCCACCGTCACCTCGCCGTCCTGCCGCGTCACCCGCTGGGGCTCGGCCAGCCACACGGTGGCGCCGGTCGGAACCGTCTCGGGTGCGGAGGGCGTGCGCTGCGGTGCGCCGGTCGCGATGGCCTGCCAGGCGGGAAGAGCGACCATCGGCGCCCCGCCGTCCAGCGCAGCGAGCGCCGCCCGCTGCAGCGTGCCCCCGTGCAGCCACCCGCCCTCGTCGTTCAGCGCGGAGACGGTACCGGCATCGAGGATGACGGTCTCGCTCGGCAGCGGAAGGAGGGGCGCTCCGGGCCATGCGCGCGGCGGGAGCGGGTCGCTTGGGTGCAGCGCCATCCGGATCGCCTCGGTCATGACGGATGCGGGAACCGAGGTCGCCCTGTCGAAGACACGGAACTCGCGGTCCAGTGCCCTTGCCGCATAGTCATTGCCCGCGTCGAGCCGTACCTGGGCGCGCCCGCTGAGTACGAGTGTCGCTCCCCGCAGGACCACGAGTGGCCAGAGTGCGGTGATCTCGTCCCCGGTGAGGGGTCTCCTGGCGTGGAAAGCGCGGATGGCGGGGATCGTAGATAGGGGATCGGCGCCGTCGTGGTGCAGCACGGATGACACGGTGACGGCGATCTCGGCCACTCGCCATGAGCGGAGGATGTCACCGAAGTCGATCACCGCGTCGGGGAGAGCCCGGTCTTCCCGACGCAGCACGTTGTCGTCCGTGATGTCAAAATGACCGGCCTGCATCGGAAGGCGATCCGCGACAGCATCCAGCTGCGTCGCGATGCCGTCAACGGCGCGTTCGATGACGGTGCGCACTCGGGCATCCGGCTCCTGAGGGAGCAGTGTCTCGATGACGCGACGCGCGTGACGCAGATCCCACTGCAGAATGCGGCCGCTCGCGGGATGTGTGAAGCCGGCGAGCGCGAGGCTGACTCGACCTGCGAGGTCGCCGAGGCGCTCGACCACGCGCGGCGAGAGGTACCTCGACCCGGTCAGCGTCTGGCCGGAGATGTTCTCCAGAACGCGGGCGTGGATCGGTCCTTCCGACGTCTCCCACCATGCCCGCATCGGACCGCGAGGTCCGACCACGATGCACGGTACCCGCACGGAGGAGTCGGCCCTCGCCACCGCCTGCGCGGCGAGATCCTGCATCTCGATCTCGAGCTCACTGAAGACCGGGTTGCTCAGCTTCAGCACCCCCACCACCTCATCCGAACCACGGCGGAAGAGGCGGAAGTTCTGATCCTGTTGACTCCCCAGCGGCCGGGCGGCCACCGTGAGGCCGAATGTCTGGCTGCACAGACGCTCGACCTCCTCGACGCCGACCGTCGGCGTGGGCAGGTCGACATGGGCGAAGTAGTCAAACAGTTCCGACACGGGAGCTCCTTGCGGCGTGCGGGGTGTGTCCCGCAGTGCGGTTCGGCACATTCATCATTGTCCTCTGCGCTCGGAGCAGGCCCCGATCGGTCGCATGATGGTGGAGTGCAATCACCCGACTTGTCTGCCGCTGCTGGCCCTCTGCCCGCCCTGCCCGACGCCCGCATCGTCCTTCCCTGGCGCCCCGCCCCCTCGCGTCTGGACGCCTTCGACCGCGTGGTGTCGTGGTATCGCGAGAATCTTCCCGATCTTCCGCTGAGCACGGTCGACACGGGGGACATTCCGTTCGTGCTCGCTGCGTGCCGGAACCGGGCGATGGCGGAGGCGGCTCCCGACGAGGTGGTCGTCATCGGCGACGCCGACACGATCCCCGAGGTCGGGCCGGTGCGGGAGGCGATCGCGGCCGCGCGCACCAGCGGCGTGGTGCACCTCCCGTACACGGAGTACCGCTGGCTCGGTGCCTCCGGGTCGGCCGACTACGCCCGCGGCGTCCCGCTCGCGGACTGTGCCGTGGAACAGATCGTCTCGGGGGCCTGTTCGGGCGTGTACATCGCCACTCCGCGCACCTGGGCGCGCCACGGCGGGCAGGATGCCGGTTTCCGAGGATGGGGATTCGAGGATGCCGCGTGGAACCTTGCTCACCAGACTCTGCTCGGTCAGCCTCCCCGTCGCCACGAGGGCCGCGTGTACGCGCTCCACCACGTCGGCGAAGTCCGCGCCGGCGCCGGGTACGAGGCGAACGCGGCGCGGATGCAGCGTTATCGCGATGCCTCAGGGAACCGTGCCGCGATGGCCGCCCTCGTTGGGCTACCGGACGACATCACAGCCTGATCCGTGAGCGACTGATGGGCCCGTTCGGGGCCCGGATCGGCGCGCTGATCGGCGCTGATCGCCTCCAGGGTAGACCGCCCCGCCCACGTGGGGTCGAGCAGCTCGGAGAGTGCGCGCGTGAGATCGTGGCTGCTTGCCGCATTGGGGTCCAGAGCGCGTCCGACGTCCTCGCGCTCGATTGCTGCAGCTCCGGCGAACTGGTCAGTTGAGAACGGCAGCACGAGAAGCGGGACGCCAGCTCCGACGGCCTCGGTCACGGAGTTGTTGCCGCCGTGCGTGACGGCGGCGGCGGCGTGATCGAGAAGCCGCACTTGCGGCAGGTACTCGCGCACGAGCCAGTCCGGCGGGGTCGGTCCGAGCTCCGCCGGGTCGGTGGCACCCGTCGAGATCGCCGCACGGATGCCGATGCCTCGGAGTGCCGCGGCGACACGGGCGAGCACGTCGCCGCGAACGGACAGGAAGCTGCCGAAGCTGACGTAGACGAACGGCTCGCCGCGGGCGAGCCAGCTCGTCACCTCATCGTCTCCCGGCTCCGCGCGTCGGGTGGATCCGAGGAAGACGTGCGGGGGCAGCGCCCGTCCGTCGGTTCGGGCGAGCTCGGCGGGATAGTTGTACAGCACGCGCTCGCCGTGGGTCGCGAATGCGTCCTCGACGCCGCGGGATCTCGGATCCAGGCGTGCGGCAACCTCGTTCCACTGCGCTGTGAACCGCGCCGACACCTCGACACAGACCTCGCGGAGCTGGCGCTGCTCGTCACGGGACGGCGTGAAGGCACGCGGCCATGCCGGCGGATACCCGTACACCTCTCCGGATACCGGCAGCGCACTCGGGTGTCCCAGCACGACATCTCCGTAGGGGATCCCGGCGGTGTGCAGCGCGAGTCGCGCGCTGAACGCCAGGTGGTCGACGAGGATCGCGTCGGGCTTTGTCTGCTCGATGACCGCCAGGGTCGCGCGGGCGCGATCCTCGGGCTGCCACATGAGGTCGGTCAAGCGCTCCCGTGCCTGATACAGCAGTGTGGGGATCATCCCGTGGCGCGTCGCGTCGAAGAATCCCTCCAGTGACGCGGCTTCCTCTGCCTGCTGCTGCGCCGTCCGGATGATGCCCGCGTTCGCTCCGCGACCGAGCGGCAGGTTCACTCGGCGATAGCCGAAGCGTGACACGATCGGTTCGGTCGCGGGTCCGGTCGCGACCACCACGTGTTCTCCGCGTTCACGCCAGGCTGTCGCGAGAGTCGCGAGCGGGAGCAGATGCGAGGCGTAGTCGGGACTGATGACCAGCAGCGTCATGCGGTTTCCGCCGCCCGCACGAGTTCGGCCTCCTGCTCGGCCACCCGTCGATACACGGGCGCCAGTGCGGCGGCCATCGCTTGAATCGTGAAGCGCTCGGCGACCATCACGCGGGCGCGGTATGCGATGGCCGGGTCCGCCAGCCCGGCGCGGTCCAGCGCGCGGTGCGTGGCGTGCTCGAGAGCGTGCGGATCCCAGGTCGCGGTGAGAAAGCCCGTATCGCCGTCGACGACATACGTCGCCGGGCCACCGCCATCGGGCGCCACGACCACGAGGCCTGTCGCGAGTGCTTCCAGTAGCGCGATGCCGAACTCTTCCTTGATGCTCGCGCACACGTACACGCCGTGCGCGCCGACACGACCGGGGATCCCGAGGCGCGCCGCGGCGACCCACCGGGCCGTGACGTCGTTGGGTCGATGTCCCGCGAGGATGAGTCCCCGGGCCGCTCGCTCGGATGCGGGAACTGCCGCATCGATGCGATCGAGTTGCTCCCGCTCGTCCAGGGACGGATTCTCCAGGTCGCCGCCGATGATCAGCAGGTTCGCGCGGTCACGGAGATCGCCGCCGGCCCACGCCTCCACGAGTGTCGCCATGCCCTTCACACGGTGCATCCGGCCGACGCTCACGATGAGAGGCAGATCGCGTCGCCGCGGATCGAGAGCGCCGACGAGGTCGGCGAGCTCGGCCAGCGCGGGATCGGCATCCGTCGTGCCATCGACGCGCTCGACGAGCGCCACCGCGCGATCGACGACCTCCAGGTCGATGCCCTCCGCCACGATCGTGTGCCGCTCCGGGACGCTGTCGAGGTCGATGCCCACGAGGGAGCGCATATCGTCGACGAGGTGCGGGCGGGGGAAGAGCACGCTGTGGGAGGCGGAACCGGCGAGCGAACGCACCAGGCTGGTGCGGAACCAGAAGTGTTCGGCGAGGTCCGTCTCGCCGAAATTCTCGCGCGTGAGCGTCCCCGCCCGGTCGAGCGACTGGATGACCCCGTGCGGATCGGGAGCGAGGGTGAACACGGTGGGAATGCCCAGTTCCCGGGCGACGTCGGCTGCGGCGAGCGATCCCACGTCGGCCATCCGCAGGTGCAGCACGTCGACGCGCCCCGCCGCGCGCAGCAGGCGACGGATGCCGCGACGTGCCCGGACGCGCAAGGGCCACGCCGCCGCAGAGGGCGTGGGCGCGGGGGCCAGCGGGACATGACCGTACAGGTGGCCGGTGTCCAGCGACGCGACATCCAGCAGATCAGCAGTGGCCTGCGAGAGAGATCCCCGCGAGAGGGTGATGACCCGCTGGACGCCGTCGGGATCGCGCGTGAGCGCATCCCCCAGTCGTACCAGCAGCGTCGCGATCCCGCCGTTGTCGCCCGCGCCCGCACTGCTCAGGTGTGGGTCGATGTCGGCGTGCAGGAACAGCTGGGCGATGGTCAGTGCCCCCGCGTCCTCCATGCGCGTGTGCGCGGGCGGGGGCTCCAGATCGATGACCGCCAACCGGGCCTGGTCCGAGAGCGGTCCGCCGGTCGCGACGAGGTGTTCGAGCGCCCGCCGCACATCGGGTTCCCTCGAGCGCTGTCCGAGGGCCGCAACTGCGGCCTCGCGCACCTCGAGGTGCTCCGCGTCGTCGCGGGCGATCGTCAGGAGGGTCCGCGTGGCCGAGGACTGCCGGACGAGTCCCAGCGTCTCGACGAGGCGCGCGCGGGCCGCGGGATCGTTCGTGTCCGCCGAAGCCGCGAGGACCGACTCGAGGGCGACCGCGAGAACGTCACCTGCGGCGACTGACCACTTCTCGAGAGTGTGCTGGGCCAGCATTCCGGTGAACCCGCCGCGTCGGACGAGCGCGATCAGCCGTGCGACCGCGGCGAGGCGCGGCAGCCCCTGCCCCAGAGCCCAGGCGGAGTGTTCGCGAACGAAAGGCCGGGGGTCATCGAGAAGGGACACCAGTCTCGCTGCCGCCTGCTCGTCGAGCATCTCGGACAGCGCGTGCACCGCCGCAATCGCCGCGATGTCATCGCTGCCGGCGAGGGCGGCGGAGAGCACGCGCAGCGTGCGTACCCCGGGATCGCGCCCGGCTTCGAAGGCGAGGTCATCGGCAGCGCGCAGCGCCTCGACGATCGTCGAGGCCCCGGTCACCCGGTCCATCGCTGCCTGAATCCCCATGCGGTCCTTTCTTGGCGCCCTTCGTGGCGCGTTCGGGCGCCCCCACCCGGACACCGTGATCGTACTGCCCCGAGGTGACCGTTGCGTCCGCGGCCCCGTAGGGTTGACAACGCCACGGATCTGTGGCGGCCTCCCCCTCTTCTCGAACGCTGGAGAAAGCCGTGTCAGTTCTCATCATCGGTGATGTCGGCGCGCTCGAGGGCATGTTCCACATCGGGGATGAGGCGATGTTCGAGGTCGCGGTCGTCGAGCTGGCGCAGCGTGGTCGTGACGCCATCGGTGTGAGCTCCCATCCCGCCGAGACCGCCGCTCGGTACGGCATCCCGGCGGTGCCGCGGCTCGGGTTCGAGGGGCTGGGTCGCGTGGAGGCCGCGCGGCGCGCGGAGCACCTGCTCGCGGTCGCCGCAGGCACGGCCAGGCTCGAGCCGGAGGACCCGGCACGAGAGACCATCGCGGCGCTCGATGCGGCGGAGGCACTGGTGAACGCTGGCGGCGGCAACCTCGCGTCCCGGTGGCCCACTCACGTGTTCGAACGCTCGACGCTGGTGAGTATGGCGCGGATGCGAGGGCTGCCGGTCGTCGTCACCGGACAGACGCTCGGTCCTGACCTCGATGCGCCCGATGACGCCGTCGTGGCACGGATGCTGCGCGAGGCCGCCCTCGTGGGGGTGCGCGAGCCGGACACCGCCGCGCTCGTGGCGTCGTGGGGGGTGCCTGCGACGCTGAACGTCGATGACGCTTCCTTCCTCGGTCTGTCAGAGCGCGATCCGGTGCGTGGGGCTGGCGGAGGCGTGGTCGTGAGCCTGTCGGGGTGGTTTGCGGGACGACCGGCGGATGAGGTCGAGCAACGGATCGCGATGCTCGTCGATGCCGCCGCGCTCGCGGTCGGGCCGGTGTCGTTTCACGCTCACTTCGGCCCGCTCGATCCGACCGCGCCGCCACGCGGCGATGCGGCAGTGCACGAGCGGATCCGCACGCGCATGTCTCAACCGTCCACCGTCGTCCCGACGGGCACATCCCGGGAGGCCGCGGACCTGGTGCGCAGCGCCGATCTACTCATCACCTGCCGCTACCACCCCGCCGTGTTCGCCACGCCGGCCGGTACGCCCGTGCTGGCACTGTCGGCGGATCGCTACACCCGGATCAAGCTCCGCGGTGCGCTCGGTCACTGGGGACAGCGCAGCGTGATCGACCTGGATGATCTGCCGGATGCTCCACGTCTCCTGGCGGACCTCACCGCCAGGGCCGACGAGATCCGGGGCGAGGCGGCGGAGCGTCTGCCGGGTCTTCGGGCGGCGTCGCAGCAGTGGTGGGACACGGTCTGCGCAGTGATCGAGGGGAGCGCGGCATCCGCCAAGCGGTAGCCACCGCGCCAAGGACCGGTCCGGGGTCGCTCGATAGGATGGGCTAGTGCCTGTGAACCCTGAACTGGTGGGGCGGGACTTCCCGCCCACCGCGCCGTACCTCGTGGGACGCGAGAAGGTCCGCGAGTTCGCCCGCGCCGTGTTCGCGGATGACCCCCAGCACACCGATCCCGATGCCGCGCGCGCGCTCGGCTACGCCGACGTCGTCGCCCCGCCGACCTTTGCGATGGTCATCCAGGACCTCACGCTGCAGCAGCTGCTCGCCGTGCCGGACTCCGGGATCGAACTGCACCGGCTCATCCACGCCGAGCAGCGGTTCGCCTACACCCGTCCGATCGTCGCCGGTGACGAGCTGGTGGCGACCCTTGCCATCACGCAGGTGCGCCCGTTCGGCAAGGGCGCGATGGTCACGAGCGAGGCCACCATCACGGATGCAGACGACGCCCACGTCGTCACGGCGACGTCCGTGCTGCTGGTGGGAGGAGATGACGAATGACCGAGAACGTCACCGATGCCTCCGGTATCGCCGTGGGGGATGTCGTCGCCGAACGTACGGTGCATCTCACGCGCGAGTCGCTTGTGCGCTACGCCGGCGCATCCGGGGATTTCAACCCGATCCACTACCGCGATGACGTCGCCGCATCCGTCGGACTTCCCGGCGTGCTCGCACACGGGATGCTCACGATGGGCCTTGCCGTCGAGACTGTCGTGCCCTGGCTCGCAGATGCGGGTCGCATCCTCGACTACGGCGTCCGCTTCACGCGGCCGGTCGTGGTGGACCCGGATGCCGGAGCCGACGTGACCGTCAGGGCGACCATCACCGCGATCGACGACGAGGCGGTCACCGTCGAACTCGCGGTGACGGCAGCCGACACCGCGGTGCTGGGCAAGGCTCGCCTCCGCGCCCGCCGAGACTGATGCCCGAGGTCGCGCCCAGGCCGCTGTCGAGCCTGACGACACTGCGCACCGGCGGTGAGCCCGCCCGCATGTGGGACGCGCACGACCGGGAGGAGCTGGTCGCAGCGCTTCGTGAGGCGTGGGCGACGGGCGAGCCGTGGTTCGTCCTCGGGGGCGGGTCGAACCTCTTCGTGGGCGATGAACCGTTCGAGGGCACCGTCGTGCGCATCCTCACCCGCGGCATCGAGCGGCTTCCCGCACCCGCGCCCCAGGTCGCCCGCCTCCGGATCCAGGCCGGACACGACTGGGACGACCTCGTCGCGCACACCGTGACGGAGGGGCTCTCGGGCATCGCCGCGATGTCGGGCATCCCCGGGACCGTGGGTGCGGCGCCGGTCCAGAACGTCGGCGCGTACGGTCAGGAGATCGTGCAGACGCTGGTGGAGGTAGAGCTCATCGACGCAGACAGCGGTGAGGTCTCGACCGTGCCCGCAGCCGAACTCGGTCTCGGGTTCCGGACGTCGGTTCTCAAGCATCACTACGGGTCCGAGCCGATTCGGCGTGCGGTCATCCTCTCGGTGACCCTCGATCTGCTCGAGGTGGGGCCGGCTCCCCGGCGACTGCGGGGCGCGCAGCTCCGGCAGGCTCTCGGCCTCGGCGAGGACGACGAGGTCACGCTGCAGTGGGTTCGCGACCACGTCCTTGCCACGCGCGCCCGCAAGGGCATGGTGCTCGATGACGCGGATCCCGATACCTACAGCGCGGGGTCCTTCTTCCAGAACGCCGTGGTCTCGGTATCCTTCGCGCGGACGCTCCCGCCCGACTGTCCCCGGTGGCCCGTGCGCCCCGACGCAGAAGTGGCGATCGCCGACCCGGTACGCATCATCCCGCTCGAGTCCTTCGACGGCTACGTGCCGCCGGCGACGACCTCCGAGCCGGATGTGAAGGTCAGCGCGGCGTGGCTCATCGAGCATTCCGGCATCCGCAAAGGGTTCCATCTGCCGCGCTCCCGCGCCGCCCTCTCGAGCAAGCACGCTCTTGCGCTGACCAACCATGCCGGCGCGACAGCCGCGGAGATCGCGGAGCTCGCCCGCTTCATCCAGGGCCGGGTACAGGCCGAGTTCGGCCTCATCCTGCAGCCCGAACCGGTCCTCGTCGGCGTCGACCTGTAGTCGTCCCGCCGGCGCACTCGGCCGGAGCCGCCCGCCGGGCCCGGGCGACGGCGATGCTAGGAGAACAGGTCCTGCATCCGGCGCACGCCCTCCAGCAGTGCGTCGTCGCCGAGCGCGTACGACATGCGGAGGTAGCCGCTGGGGCCGAACGCCTCACCCGGAACAACGGCGACCTCGATCTCATCGAGAATCAGGTCGGCAAGCTCCAGCGAGGTCTCGACACGTGTGCCGCGCCACTCGCGTCCGAGCAGACCCCGCACATCGGGGTACGCGTAGAACGCGCCGAGCGGTGTCGGAACGGTCACGCCGGGGATCTTCGAGAGCTCCGCGACGATCACTCGACGACGGCGATCGAAGGCCTGCCTCATCCGTTCGGCGTCGGCCTGCGGTCCGGTGAGCGCGGCGATCGCCGCCCGCTGTGCGACGTTGTTGACGTTGCTCGTGAGGTGTGACTGCAGGTTCGCGGCGAGCTTCATCGCGTCGGCAGGACCCACCATCCAGCCCACACGCCACCCGGTCATCGCGTAGGTCTTCGCCACGCCGTTGACGAGAATCGTCTGACCCGCAAGCTCGGGGACAGTCTCGACGATCGAGACCGCGCGGGCGCCCTCATAGACGAGGTGCTGATAGATCTCGTCGGTGATGACCCAGATGCCGTGCGCGAGGGCCCACTCGCCGATGGCCCGCGTCTCTTCCTCGGTGTACACGGCGCCGGTCGGGTTCGACGGCGAGACGAAGACGAGCGTGGTCGTGCGGTCGGTGCGTGCTGCCTCCAACTGCTCGACAGTCACCTTGTAGTCCTGCTCGGCGCCGGCGAAGACCTCCACCGGGATGCCGTCGGCGAGCTGGATCGCTTCGGGATACGTGGTCCAGTACGGCGCGGGCAGAAGCACCTCGTCGCCGGGGTTCACGACGGCCTGGAACGCCTGGTAGACAGCCTGCTTGCCGCCGTTGGTCACGATCACCTGGGCGGGCGTGACCTCCAGACCCGAATCGCGCAGCGTCTTCTCGGCGATCGCCTGACGCAGGTCCGGGAGCCCGGCCGCGGGCGTGTACCGGAAGTTCTTCGTATCCCGGAGCGCCTCCGCGGCGGCATCCACGACGAACTGCGGGGTCGCGAAGTCCGGTTCTCCCGCGGCATAGCTGATGACGGGCCGCCCCGCCGCCTGCAGCGCTTTCGCTTTCGCATCGACTTTCAGGGTCGCCGACTCGGCGATGGCGGAGAGCTTGCGGGAGAGGGGAGCGCGTTCGGTCACGGCAGCAATCGTAGTCGCCGTGGGTGAGGCATCCCCGGGAGCGGATGAGGTGGGGCATCCACCGAATGGTGGATGCCCCACCAGCCCATCGGCCGCTGTTGCCGCGGTGACCGCTGCGGCACGCTGGAAGCATGGACAACGATGCGGTGCGGGTGCGGAACCTGCGCAAGACATACGGATCACGAGCCGCGGTCGACGATGTGTCGTTCGACATCGTCCGCGGTGAGACTTTCGCTCTGCTCGGCCCGAACGGTGCCGGAAAATCGACGACCGTCGAGATCCTCGAGGGGTACCGGCGTCGCACGAGCGGCGAGGTCACGGTGCTCGGCGATGACCCCGGGCACGGCGGACTCGCGTGGAAGGCGCGTCTGGGGATCGTGTTGCAGACGACCGGACAGGCAGGAGCCTTCACCGTGCGCGAGCAGCTGCGCCAGTTCGCGGGGTACTACCCCCGGCCGCGCGATGTCGATGAGGTGATCGCCGCTGTGGGTCTGGAGGAGAAGGCCAACACGCGCATCTCCAAACTCTCGGGCGGCCAGCAGCGCCGCGTCGACGTCGCCCTCGGCATCATCGGCAACCCGGAGCTCCTCTTCCTCGACGAACCGACGACGGGGTTCGACCCGCAGGCGCGGCGAGAGTTCTGGGGGCTCATCCGGGGACTTCAGGGCGAAGGCACCACGATCCTGCTCACCACCCACTATCTCGACGAGGCGGCGCAACTGGCCGATCGGGTCGCCGTCATCGACCGGGGCGTCCTGCAGGCCATCGGCCCGGTGGCGACCTTCGGCGGCGAGGACGCCCGGATGCCGCGGGTGAGCTGGCGCGAGAGCGGAACCCGTCGCACCGAACGCACGCCCGAGCCGTGGCGGTTCACCCGCGCGCTCGCCGAGCGTCTGGGCGGTGAACCCGAAGAGCTCGAGATTCGTCGCCCCACCCTGGAAGACATCTACCTCGGCATGGTCACCGAGCCCAGCGACGCGGATGCCGAGGGCGCGGCCACCGACCGCGATGCCACCGCGGGATCCACCCCCTCGTCTTCTCTCACTTCGGAGGCCCAGCGATGAGTACGTCCCTTCACACCTCGACCGGTCCGGTGTCGGCCGCCAGGCTCAGTCCGTTCCACACGCTGCGCCAGGGCGTCCGGCGCACCGGGTTCGAGATCCGTGGCTACACGCGCTCGCCGGAGTCGATCTTCTTCACCTTCCTGTTCCCGATCCTGATGCTCGCCCTGTTCAGCACGGTCTTCGGCGCCGACGGCGAAGTCAGCTACGGACAGGGGCTTCCGCCGTTGTCGGCGGCGGCGATGTACCTGCCGGGAATGCTCGCGGCCGGCGTCCTGCTGTCGGGTCTGCAGAACCTCGCGATCGACATCGCACTCGAGCGCCACGACGGGACGCTCAAGCGGCTGGGTGGTACCCCGCTGTCGCCGGTGAGCTACTTCGTCGGAAAGATCGGGCAGGTGCTTGTGACCGGCGTCGTCCAGGCGGCGGCGGTGCTCGCCTTCGCGGCGCTCGTCCTCGGCGTCGAGCTTCCCAGCGACCCCGAGTCGTGGCTCACCTTCGCATGGGTGTTCCTGTTGGGGCTTGCGACCTCGGCATTCCTCGGCATCGCGCTGTCGGCGATCCCGCGCAGCGCCCGCAGCGCCTCTGCCGTCGTCATCCCCGTCGCGCTCGTGCTGCAGTTCATCTCGGGTGTCTACCTCTTCTTCTGGCTGCTTCCCGAGTGGCTGCAGAACGTCGCCAATGTGTTCCCGCTCGCGTGGATGGCCAAGGGCATGCGCGCCGTCTTCCTGCCGCCCGAGTACGCGGCGCTCGAGCAGAATGGCGCGTGGGATCTGGGCTGGGTGGCTGTGGCGCTGGTGGTCTGGCTCGTCGTCGGGCTGGTCATCAGTCGGATCACCTTCCGGTGGATCCGACGCGACGCGTAGCCTGAGGCGATCACGCGAGAGGCAGCGGGAGGGGCGACGATGAGCGAAACACGGTGGTGGGACCTTGTGGTCCCTGCCGTGGCAGCGGCCATCGTCGCCCTCATCCTGGTGTTTGCCGCCCCCGATCTGCTGACTCGGATCCTCGTCGCGATCTCGGCTGCATTACTCGTCGTCGCATACTTCACCATGGGTCGGCGGCTGGTTTGTGGCAACGGCAGCGCGCCGCTGGCCGCGGTGTTCGTCATCCTGGTGACGATCTCGATCGGGATCGGTGTCGCTGCGGCGCCCTTCATGGCGATGCTGCAGACGCTTGCCTACCCGCTCGTCTGGGTCTCGGTGCGCACCCGACGCGGCGGCATCGCCGGCTCGGCCGCGATCGGTTTCGGCGTGTTCGTCGGCTTCCTCTTTCGCGGCGGTTTCACACTCGAGTCCTTCTGGGACGGCCTCCTCTCTGGCGGTCTCGCTGTCGTCTTCTCCATCGCGCTCGGGCTGTGGATCTCGAGCATCGCGGAGTACGGCGAGGAGCGGGCACGCCTGGTGACCGAACTCACCGACGCGCAGTCGCAGATCGAGGCGCTCAGTCGTGACCGCGGCGCCGCCGAGGAGAGGGAGCGCATCGCCCGCGACATCCACGACACTCTCGCCCAGACCCTCGCGGGCCTCGTCCTCCTGAGCGAACGTGCGGGCCGGCAGGCCAGGGACGGTCGAACGGATGCCGCGGCGGAGGCGATTGCGACGATCGAGCAGACCGCGCGCGAGGCGCTGGCCGAATCGCGGGCGCTTGTCGCCCGCATGGCTGCCGTGCCCGCCGACGAGGCACTGGCCGCCGCCATCGAGCGCCTCGCCGCGCGCTTTCGGGCGGAGGTCGGTCTCGCGATCGACGTCGATGTGGCGGCGGGAGTGGATCTGGACCGCGAGCAGCAGGTGGTGCTGCTTCGCTGCCTGCAGGAAGCGCTCGCGAACGTCCGCAAGCATGCCCAGGCGACTCTGGTGACCGTCGCTGTCGCGAGCGACGTCGACGGGGTGCGGATGACGGTTCGCGACGACGGCGTCGGCTTCGACACGTCGGCGGCGCGGACCGGCTTCGGGCTCGATGGCATCGGCGACCGCGCGACGCTCGCGGGCGGCTCGGTCGAGGTGGTCTCGGAGCCGGGGCGGGGCGCGGTGCTCACGATCGTGCTGCCGCGGGCGGGAGTGACCGCGTGATCCGTCTTCTGCTCGCTGATGATCACCCCGTCGTGCGCGCGGGGCTTGCCGGCCTGTTCGCCGATGAGGAGGGATTCGAGGTCGTCGGCCAGGCATCCGATGGCGCGCAGGCTGTCGCACTTGCCGAAAGCGAGCGGCCCGATGTCGTCCTCATGGATCTGCGGATGCCGGTGCTCGACGGCGTGGCCGCCACAGCGCGCATCGTGGCTTCGGGTCCGGATGCGCCGCGCGTGCTCATCCTCACGACCTACGAGAGCGACGACCAGATTCTCGCGGCGATCGAGGCGGGTGCTGCCGGTTACCTTCTCAAAGCTGCCCCACAAGACGAGATCGTCGCGGGAATCCGTTCGGTGGCCGCCGGACAGACGGCGCTGTCGCCGGCGGTCGCGGCGCGGCTGGTGTCACGGATGCGGGAGCCCGCGGCATCCGTGGCCCTCACTCCACGTGAGATCGAGGTACTGCGCCTCGCGGCGCGCGGCCGCAGTAACAAGCTCATCGCCGCCGACCTCGGGATCGGCGAGTCGACAGTGAAGACGCACCTGCTGAAGGTGTTCGAGAAGCTCGAGGTCGCCGACCGCACCCACGCCGTGACGGTAGCCCTGGAGCGCGGCCTCATCTGACCCTCCGGTCCCCGCGCCCCGCCCCTGCCACCCTCGCTGAACCCACAGAGTCCGGCGCGAGCCCACAGGACTTGCGTGCCGAAAGCTGTGGGTTCGGCGCGGAAGATGTGGGTTCGGCGGGAAGAGAGATGGATGCTGCGCGGACGGATGACACGGAGTGTCACGTATCATGAGTCTCAGTTCCACTTCCGTGTGAAAGCGAGTCCGCCATGGCCGACACCTCTGCCTACGTCCCTCCCGTCGACGACTATGCGTTCCTGTTCGCCGAGGCGTTCGGAACCGATCTCGTGGCGCGCGCCACGGGGGGAGCGTTGTCCGCCGAGGATGCCGTCGATGCCCTCTCGGCGGCGGGAGAGCTGGCGGCCGAGGTGCTCGCACCGCTGAACGCATCCGGCGACCGCGAGGGCGTGACGGTCGTGGACGGCCAGGCGAAGACCCCGTCCGGGTTCCCCGAGGCCTATCGCGCCGTCGTGGAGGCCGGCTGGATCACCGCCGAGGCTCCCGAGTCCGCGGGCGGTGACGGGTTGCCGGCGCTCGTACAGGCGGGCCTGGGCGAGATGTGGAACGCGGCCAACACCTCTTTCGCGCTGTGCAGCGCGCTCACGACGGGAGCGATCCACGCGCTGGATGCCTACGCCTCCGACCAGCTGCGCGAGCAGTACCTCACGCGGCTCGTGAGCGGCGAGTGGACCGGGACGATGAACCTCACCGAGCCGCAGGCGGGCACCGACCTCGGCGCGATCCGCACGATGGCCACGCCGAACGGGGACGGCTCGTGGTCGCTCAAGGGCCAGAAGATCTTCATCACGTGGGGCGACCACGATGTCGCAGGCAACATCGTCCACCTGGTCCTCGCGCGCACCCCGGATGCTCCCGAGGGCGCGAAGGGGATCTCGCTGTTCGTCGTCCCGAAGTACCTGCTCGATGCCGACGGCAACGCGGGGGAGCGCAACGCCGTCACGACCGTCTCGGTCGAGCACAAGCTCGGCATCCACGGCAGCCCGACCTGCGTGCTGGACTATGAGGGCGCAACCGGCTACCTCGTCGGCGAGCTCCACGGCGGGCTCGCCGGAATGTTCGTCATGATGAACTCTGCCCGCGTCGGTATGGGTCTGCAGGCCACCGGTATCAGCGACCGTGCGTACCAGCGGGCGCGGGCATATGCCGAGGAACGCATGCAGGGGTCGGTCCTGGACCGTCCCGCGGGGTCGCCCATCGCCGAGCATCCCGATGTGCGTCGCCTGCTGCTGTCGATGGCCAGCGAGATCAGCGCGATGCGCGCGCTCGGCGTCCTCGTCGGTGACCTGTTCGACCGCGCCGACAACGAGGACGGCATCCGTCTGGCAGAACTGTTCGTGCCGATCTTCAAGGGCTGGACGACCGAGGAGGCGCTGCGGATCACCTCGGACGCGATCCAGGTGCACGGCGGCATGGGTTTCATCGAAGAGTCCGGTGCCCCGCAGCATTACCGCGACGCCCGGATCATGCCGATCTACGAGGGCACCACCGCTATCCAGGCCAACGACCTGATCGGGCGAAAGGTCATCCGCGACGACGGGGCGACGGTCGGGCGTGTGCTCGACGAGGTCTCGGAGGCGGTCGCGCAGCTGCGGGGAGTGGACCATCCGGTCGCGGCGCGCACCGCAGATCGACTTGAGACGGCGCGTGCGTCAGCCCAATCCGCGACCGCTCAGCTCCTGCGGTTCGGGATGACCCGGGACGCATACGCCGTGAGTGTCCCGTACCTGATGCTGCTCGGGTTCCTCGCGGGCGGGCTCATGCACGCGCGGATGCTCACCGCCACCCTCGCTCACACGAGCCCGACGGATGCCGATGTGCGCCGCATCCGGGAAGCCGACGCCTACGGGGTGTACCACCTCTCGCGGGTCGCCGGGCTCGCGGAGATCGTCGCTGCCGGCGAGGTCGCCTGACCCGCGGCGGGATCGGCGGATCGCTGATCCGGCGCCGCCGACGTCAGCGCTCGCTGATCGCCGAGGTCGACGCGGTGATCTCCGATATCCAGGAGAACCACTCGTCGAGCCCGTCCCCGGCCTTTGCGCTGGTGAGGATGACGCGCGCCGTGGGGTTCACGGCGCGCACATTCGCGAGAAACGCGTCGAGGTCGAAATCCAGGTGGGGGAGCAGGTCGGTCTTGTTCACGACCACCACGTCCACCGATCGGAACATCACCGGATACTTGAGGGGCTTGTCCTCCCCCTCGGTCACCGAGGCGACCATCGCGCGGTGGTGAGCGCCGGTGTCGAACTCGGCCGGACACACGAGGTTTCCGACATTCTCGATGACGACGAGGTCGAGAGCATCGAGCTCGAGGCCGCGCAATGCGCGGTCGACCATGGGAGCGTCGAGGTGACACTCGCCACCGAACCCGTTGCCGGTGTTCAGAAGGGAGATCTGCGCGCCGTAGCCGGTGAGTCGGTCCGCGTCCAGAGCTGTCTCGATGTCGCCTTCGACGATCCCGACCCGCACGCGCCCCTCGAGTTCGGCCAGGGTTCGCTCCAAGAGGGTCGTCTTTCCCGCTCCGGGCGAGGACATCAGGTTGATCGAGACGACGGATGCCGCATCCAGAGCGCGCCGATTCCGCGCCGCGGCGGCGTCGTTCTCGCTGAAGATCCGCTCGAGCACGTCGATCCGCTCCGCACCGGTTTCGTACCCGGAGTGATCGCCGATGTGGTCCTCGCCGTGGGTATGACCGGAGTCGTGGTTGTGGTCGTGGTGATCGTGATCGTGGTCGTGCGAATGCACAGTCCCGTCATCGTGGCGGTGAAAGCGACCCATCTGACATCCCCTCCTGCTCGCCGACCTCCATTGACCGGACGAGGAACTCCTCCCCAGATCGTACGACCACCGAACCGCTTCCGCACGACGCGCACACGAGGATGGGTACACCCGTGATCGTCGAGTCGGCGGAGCATTCGCGGCAGGCGACGACGGCGGGTACCGACGTCACCTCGAGGCGGGAGCCCGCCAACGAGGGCGAACTCTCGCAGACGATGCCCCAGCAGTACACGAGGGTCTCGGGAACCACCTGTCGGAGCTGACCGACGTCCAGCTGGATGGACAACACCGGGCGGCCGCCGCTGGATCGTTCGGCGATCGCCGCGATAGAACGGCACAGCGAAAGCTCGTGCATCCGTTGCTCCGATCGACGACTCGGCTGTTGCTTCTGTGCTCCCTCACCCTAGAGCCGGCGTCCGCACGCCGGGAAGCTGCCGTGTCAGTGCGCTCGCAGCGTGCGGGAGGGGGACTCTCCGAAGCGCTCGCGATACTGGATGGCGAAGCGCCCGACGTGGGTGAATCCCCACCGCTGGGCGATTCCTGCCACCGTCGCGCCGCGCCGCGGATCGGCGTCGGCGAGTTCGGCCCGCACGCGCTCCAGCCGTCGGTCGCGCACGTAGGCGGACGGGGTCGTGCCCAGCCGGCGACGGAAGGACTGTTGCAGGTGGCGCGGTGAGACATGCACGGCCTGCGCGAGGCTCTCCAGGCGAAACGGCTCGGCGAGGTGCTCTTCGATGTGCGTCATCGCATCCGCCATGAGACCGGATGCCGCCTCCTGTCGAAGCGCTGCGGAGTGGTTCGACGGCTGCAACAGCAAGAGCGACGACACCAGCAGATCGGTGATGCTCTGGCGGCCGAACGGAAGCGTCAGGAGCGATCCGTCGATCATGGACTCGGTGCTCAGCAGCTGCACGGCAATGCTCCAGCGGATCGACTCGGGTGAGCTCAGCTCGAAAAGGGGGTCGAACCGCAGGGGTTCACCGACGCGCCGACCCAGCATCCGCGCGAGGGCGGCCTCGACCGCCGCGCGCTCGAGGCGCACCAGGAGCTGGGGGGCATCCGGAGTCATCTCGAGACGTACCCCGACGCCCGGGGAGAGCACGATCGCCTGCACCGTGCTCGTGCGCACCGGAAGCCCGTCGATGCGCGCTGAGAGCCCCCCGCCCTGGTTCATGCACACGATGACGGCATCCGAGGCCGAGGGGATGTCGACGGTCGTGGCCGCGCCGATGTCCAGGTACGCGAGCGAGATGGAGTCGAACTGTCGGACGAACAGTGCGCCGTCGAGCGCGGCGCGGCCGTCGTGCGTGGCGAGCGTGGCGCGCCCGAGGATCGCACTGATCTCGGCGGCCAGCAGTCGCGGGTCATCGGTGCGAATCGATGGGGCGCCGGCGAGGGCCGGTGGCGTGCGCAGGGGACGAGTCACAGTGCCTCCGAGAGGTTCGCATTCAGGATAGTTCATGCGCCAGATGGATACATCGTGTGTCGTTTGAGGGATACATTCATGCCAGGGGCCCGTCATCGCAGAGGGCCTTGATCGGAGGCCGATGGCATGAGCGCGGTGTTCACCACTGACGACGTGAATGAGATCACGGGCGCCGACATCGAGGCCGAGCGACTGCGCCAGCGCCTCGCGGATCCCGAAACCGTCGCATCCCTGAACCACCTGCTGGACAACGCCGAACTGGTCGCGGGCCTGTTGGACGTGGTCGGCGGCTTCTTCGCCCACTCCGACAACATCGTCGAAAACGTTGCGACCAGCTACCACGAAGCGGTGGCGATGGTCACGGAGAGCCCTGTCGGCAAGCGCGCCGTCGCCGCGGGTCCTGCGCTCCTGAAGGTTGCGGATCAGGCGATTCCCGTGCTCGAGCACGTCGCGGATGCCGACCTCGTCGAGAAGATCGGCTCCTCGGGCCTGCTCGAACCCGCGCTTCTTGATCTGCTGACACGCCTCGCCGCAGGCGTGGGCCGTGCCACGGAGCAGGCGCAGGCCGAAGCGGAGCAGAAACCGCCGAGCATCCTGGCGATCAGCGGCATGACCCGCGATCCGGACGTTCGACGGGGCCTGGCCTTCACGCTGCGAATCGTCAAGGAACTCGGTCGCTCCCTTCGCGAAGAGGATGAGGCGACCGCAACGGAAGGAGAGCGGCCATGACCAGCGTGCTGTGGTTGCAGGGTGGTGCCTGTTCGGGGAACACCATGTCGTTCCTCAACGCCGACGAGCCCAGCGTCGTCGACCTCATCGTGGACTTCGGACTCGAGGTGCTCTGGCACCCGACCCTCGGCCTCGAGATGGGGGTGAAAGCGCAGAAGATCTTCACGGACTGCGCGGAGGGAAAGCGACCGCTGGACATCTTCGTGTTCGAAGGGACCGTCATCGAAGGCCCCGACGGCACCGGTCGCTTCGACATGTTCGCCGACCGTCCCATGAAGGACTGGGTGACAGACCTCGCTGAGGCGGCATCCATCGTCGTGGCCATCGGCGACTGCGCCTGCTTCGGGGGGCTGCCCGCGGTGGCCCCCAACCCCAGCGACTCGACGGGACTCCAATTCCACCGAAAGGCAAAGGGTGGCTTCCTCGGCGCTGACTGGCGCAGCAAGTCGGGCCTGCCCGTGATCAACATCCCCGGTTGCCCCGCGCACCCGGACTGGATCACGCAGATCATCGTCGCCCTGGCCACCGGGCGCGTCGGCGACATCGCCCTCGATGACCTCAACCGACCCCAGACCTTCTTCACCCAGTTCGTCCACAACGGCTGCACCCGCAACACGTTCTTCGAGTTCAAGCAGTCGACGATGAGCTTCGGTGAGGGCACGCGCACCGGGTGTCTGTTCTACGAGTTCGGATGCCGCGGCCCGATGACCCACGCGCCGTGCAACCGCATCCTCTGGAACCGCCAGTCGTCCAAGACCCGTGCAGGTATGCCCTGCCTCGGGTGCACCGAGCCCGAGTTCCCGTTCGCCGACCTCATGCCGGGATCGGTCTTCAAGACGCAGCTGATCGCCGGCGCCATCCCCAAGGACCTCCCGCCCGGAGAGGACCACGTCACGTACATGGCCATGGCCGCCGCGGCGCGGATCTCCGCACCCAAGTGGTCCAAAGAGGACATGTTCGTCGTCTAGCCCGAAAGGCACAGCACATGAGTTCTACCGTCGATCTGCACGTCAGCCCCCTCGGCCGTGTCGAGGGCGACCTGGACGTGCGCGTCACCATTGAAGACGGCGTCGTGACGGATGCCTGGACCCAGGCGATGATGTTCCGCGGATTCGAGACGATCCTGCGCGGCAAGGACATGCGCGCGGGGCTCATCATGACCCCGCGCATCTGCGGGATCTGCGGCGGCAGCCACCTCTACAAGGCGTGCTACGCGCTGGACACCGCGTTCCAGACGTTCGTGCCGCACAACGCGACGCTCGTTCGCAACATCGGTCAGGCCGTCGAGACGCTGCAGTCGATCCCGCGGTACTTCTACGCGATCTTCGCGATCGACCTCACGCACGAGAAATACAAGGCGTCGCCGCTGTACGAGGAGGCGTGCCGCCGGTTCTCGGCCTACGTCGGCACGAGCTACCAGCCCGGTGTCGTGCTCAGCCAGAAGCCCGTCGAGATCTACGCCATCTTCGGCGGACAGTGGCCGCACTCCTCCTTCATGGTCCCCGGCGGCATCATGGGTGCACCCACCCTCAGTGACGTCACGCGCTCGCACGCGATTCTCGACAACTGGAAGAACGCGTGGCTCGAGAAGCAATGGCTCGGCTGCACGGTCGACAGGTGGCTCGAGAACAAGACGTGGGAGGACATCCTCGCGTGGGTGGAGGAGAGCGACGCTCATCGCAATTCGGACTGCGGCTTCTTCATCCGGTACGCCCTCGACATCGGACTCGACACGTACGGCCAGGGCTGGGGGAACTACATCGCCGCCGGCACGTACTTCGATCCCGCTTCGTATGACCGGCCGACCATCGAGGGACGCAACGACGCTCTCGTGGTCCGGTCTGGCGTTTACGCGAACGGCTCCCACCACGAGTACGACCAAGCGCGCGTGAGCGAGGACGTCGCCCATTCCTTCTACCGCGGCGACGATGTCGTGCACCCCTTCGATGGGGAGCAGAACGCGATCGACCCGGAACTCGGCGCGAAGCAGGACAAGTACTCGTTCGCGAAGGCGCCGCGCTACGACGTCCCCGGCGTCGGACGTCTCCCGCTGGAGGCGGGGCCGCTGGCGCGGCAGGTCGTCGCGGGAAAGCCGCAGACGAAGGACTTCCAGGACTATGACCCGCTCTTCACCGATGTCATGGCGCAGAAGGGCCCTTCGGTTCTGGTGCGTCAGCTCGCGCGCATGCACGAGGCGGCGAAGTACTACAAGCTCGTGAAGAACTGGTTGAACCAGATCGACCTGCACGGCTCGTTCTTCGCGGAGCCCACCGACCCCGTGTCCGCGCGCGGGTACGGCGGCACCGAGGCCGCGCGCGGTGCGCTTCAGGACTGGATCGTGATCGAGGACGGAAAGATCGCGAACTACAACGTCATCACGCCGAGCGCCTGGAACATCGGGCCGAGGGACAAGGACGCTGTCGTCGGTCCGATCGAGAAGGCGCTCATCGGCGCTCCGGTGTACGACCTCGAAGACCCCGTCGAACTGGGACACGTCACCCGCAGCTTCGACGCGTGCCTGGTGTGCACCGTGCACGCGTACGACGGCAAGACCGGGCGGGAGATGTCGTCGTTCGTCATCAACAACATGTGCTGAGCGTGGGAGAGCAGGGAACGAGAGACGCGGCGCACGGCGGAGAGCCTGCGCAGGTGCTCGAGCCTGTTCATCCGTGGCGTCTGATCGACGACGGACAAGAGCATCCGCGCGTCGATCTGCTCATCATCGGATGCGGCAATATTCTCCGTGGGGACGACGCTGCGGGGCCTGTCCTGATCCGGCGGCTGTGGGAATCCGGTCCGGTTCCGGACCGGATTCGGATCGCGGACGGGGGGACGAGCGGTATGGGCGTGGCTTTCGAGATGCGCCATGCGGACAGGGTGTTGATCATCGATGCGTCCCGCACGGGAGCAGAGCCGGGAACGCTGTTCGCGGTTCCCGGAGACATCGTCGCCGAACTACCCCCGGCCGGCGCGATGGGAAGCCACGATTTCCGGTGGGACCACGCGATTGCCTTCGGCCGGTGGCTCCTGGGTCCTCTCATGCCTGATGACATCGACGTCCTCCTCATCGAGGGAGGCTCCTTCGCCTTCGGTGACCCGCTCAGCCCGGTCGTCGACACGGCCATCGAGCGGGCGCTCGAGATCGTACGTCAGCGCATCGCGTCCCTTGCGGAGTCCGGTGATGACTGACGAGGTGGAGCAGGTCACTGTGGAGTTCACGCCCGAGGGACACCTCCGGCTCCCCGCGCAGTTCGCCCGCGCCCATTTCCCCGACGACCGGATTGCGGCCCTGCGTGCCCCGACGGGCGAGATCGTCGTGATGCCGGTCGGCGTCGCCGCTTCCGGCGGCCTCATGCTCAAGCAGCGAAACGTCGCGGGTGACCGAAGCGTCCTGCTGCGAGAGGCGCTCGCCGACGACTACCCGGTGGGATTCGTCTCCGCGGAGTGGTCGCGAAAGCGTCGCCGGCTGACCATCATCGAGGAGCGTGCCTGATGACCCAGATCGCCCGTCCCCAGCCCCTCGGCGCCTTTCCGCTGCCGGCCGGGCTCTTGCTCGTCGTCGGCGAGGGCACGGATGCCGTTCGGGAGTCGCTGGTGTCGGGCCGCCTCCCCGCGGCGTGGCCGGACGTGCTCGAGGGCATCCGACTTGCCTACGAAGGACGGGTCGAGGACGCCGCTGTTGTCTTCGCGGCATCCGATCGCCCAGTGGATCGGTACAACCTGTTCGTCGTGGATCCCGACAGTGTGACGCGCGCGGAGGTCACCGCGGCGCTCGGTGAGCAGTGGCGCCCCCTGGTCGACCACGTCGCCTTCACCCTGGGGCACACCAGCATCCCCCCCGAGGTCGGATCGGCTACGGGCGAGGTAGCCGCCCTCGTCCTCACGTCGCAAGCAGCCCACGCGCTGGCCGATGGCGACGAGGACGAGGCGGTGGAGTGCCTGCGGGCCGCCGCCCAGCAGGCGCGCGGCATCGCGTCCGCGTTCGCGGGTGTGATCCTCAGTGAGCTCGCCGGCCGCGCGCATGATCTCGCTGATGCCGATGAGGCCGTTGCGCTCTTGAAGGGCACGGATCTCCGGTCGGCGTATGCGGAAGCGCTCTATCACCGCGCTGGACTGATCCACGGGCTGGCAATAGAAGGTCGGCGGTCGGTCGCGGAAGCGATCCAGGGATACACCGACGCGCTCCGCCTCCTGGATGAGTCCGACAACCGGCCCTTGTTCGCTCGTCTCCACTTGAATCTCGGCACGGCGTACTTGGCGGCGCCGGTCATGTCCGATGCCGACATGCTGCGCGTCGGGATCGCGATCCAGTCGCTGCGCACCGCCGCGCGGCTGCTCGATGAGAAGGATGATGCCGAGGAGTGGGCGAGCGCGCGGCTGAACCTGGCGAATGCCCTCGTCTACGCCCCGTCGGCCCGACAGCGCGACAACCTGATGGAGGCGGTGGACCTCTACGAGGTGGTGCTGCGCACCCGCTCGCCGAAAAAGGATGCACTCGGGCGCGCCCGCGTGCTCTCCAACCAGGGGAATGCGCTGGCTCATCTCGGGCTCCTGGAGGATGCGCGCGGACGATTCGACGAGGCGGAGTTCCTGTTCGCCTCGAAGGGCGACGAGAACTCGGCGGCGATCGTGCGCGATCTGCGCGATCAGTTGGTGGCGGCGGGCAGCTCGGCGTGATGCCGGCCCGCCAGGACGAATGGGGAGGAATCCGATGACGATGCTCGACACTGACACCTTGGAGAGCACGGCTGCCCGACTGGATGCGGCGGTCGCGGACATCAGCCGGCTCGACCCCGCAAGCCGGGCCGTCGCCGAGGAGTTCGCGCTCGCCCTGGATGCCGTGTCGAAGGACGGGCTGACAGCGATCGTGCGGAGGCTGCGCGAGGACCCGCGGGGCAAGGAACTGCTCTTCGAACTCGTCGACGATCCGGCGGTGCGGATGCTGCTCGGCATGCATGGCATCATCCGGATGCCCGACCCGTCCGCCACGGCCGAGGCGACCGCTCCCGCCGCGGCGCCGAACTCGACGCGCGCCGTCGCATTCGTGAGCCTCGAGTCCCTGTTCCGCGGTCCCGGAGCAGTATCGGCGGGCGCCTGTGGAACCGGGGCGGGCTCGTGCGGCCCCGAGGGCTGTGGCTGCGGCGGGCACTGACACGCCACGCTTCGGCGTCGCTGTCGTGCCCACCACGCGCGTGGCGGTGACCGTGCACGGTGTGGTGCAGGGTGTCGGTTTTCGGCCGCATGTCGCCCGTGCCGCCGCGGCGTGCCGCATCACGGGCTGGTGCGGCAACGACGACGAAAGCGTGTTCATCGAGGCGCAGGGAGACCCTGTGGCAATCGATGAGTTCCTCCGGGCGGTGCGTGAGGAAGCGCCCGCGCTCGCGCACATCGACGACATGAGCACTCTCCCGCGGGACGTGATCCCGGGAGAGAGCGGCTTTCGGATCGTCGCGAGCCGACGCACGGAGGGGGCTCGTACGCTGATCCCGCCGGATGTCGGATGCTGCGACGACTGTCGCCGCGAACTGCGCGACCCGACCGATCGGCGGTACGGGTACCCCTTCATCACCTGCACGAACTGCGGCCCGCGCCTGAGCATCATCCAGGATCTTCCGTACGACCGGCCATTGACGACGATGTCGGTCTTCCCCATGTGCGCCGCGTGCCAGGCCGAGTACGAGGACCCGCTCGATCGGCGCTACCACGCGCAGCCGATCAGCTGCTTCGACTGCGGTCCGACTCTGACGCTCACCGATTCGACCGGATCGCCGCTGCGCTCCGCAGCGGCGGCGCTGTCAGCCACTCGATCCGCGCTCCGAGAAGGGCGCATCATCGCGGTCAAGGGCCTCGGTGGATACACCCTGCTGTGCGACGCTCGCAACGACGTTGCCGTGCGACGCCTGCGAGATCGCAAGCGTCGGCCCGACAAGCCGTTTGCGGTGATGGCGGGGTCCATCGAGGAGGCCTCGCGCATCGCCAGGCTCGACCCGACGGCGGCACGCGACATGGCGGGCCCTGCGCGCCCCATCGTCATCGCCGACACAGCGGAGGGCTTCGACCTCGCGCCCACCGTCGCCCCGAGGCTGTCGCGGATCGGCATCATGCTGCCCTCGGCCGCGGTCCACGAGCTCCTGCTGGACCCGACCGACGTCGTCGTCGCCACCAGCGGGAACGTCTCGGGCGACCCGCTGTGCTATCGGGACGATGACGCCGTCGCGGTGTTGGGGGGCATTGCCGATCTGTTCCTCACGAACGACCGCGGCATCCATGTTCCCGTTGAGGATTCGGTCCTCGTCGCAAATGACGGCGCGCCGGACCCGATTCCGATCCGGCGCAGCCGCGGATACGCCCCGCTGCCGATTCGGCTGCCCCCCGCCGAGAGTGCCGGTGTTGTCCTGGCCGTCGGCGGAGAACTCAAGAACACGTTCGCGATCGTGCGCGACGGGCGCGCCTTCCTCTCCGCGCACATCGGCGACATGGGGTCGCTCGCCTGCCAGGAGGCGTTCGAGCGCGGCGTCGTCCAGTTCGAGGGTCTGCACCGGAGTGCGCCGGCATTGCTCGTCGCCGATCTGCATCCTGACTACGCGACCACGCGGTGGGCCGAACGCGAAGCCGAGCGCACGGGTACCCCCCTGGTCCAGGTCCAGCATCACCACGCGCACGCGCTGAGCCTGCTCGCCGAACACGGCGCCGTCGGTACACGTGTCGCGGTCGCCACCGTCGACGGCACCGGCTGGGGCGATGATGGGACGATCTGGGGCGGTGAGGTGCTGGTGCTGGGGGCGGACCCCCTCGACTACCACCGCGCCGCGCATGTGCCGAGCTTTCGTCTCGTCGGTGGCGACGCCGCCGCCCGTGCGCCATGGCGCGCTGCGGCGGGTCTCCTGCGGGACTGGGACATCGATGGGTCCGCCATCCCTGCGACGCTCGATGCGCCGCCGGCAGAGCTGGCCCTCGTCCTTTCACAGCTGGACGCGCCGGACGCCCCCGGGGTCGTCGCGACGACAAGCCTGGGCCGGGTCTTCGATGCGGTCGCGGCGATTCTCGGCATCCGTCTACGCATGACGTACGAGGCGCAGGCAGCGATGGAGCTCGAGGCGGCAGCGGACGCGTGCGTTCACGGCGGCCACGGTGATGTGCCCGGCGACCTGCCGGCGCTTGTCGCCGACATCGTCGACCGGATGCGGGCAGGAGAGGCAGTGCCGTGCCTCGCGCGCAGGTTCCACGACGGCGCCGCCACGTGGATCGCGTCCGCGCTCAGTGATCTCGTCCGATCGGGGCGCGCTGACGCGGCCGGCCTGTCGGGTGGGGTCGCGCAGAACCGCATCGTGCTGCGTGGGGTGCGGTCTAGACTTTCCCGCGACGGCGTCCCGACGATGTTTCACCGTCGGGTACCCGCCGGAGACGGCGGCTTGAGCCTCGGCCAAGCCCTCGCTGGACACCTGATGATCGCCGGTCGGTCCGGCGGAGGGGAGTGAGCCGATGTGCCTTGCGATTCCAGGCCGGATCCTCGAGCGGTGGGAGGAGCCCGACGGCGCGATCGTCGCCGAGGTCGACTTCGCCGGTGAGACCCGGGACGTCAAGCTCAATTTCCTGCCCGATCTCCAGGTCGGCGACTACGTCATCGTGCACGCCGGGTTCGCCCTCACTCGGGTCCCGGCCGACCAGGTGGATCAGGTCATGAGTGCGATGCAGGATGCCGGGATCGTCGACGATGACGGCGCGATCGCTGCCGAAGCGAGGGTCGGACTGTGACCGCCGCACCGGCGAGCGACCTGCGCATCGCGGCCGTTCATGTCGCCCGGGCATGGGCTTTAGGCCGGTCCGTCCACGTCGTCTCCGACGCTCCCGTGGATGTGCCGACCATCTCCGTCGTGTCGGGCGAGGATCCGTGCGCGGAGCTTCGGTCCGCGGCCCGCACCGGGGACGCCGCGATCGTCGTGGGAGCCTTCCCCGACCGCGACCGATTGCTTGCGCGCCTCCCGGCGTGGGGGGTCGCCGGGATCTGGGTGGGCTCGTCACAGCGCCCTCCCGAGGGAGTGGCCACCGTGTGCGTCGAGGGAGGTCCCGAGATCGTGTCCCGCATCCTCGTGCTGGCGGAAGACCTACGACACGATGCCGCGGCATTGGAGCCGGCCGTCGTGGAGTGCACCGACGAGGTCTGTGTGACCTGCAGCGACGAGGGGCGCCTCGGCGAGGTCGTCGCGGCCCCACCCGTGCTGTTCGCTCCCGCGCGGGTGCGCACTGCGGACGGTGTCGAGCAGATCGACGTCACCATCGTCGGTCGGGTCTCGCCCGGCGATCTGGTGCTCATTCACGCGGGAATGGCGATCGCGACGGTTCCGCTCCCCGACGCTGTGGTCGTGCCGACGCGTTCGGCGGTGATGTCATGACCGCTGAACCCACGGCATCCGACACCGCCCGTCGGGGGAAGAACCGACTCAACGAGTCCGAGGACGAAGTTCTCGCGCGGATCGAGGCGTTCCGCCGCCGCCGCCCCCGCCTGATCGACGAGGTGGTCACCCTGGCTCACGGCGCAGGCGGGAAGGCATCCGCGGCCCTCGTGGACGCCGTGTTCTTCGAAGCGTTCGGGTCGCCCACTCCCGGCGATCCCGGAGACGCCGCGGTGCTCGCTCGACCGGCGGGTCGAGTCGCGCTGACCACCGATTCGTACGTGGTGAACCCGATCCGGTTCCCCGGCGGCAGCATCGGAGATCTCGCGGTCAACGGCACCGTCAATGACCTCGCTGTGAGCGGCGCGGTGCCCACGGCCATCACCGCAGCCTTCGTCATCGAAGAGGGGCTTCCCGTGCAGACCCTCCGCGAGATCGCGGCCGACATGCGGGCGGCCGCCGAGACCGCAGGAGTCCAGATCGTCGCGGGCGACACCAAGGTGGTGCCGCGGGGCGCCGCGGACAAGCTCTTCATCACGACGGCCGGGATCGGCACGGTCCCCGACGAGCGGCGGCTCGGCGCATCCCTGGTCGAACCCGGAGACCGCATCCTCGTTTCCGGTCCGATCGGCGCACACGGGATGGCGGTCATGCTCGCTCGCGGAAACCTCGCGATCGACGCAGAGATCCACTCCGACTCCCGCGCGGTCAACGGACTCGTCGAGGCGCTCCTGGACGCCGCGCCGCACACGCGCTGGATGCGGGACGCTACGCGCGGTGGCCTCGGGACCGTGCTCAACGAGCTCGTGCAGGCGTCCGGCCACGGGGTCATCATCGATGACGAGGCGGTTCCGGTCGCGCCCGTCGTTCGTGGCGCGTGCGACATGCTCGGCATCGATCCGCTCTACGTCGCGAACGAGGGGATGTTCGCTGCCGTCGTTCCGGCGGCACGCACGGATGCCGCGCTTGCCGCGCTCCGGTCGCTCCCCGGCGGCGAGATCGCTGCCGTCATCGGTGAGGTGGTCGCCAGCCCCTCCGACATCGTGGCCGTGCGCAACGCCTTCGGCGGCACTCGCATCGTCGACATGCTCGTCGGCGACCCCCTTCCCCGGATCTGCTGAGAGAGAGGTCAGCCATGTGTCTCGGAATACCCGGTGAGATCGTCGAGGTCGTCGATGCCGACGAGCACCTCGCGTCCGTGGAGGTCAGCGGTGTCCGCCGGGTGATCTCCACCCGCCTGCTCGCTGATGAGCCGCTCGAGGTGGGGGACTGGGTGCTCGTCCACGTGGGCTTCGCCATGAGCAGGATCGACGAACGGGAAGCGGATGTCACCCTCGACCAGATTCGAAAGCTCGGGCGCACCTACGACGAAGAGCTCGAAGCGTTCATGGAAACGGAGATCGTCTGATGCGATTCGTCGATGAGTTCCGCGATCCCGCTGCCGCCCGTTCTCTGCTGAAGGTCATCGATGCCCAGACGGAGCGACTCGGGCGCACGCTCTCGTTCATGGAAGTCTGCGGCGGCCACACCCACACGATCTACCGGCACGGCCTCGAGCACCTGCTTCCCGAGGCTGTCCAGCTCGTGCATGGCCCCGGGTGCCCCGTGTGCGTCATCCCGATGGGTCGCGTCGATGATGCGGTGTGGCTCGCACACCGCCCTGGTGTGATCTTCACGACCTTCGGCGACATGATGCGGGTGCCCGGGACCGAAGGCAGCCTCCTGCAGGCGCAGGCGGCCGGAGCGGACGTCCGCTTCGTGTATTCACCGCTGGATGCGCTGAAGATCGCGATCGACAACCCCGAGAAGAAGGTCGTGTTCTTCGCCGTCGGGTTCGAGACCACCGCACCTTCCACGGCGGTCACGATCGCCCGCGCGGCAGCCCTGGACGTGCGGAACTTCTCGATCTTCTGCAACCACGTGCTCATCGAACCCCCGCTGCGGGCGATCCTGGATGCCGATGACCTCGACCTGGACGGCTTCATCGGTCCCGGACACGTCTCGACGGTGGTCGGGACGACCGTGTACGACTTCATCCCCGCCGAATACGGTCTGCCGATCGTTGTGACCGGGTTCGAGCCGCTGGACATCCTCCAGTCCGTCGAGATGCTGCTCAGACAGTTCGAGGAGGGGCGCTGCGAGGTTGAGAACCAGTATTCCCGGGTCGTGCGGCGGGAGGGGAATCCGGCGGCACTCGCGCTGATGCAGCAGGTGTTCGCGGTGCGGGACACGTTCGAGTGGCGTGGCCTCGGGTACATCCCTCGGTCCGGGTACGGCATCCATCCCGACTATGAACGCTTCGACGCCGAGAAGACGTTCTCCCTGCCCGGCGTGCGGGTCGAAGACCCGCCCGCGTGCGAGTGCGGCAGCGTGCTGCGCGGTGTGATCAAGCCGTGGGAGTGCAAGGTGTTCGGTACCGCATGCACGCCCGAGACGCCGATCGGCACGTGCATGGTGTCGCCGGAGGGGGCATGTGCCGCGTACTACAACTTCGGTCGCCTGCATCGGGAGGCCGCGCAGGCCGTGGCGCGCGCGTGAGCGAGGGCGCCCGACCACCCGGGGAGCGCGTGTTCGCCCGGTACGCCTACCATCCGAACGAGAAAGGCTACTGCGGGCCCGACGGTGCACCGCTGCTCGCGCAGGTCGCCCGTGGTGAGGGCGCCGAGGTCGACGTCCGTGCCGCGGCGGCCCGTTTCTCAGGAGCTTGGCCGTATCTGGTCGTCATCGGCCGGCTGCTCGGATGCGACCCGCTCGACGAGAGGGCGGTGCGGGCATACTGGACCGGGTCTGCCGAGGGTGACGCGATCGATCCGTCAGCCTTCTGGCGGGATCTGCTGGCGATCATCGGCCCCCAAGCCGGCTCCTACTGGGCGTATCTCGACGAGTCACTCGCCGCTGAGGCGGCACCGCACCACGCCTTTCACGTGTTCGGCGTGTATCCCTGGACCCGGCTGCTGAGCACGGGGCGGTCCGAACCCGTGGAGGTACTCGAGTCGTGCGCGATCCTGCCGGCGCGGATCGTCGAGTCGTCCGAGGTGCAGTGGTCGGTCGTCGGGCCGCGACTTCGATACCGGGAGGGGACGCTCGTCCTCGAAGACGATGACGCGCCCAGAAGAGTGGGGGTGCCGTTCGGGGACAGTGCGCAGCCGGGTGAGCATGTCGCGATCCACTGGGGAGCCGTCGCCGAAGTGACGGATGCCGAGACCGCGACAGGGCTGCACGAACGGATCAGACGCCAACTCGCTCGCGTCAATCGCCGACTGACGGCCGGCTGAGAGGCGTTTCGGCTCCGGGCGCCGGGACGGGACGGGGCAGGCGCGGATCGAATCCCCAGGGCAACTCGAGTCCATGGGCCCGGAGCAGCCCGTCGTCAGCGAGGATGTCGGACGTCCTGCCGTCGGCGACGATCCGTCCGCCGTCGAGGATGACCGACCTGGGGCACAGTTCGAGTGCGTACGGCAGGTCGTGCGTGACGACGACGATCGTCGCGTCCACCTCGGCGAGCGTGCGTGTGAGGTCGCGGCGCGCGGCCGGGTCGAGGTTCGACGTCGGTTCGTCGAGGACGATCACGTCGACATCCATCGACAGGATGGTCGCGATCGCCGCGCGGCGCCGCTGACCCAGCGAGAGCCGGCCCGGCGCGGCATCGCGTTCGCGCTCCAATCCGACGCGCGTCAGGGCAGCATCCACGCGCGCGTCCAACTCGGCTCCGCGGATCCCGTGGTTGCGGGGCCCGAATGCGACGTCTTCGCCGACCGTGGGCAAGAACAGCTGATCGTCCGGGTCCTGGAAGACGACGCCGACGCGCCGTCGGGCGTCGGCCACGGTTGAGCGCGTGACCTCCGTGTCCCCGATGCGCACGGCCCCGCGCTGGGGAAGGTGGATGCCGTTCATATGCAGCATGAGGGTCGTCTTGCCCGCCCCGTTCGGACCGAGCACGGCGACGCGCTCGCCCGCCGCGATCTCGAGATCGACGCCGTGGAGCACCCGCGCTCCCGACGGGTAGGCGAACTCGAGGCGCTGCACCGACACGGATGCTGCGCTCATCCCGACCCTCCCCGGGAGAGCATCGCGAGGTGCACGCGCTCGCCGCGGGCGTGCGACCGGATGATCACTGCCCCCGCCGCGTGCGCGATGATCGCCCAGGAGCCGGGTCCGCGCGCCCGGAACCCGCGAGACTCGCGAGCGATCTTCATGCGCCGGGACTCGTCGACGATGAGGTCGAGGTAACGGATCATGAAGCCCATGATCGAGACGAGCACGTGAGGCAGTCGCAGTTCGGAGAGGGCCTGGATCATGCGCCGCGGCTCTGTGGTCGCGATGAGCACCGTGGCGGCGCCGACGGCGAGTGTTGCTTTCGCGAGCAGCCCCCACGCGCCCCAGATCCCCTCGACGGCCAGCTCGACCGGCCCCACCCGGATGCGGGGACCCAGCGCGATGAACGGCAGGAGCAGTGCGAACACGACGAAGGGCAGCTCTATCGTCATCCGTCGGGCGATCACGCGTGGCCGCACGCGTGCGATGACAAGCCCGGTGACCACGATGACCGCGTAGACGCCGAACGCCGCGAACCACTCGCGTGGCGTGGCGACGACGACGGCGGCAAAAGCGACGGTGATGATGAGCTTCGTCCGCGCAGGCAGGCGGTGCAGGACGGATCCGCCTTCACGATGGCCCCAGGCGATGGCGCTCACGTGCCCCTCTGTCGCCTCATGCGCGCCGCTTCGCGAGCTTTCCGAGCCCCCACGCGAGGGCGAAGCTGATCGCGCACCCGACGACACCGACGATCAGGACCGACAGCCAGTTCCCGTCAAGGCCGACGACGGAGTAGTCGGCAAGCGGCGAACCGGAGGTCGCGCTCGCGGCTGCGCTCTCGTCGAAGCCGAAGGCGCCTGCGACGAACTCGAGCCCGTCGGGGCTCGATGAGGCCCAGATGCTGACGGCGGTGGAGATCACGAGGGCGATCCCGAGCGCCCACAGGGTGAAGGCGCGCGTGGAGATCCGCGCCCGCGGTGTCGAGGACGCACTCATGTCGGGACCGCCTCCGTCATGGCCGCGGGAGCGGAACGCTGGAACTGTGCCCCGTAGACCAGATCCGGGCGTGAGGCGAGCACGGCGGCGACGATGAGCCCGGTGATGATCGCCTCGCCGATCCCGATGAGGGTGTGCCACCCGATCATCGCGGTCAGGACCGGACCGAGGGGCACGGCAACCTGGCCTCCGATCGCGAACAGGCCCACGAAGGCGATCGCCGATGCCGGCACCGACAGCAGACCGCCGATGGCCGCGCCGACCGCGAGAGACCATCTGCGCGCGGGTAGCACGCGGATCAGGCCGCGGAACACCCACCAGGAGACGGTGACGGTGACAAGCCCCATCAGAGTGATGTTCGTGCCGAGGGCTGTCAGCCCGCCGTCCGCGAACAGCAGGGCCTGCACGATGACGACTGCGCTGAGGGCGAGGATCGCGGTCCATGGGCCCAGGAGAACGGCCGCCAGCGCGCCGCCCAGGAGATGCCCGCTCGTGCCCGCACCCACGGGGAAGTTGATCATCTGGGTGGCGAAGATGACGGTCGCCACGATCCCGACCATCGGGGCCTTGCGGTCATCGAGCAGTTCCGCGCGGGAGTTCCTGAGGGCGAGCCCGATCGCGCCGGCGGCCACAACGCCCGTGGCGATCGAGACTGGCACGCTGAGGAATCCATCGGGGACGTGCATGGGCGACCTTCTTGATCGAGGATGCGCTCACACTATTGCGACTCAGTCGCACCATACAAGAGCGATGTTGTGCGCCGGGCCGACTTTTGGACGGGCCCTGTGTCACGATGGCGGAATGGGCGGGTCGGACCAGCACGAGCACCTTCATGCGGAGGCGCCCCGCAGCCTCGCCGACGCGGTCGTGGCACAGCTGACGGCGCGCGGCGAGCGCATCACGCCCGCGCGCCGCGCCGTGATCGGAGTCCTGGCGCGCGAGCACAAGCATCGCACCGCGGAGCAGGTCGCCGCCCAGCTCACTCACCTCGGCATCCATCGTGCAACGGTCTATCGCACGCTCGAGTTGTTCGACGCCCTCGGGATCGTCACGACGCGCCCGCTCGCGCAGGGCTCGACCGGCTACCACCTTGCGACGGCGGAGCATCACCGCGCACATCTGCACGGTGTGTGCCGATCGTGCGGGGTCATCGTCGCCCTGCCGGCGGACCTTCTCGCGTCCGCCGCCCGGCGGGCCCGCGCGACCGGCGGCTTCGCACTCGACGCGGTCCAGAGCTCTCTGGTCGGCACCTGCTCGGAGTGCCTATCGCGCACGTCCTGAGCACTCACCCGGGAACAGCGGCACACGGATGCCCCGGGTGTGCGCCCGGGGCATCCGTGTGGGATGGGTGTTCAGCTGAACTGGTTCATCGTGTTGTGCTGACCGCCCGCCTTGAGAGCGGCATCCCCGGCGAAGTACTCCTTGTGGTTGTCGCCGATGTCGCTGCCTGCCATGTTCTGGTGCTTGACGGTTGCGATGCCCTCACGGATCTCGCGACGCTGCACGCCCCGCACGTAGGCGAGCATCCCCTCGTCGCCGAAGTACCCCTTCGAGAGGTCATCGGTCGACAGGGCCGCCGTGTGATACGTCGGCAGGGTGATGAGGTGGTGGAAGATCCCCGCGCGGGCGGAGCCGTCGCGCTGGAAGGTGCGGATCTTCTCGTCGGCCAGCCGCGCGAGCTCCGTGTCGTCGTACTCGACGCTCATGAGGTCGGCGCGGTCGTACGCCGAGACGTCCTTGCCGTCTGCCGCGAGCGCGTCGTAGGCCTGCTGGCGGAAGTTGAGCGTCCAGTTGAACGACGGGCTGTTGTTGTAGACGAGCTTCGCGTTCGGGATCTCGGCCCGGATCGCGTCCACCATCCCGGCGATCTGCTCGACGTGCGGCTTCTCGGTCTCGATCCACAGCAGATCGGCGCCGTTGCGCAGCGATGTGACGCAGTCCAGCACGACGCGCGCCTCGCCGGTCCCGGGACGGAACTGATACAGGTTTGACGGCAGACGCTTCGGACGCAACAGTTTGCCGTCCCGCTTGATGACGACATCCCCGTTGCCGAGATCGGCGTCCGAGATCTCCTCGACATCCAGGAAGGAGTTGTACTGGTCGCCGAGGTCCCCGGGTGCGTGCGTGACGGCGAGCTTCTGCGTGAGCCCCGCCCCGAGCGAGTCGGTGCGCGCGACGATGATCCCGTTGTCGATCCCCAGTTCGAGGAACGCATAGCGCACGGCGGTGAGCTTCGCGATGAAGTCCTCGTGAGGGACCGTCACCTTGCCGTCCTGGTGGCCGCACTGCTTCTCGTCCGAGACCTGGTTCTCGATCTGGATGGCGCAGGCCCCTGCCTCGATCATCTTCTTGGCCAGGAGGTAGGTGGCCTCGGGGTTTCCGAAGCCCGCGTCGATGTCGGCGATGATCGGCACCACGTGGGTCTCGTAGGTGTCGATCTGAGACTGGATGAACTCCGCTGCCGTGTCGTCACCGGCGGCACGCGCCGCGTCGAGCTTCGTGAACAGCAGGTCGAGCTCGCGCGCGTCGGCCTGGCGGAGGAACGTGTACAGCTCCTCGATCAGCGCGGGCACGGCGGTCTTCTCGTGCATCGACTGGTCAGGCAGCGGCCCGAACTCCGAGCGCAGAGCCGCGACCATCCAGCCCGAAAGGTACAGGTAGCGCTTGTTGGTGCTCTTGAGGTGCTTCTTGATCGAGATGAGCTTCTGCTGCCCGATGAAGCCGTGCCAGACACCGAGCGACTGCGTGTACAGCGACGAGTCGGCGTCGTACTCGGCCATGTCGCGGCGCATGATGTCGGCGGTGTACTGGGCGATCTCGAGGCCGGTGCGGAACCGGTTCTGTGCCCGCATCCGCGCCACGGACTCGGGGTTGATGGCATCCCAGCTGGATCCGTGCTGCTCTTTGAGCCTCTGGATGGCGGCGATGTCGTCCTGGTAGGCGGTCATGTCATGTCCTTCGGTCGTCGGTGTTGTTCGAGGTAGGGGGTGCGTTTCGGCTCGCCGCACTCGCTCAACGACCGGGGGCGTTGAGCGAGCGAAGCGAGACGAACCGCTCCGATCAGTCGGTCTCGACCAGATAGCGCGAGTAGGCGGGCAGGGTGAGGAACGCGGGGAACTCGGTCCCGAGAGCGACCTCGCGGAACACCGCCGCGGCGTCGTCGAAGCGATCGCCTTCGGAGCGCGAGACCTCGTCGAGCACCTGCGCGATGAGGCCTTCGACGTACTCCCGGGTGATGGGGGTGCCGTCCTCGGTCGTACGGTCCTGGTGGATCCACTGCCAGATCTGAGAGCGGCTGATCTCGGCGGTGGCGGCATCCTCCATGAGGTTGTCGATCGCGACGGCCCCCAAGCCGCGCAGCCATGCCTCGATGTACCGGATGGCGACAGACACGTTCCCGTACACGCCGGACGCCGTGATCGGGCGGCCGATGTGTACGTCGATCAGGTCCGCGGCGCGCACGTTCACGTCGGGACGCTGCCGGTCGAGCTGATTGGGCCGGTCGCCGAGCACCGCATCGAACTCGGCTCGCGCGACGGGGATGAGGTCGGGGTGGGCCACCCAGGTGCCGTCGAACCCGTCACCGGCCTCGCGCTTCTTGTCGGCGGCGACCTTCTGGAAGGCGCGCTCGGTGACCTCGGGGTCGCGGCGGTTGGGGATGAAGGCGCTCATGCCGCCGATCGCGAAGGCTCCCCGCTTGTGGCACGTCTTCACGAGCAACTCCGTGTAGGCGCGCATGAACGGCACCGTCATCGTCACCTCGCTGCGATCGGGAAGCACGAAGCGCGCCCCGCGACCGCGGTAGTTCTTGATGATCGAGAAGATGTAGTCCCAGCGGCCCGCGTTCAGGCCCGCGATGTGGTCGCGCATCTCGAAGAGGATCTCCTCCATCTCGAACGCGGCAGGCAGGGTCTCGATCAAGACCGTGGCGCGGATCGTGCCGTGCGCGATGCCGAGGTAGCGCTCCGTGAAGGTGAAGACGTCATCCCAGAGCTTGGCTTCCTCCGAAGACTCGAGCTTGGCGATGTAGAAGTACGGCCCGACGCCGTTGTCGATGAGCTGCGCGGCGTTGTGGAAGACGTAGAGACCGAAGTCCACGAGCGAACCCGACGCGTCCATCGTGCGTCCCGCGCGGTCGGTGTAGCGCAGGTGCTTCTCGATGAGGTGCCAGCCGCGGGGGCGCATCACGATCGTCGGAGTCTGCTCGGCCGTCACCCGGTAGCTCTTGCCTTCGGGGCTGGTGTATTCGAGCTGCCCCCGGATCGCGTCGTAAAGGCTCAGCTGCCCCTCGATGACGTTCTTCCACGTCGGGCTGGTGGCATCCTCCTGATCGGCGAGCCACACCTTCGCGCCGGAGTTGAGCGCGTTGATCGTCATCTTCGGATCGGTCGGGCCGGTGATCTCAACCCGCCGGTCCTCCAGACCCGGCCCGGCACCCGCCACGCGCCACTCGTCGTCGTCACGGATGTGGGCGGTGTCATCGCGGAATTGCGGGTCGTGGCCGTTGCCGATCTCGAACCGGCGCCGCATCCGGTCGGCGAGTCGGTCGTGGCGGCGCGCGGCGAAGCGCGAGTGGAGCTCGGTGAGGAAACCGAGTGCGTCCGGGGTGAGGATCTCGTCATACCGCGGACGAAGGGGGCCGACAACCTCGATCGTGGGTTCGGTTGTCGTCATCGGTGCCGCCCCTGAACGGGTGGGCATCGGTGTGGTCGTGGAGGGAGTCATGGCGCATCCTTCCTGTCTGTGTCGTCCGGCGAGGAGGTTCGTCGGCTAGGGGCGTCGTGACACCACTCTGAGTGAACTTCGTGGCGTTGAGTGACCACTTGAGCTGTGAAGATTGCTCAAACTTCTGCATCCGTGACAGAATCGCCGGCATGACGAGCCTTGCCGCCCCGGAAGAGTCCCTCCCCCTGACCGCGACGGACGCCGACGACGCCGTCGACACGCTCACGATCGGCCGGCGTATCAGGCAGTTGCGCGCCGAGCGGGGGATGACGCTGGACGACCTTGCCGCGGAGGTGGACCGAGCTCCCAGCCAGCTATCGATGATCGAGAACGGACGGCGCGAGCCGAAGCTCTCGTTGCTGCGGTCGATCGCACGAGCACTCGGCACGACGCTCGACGCGCTGCTCGAGTCCGAGCCGCTCGATGAGCGGGCGACGATGGAGGTGGCGCTCGAGCGGGCGATGCGCGGCCCCACCTTCCAAGCGCTGGGTATCGCACCGTTCCGAATCGGTCGGTCCATCCCCGACGAGGTTCTCGCGGCGATGCTCGCGCTGCAGGGTGAGATCGATCGGTTGCGCGACGAGCGGGCCGCGACGCCCGAGGTTGCACGCCGCGCGAACCTGTCCCTCCGTCGGCTCATGACGAGCCAGAACAACTACTTCGCCGACCTCGAGGCTCATGCGCGGCGACTGCTGGACGCCGTGGGGCACAGTGGCGGACCGCTGACACAGCGCACGGCATCCGACATCGCTGCCCACCTCGGGTTCACGATCCACTACGTGTCGGATGTGCCGCTGACCACGCGCAGCGTCTTGGACCTCAAGCACGGACGGCTCTATCTGTCGAGCACGATCGCGAGCAAGCGCGACGCCCGCACCGCCGTGCTGCAGTCGCTGGCCAGCCGGATCCTCGGGCACGCTGAGCCGGCAAGCTACGCGGACTTCCTGCGGCAGCGGGTCGAGATCAATTACCTCACCGGCGCACTGCTCATGCCCGAGGATGACGTCGTCCCATTCCTCCGCGACGCGAAGGCGCGACGGGCGCTGTCGATCGAGGACCTGCGCGACGCGTACTCGGTCTCCTACGAGACGGCCGCCCACCGCTTCACGAATCTTGCGACGGTCCATCTGGATATGCCGGTGCATTTCCTGAAGGTCCACGAATCGGGAACGATCACGAAGGCGTATGAGAACGACGACGTCAACTTCCCCACCGACCGGTTCGGCTCGATCGAAGGCCAGATGTGCTGCCGGAAGTGGACCAGTCGCGTCGTGTTCGACATCCCGGACCGTTTCAATCCCTATTTCCAATACACCGACACCGGTAACGGCACCTACTGGTGCACCGCGCGCGTGGAGCCGTCGTCCGAGGGGCTGCACTCGATCAGCGTCGGCGTGCGGTTCGACGACACGAAGTGGTTCATCGGGCGTGAGACCACCAACCGTGGCGTATCCCGGCACTCCGTCGATGTCTGCTGCCGGCGGGCGCCCGCGGATCTCGAGAGTTCGTGGCGGGATCACTCGTGGCCCAACGTTCGCACCCCTCGGACGCTGCTCGCGACCCTCCCGACGGGCGCCTTTCCGGGTGTCGACACCACGGATGTCTACGAGTTTCTCGAGGCGCACGCGCCCCAGTGACTCTCGCCGCGCGCGTATGGCGGGACTCCCGCCCGCTGTCAGCGGCCCGCGATCAGATCCGCGATCCGGGCGAGCGCTGACGTTCGTGATCCGCCGCGGGACTCGAGTCTGTCGGCGCCGCGGTATGCCGTGTAGATCGCGTTCACAGCCGTCCATCGCAACGGCTCGACCTCCCACCGGCGAGCGCGATGGCCGACCCACGGCAGGCGTGTGAGGTCGGTGTCGCGGCGGAGTACGAGATCAGCGAGGGTGCGGCCCGCGAGGTTGGTCGCCGTCACGCCCGTCCCCACGTAGCCTCCCGCCCAGCCCATGCCGGTCGCGCTGTCGTAACCGACGGTTGCCGACCAGTCCCGCGGAACGCCGAGCACACCTGCCCAGGCGTGGGCAAGGGGCGTCTGTCGGGCGACGGGGAAGAAATCGTGGAGTAGTCGAGAAAGCGCGCGGATGGTGCGCTCCTGGGTCCGCCCGTCGGTGTCGACTCGCGATCCGTAGCGGTACGGGACTCCGCGCCCACCGAAAGCGATGCGGTCGTCCGCGGTTCGCTGCGCATACATGTAGACGTGCGCGAAGTCGCCGAGCGTTTCCCTTCCCGACCAGCCGATGTCATCCCACGCCGCGCTCGGGAGGGGCTCGGTGACGATCATCGACGAGTTCATCGGCAACCAGGTCCGGTGCTGGCCATGCAGGTTCGCGGTGAAGCCCTCCGTGGCGCGGATGACGGCATCCGCGCGCACAGTGCCCCGGTCCGTCTGGACACGTCCGGGCTCGAGGGATCGCGCCGTCGTGCCCTCGAAGATCACCACGCCCAGCCGCTCCACGACCTCCGCAAGCCCCGAGGCGAGCTTGGCGGGGTGGATGCGCGCACAGTGCGGATGCCAGAGACCGCCGAGAACCCCCGCGACGGCGACGCGGGCCCGCGTCGCCGCGGCATCCAGCTCCACGACGTCGGTGTGGGGCCAGGATGACTCCTCCGCGGCAGCCTTCCGTAGTCGCGCCAGCTGAGCCGGCGTCCGCGCGATCTCGAGCTCTCCGCCCTTGACGACATCGGCGTCGATTCCCTCGCGCCGGGTGACGTCGATCACCTCGTCCACGGTCTCATTCAGCGCCCTCTGCTGCGCGATCGCCGCGTCTGGTCCGTGACGTTCGACGTACTGCGAGCGTCCGCCCGTGACCGAGTTGGTCAGCCATCCACCGTTGCGCCCTGACGCTCCGAAGCCCGCGAATCTCTGCTCGACGATGCAGACGCGCAGGTCGGGCTGCAGCGTCTTCAGGTAGTACGCCGTCCACAGGCCGCTGTACCCGGCCCCGACGATGCACACGTCCATCGCGAGGTCGCCGGGGAGAGGTTCACGCGGGTTCGGCACGCCACCGGTGTCCCGCCACCACCAGGACACGTCTCCATTGATCACGAAGTGATTCTCGCACGACGGGTGCCGTCGTGTGGAACCAGAATCGCGACGGATTCCGACGTTCAAGGCGCACGGGTCGCGCGCGATCGATCGTCCAGCTATCCTCGCGACATGAGCCAACTCGAATCCCCGACAGTTCCGCTCGGCGGACCGACTCTCCCGCAGGAGCGACGCGTGGTGACGGCCATCCCCGGACCGCGTTCGCAGGAGTTGATGGCGCGCAAGGCTGCTGCCGTGTCGGCCGGTGTCGGGCACACCGCACCCCTGTCGATCGTGGCCGCGGGCGGCGGCATCCTGCTCGATGCGGACGGCAACTCGATCGTCGACCTCGGGTCCGGGATCGCCGTGACCTCGATCGGCAACTCTCATCCCGCCGTTGTCGCTGCGGTTCGCGAGCAGGTGGCTCAGTTCACGCACACCTGTTTCATGGTCGCGCCCTACGAGCCGTACGTCGCCGTGGCCGAGGCACTGAACCGGATCACTCCCGGCGACCACGAGAAGAAGACGGCGCTGTTCAACTCCGGCGCCGAAGCGGTCGAGAACGCGGTGAAGCTCGCGCGCAAGCACACCGGACGCCAGGCTGTCGTCGCTTTCGATCACGGCTACCACGGGCGCACCAACCTCACGATGGCGCTCACCGCCAAGCACATGCCCTACAAGGCCGGGTTCGGGCCGTTCGCTCCGGAGATCTACCGGGCGCCCATGTCGTACCCCTACCGAGACGGGCTCGATGGCACCACAGCAGCCAAGCGGGCGATCGGCGTCATCGAGAAGCACGTCGGGGTCGCGGACGTCGCGGCGATCATCATCGAGCCGATCCAGGGCGAGGGCGGATTCATCGTCCCCGCCGACGGCTTCCTTCCCGCCCTGCAGGAGTGGGCCAATGCCAACGGCGTCGTCCTCATCGCGGATGAGATCCAGACCGGGTTCGCCCGGACCGGGGCGATGTTCGCCAGCGAGCTCCTGGGCATCGTGCCTGACCTCATCACCACCGCGAAGGGCATCGCCGGCGGGTTGCCGCTTGCGGCGGTCACCGGCCGCGCCGAGATCATGGACGCCTCGCACACGGGAGGCCTCGGGGGCACCTACGGCGGAAACCCCGTCGCGTGCGCCGCGGCGCTCGCCGCGATCGAGGTCTACGAGACCGAGGACCTGTCGGCGCGGGCGCGCCACATCGGCGACATCATCGAGGGGCGCCTGCGGGGCCTGCAGGCATCCGACCCGCGCATCGGCGACGTCCGCGGGAGAGGCGCGATGATGGCCCTCGAGTTCGTCGATCCGGCGACGGGGGAGCCGGATGCCGGGCTGACCTCCCGTGTCGTGCGGGCTGCCCTCGACCAGGGTGTGCTGATGCTCACCTGTGGCACGTACGGGAACGTGATCCGTTTCCTGCCGCCCCTGGTCATCGGCGACGACGTGCTCGAGGATGCTCTGGACGTGCTGGAGCATGTTCTGGCATCGTCCTGATCGATCCACCGACCACCGCTCGCTGCCGAAAGAGGAGGACTCGTGAGTACCTACGCCGTCGTCAACCCCGCCACTGGGGAGACGCTTGCCACCTACCCGACCACAACGGATGCCGAGTTGGAGGCCGCGATCGCATCCGCCGACAACGCGTATCGCCACTGGGGGCGCTCCTCCACGCCCGCGCAACGGGCTGCTCTGGTCCGCAGAGCCGCGCAGCTGCATCGGGAGCGGCGCGACGAGTTGGCGGAGATCATCGTGCGCGAGATGGGCAAGCCGCTGTCGGCTGCCCTCGGCGAAGTCGACTTCGCCGCCGATATCACCGAGTACTACGCCGACAACGTCGACAAGATCACGGGCGACACCCCGATCGACATCCTCGGTGAGGGCACCGCGGTCATCCGCCGCTCGCCGCTGGGAGTGCTGCTGGGGATCATGCCCTGGAACTTCCCGTATTACCAGGTCGCCCGTTTCGCGGCCCCCAACCTGGTGATCGGCAACACGATCCTGCTCAAGCACGCCCCGCAATGCCCCGAGTCGGCGGCAGCGATCGCGTCGATCTACCGGGATGCCGGATTCCCGGAGGGTGCCTACGTCGATCTGCGCCTGACGAACGAGCAGGCGGCGACGGTGATCGCCGACCCGCGCGTGCAGGGCGTCTCGGTCACGGGGTCGGAGCGTGCGGGCGCCGCTGTCGCCGAGATCGCCGGTCGCAACCTGAAGAAGGTGGCGCTCGAGCTGGGCGGCTCCGACCCGTTCATCGTGCTCTCGACCGACGACCTCGACGCCACCGTGGAGATGGCTGTCGAGGCCCGCCTCGACAACAACGGCCAGTCCTGCAACGCCCCCAAGCGCTTCATCATCATCGACGAGCTCTACGACGCGTTCCTCGAGAAGTTCGTGGCTGCCATGGCGGCGGCGCCGCTTGGAGATCCGTTCGCCGACGATACGGTGATCGGCCCCCTCTCGTCACTGGCGGCGGCTGAGCGACTCGAGGAACAGGTCAACCGCGCCGTCGCGCAGGGCGCCACTGTCGAACTGGGCGGAGCACGGGATGGCGCGTTCTATCCCGCGACGGTGCTCACGGGGGTCACCGCGGACAACGACATCTACCGCGAAGAGCTGTTCGGCCCGGCCGGAGTCGTCTACCGGGTTGCGGACGAAGCCGAAGCCATTGCTGTCGCGAACGCCACCAGCTACGGGCTCGGATCGTATGTGTTCACGACCGATCCCGCGCAGGCCGAACGGGTCGCCGACGCGATCGACGCCGGAATGGTGTACGTGAACATCGTCCTGGCCGATAGCCCCGAGCTGCCCTTCGGTGGCGTGAAGCGGTCGGGGACCTCGCGCGAGATGGGTCTTCTGGCCGCCGACGAGTTCGTCAACAAGAAGCTCATCCGCGTCGCCTGACCATCGTCCATCACGGGGCGCGCCAGGGCCTAGGGTCCCTAGCGCGCCCCGTGATGCGCGCCCACAATGAGGGGCATGGAAGAGATGATGGACGATGTGGTCGCCGCTCTCAGCGACGCGGACTGCTGGCAGCTTCTCGCTGAGGAGGAGCTCGGCCGTCTGGTCACGCACGTGGGAGACGTGCTCGATATTTTCCCCGTGAACTACGTGGTGGATGGCGAAAGTGTCGTGTTCCGCACCGCGGAAGGCAGCAAACTGGTCGAGCTCACGGTCAACGACGAGGTGCTCTTCGAAGTCGACCACTACACCGACGCGTTCGCATGGAGCGTCGTCGTTCGTGGTCGCGCTCGGCGACTGTCGACCGAGGAGGAGGTCGAGGCTGCCGACGCGCTTGCCCTTCGGCCCTGGCTGCCGACGCTGAAGTACAACTATGTGCGCGTCACGGCCGACAGTATGTCCGGTCGGCGGTTTCGGCGCGGCCCGGAGCCGGATCGGTACGGAATCGCGGAGTACTGAGTCCGCGGCCGGTCGTCAAGCTGGTCCCGGATCCTGGCGATCGGCGATCATGGTGAGGTGAGTCCTGCACGCCTGTGGATCCCGGTCCTCTCCGGTGTGCTGACGGTTGTGCTGGGGGTCGCCGCGATCCTCGGTCTCGAATGGATGATGGCCGATCGCCGTGCCCCCGCGGTGACGACGGCGCAAGCGAACGTGGTCGTGTCGGCCTTCGAGGCCACGGCGGAGTTCGCCGCTGAGGTTCGACGGGCCCGGGGGGCGTTCCTCGAGGCGCGGTCAGGGTGGGAGGCGGACGCCGCCTGGATCGCGCGCTGGCTCGAGGAAGACGCCGCTCCCGAACCGCAGGTCCCGAACCCGGGTGGTCAGGCTCTCCCCGGTGACGACCCGTACGGTCGTGCCTTCCTCGATTCGATCGGCGCAACCGACGTACAGGTGATCTTCGACGCCGGCGCAGAGAACTGCGGCTACGCGGGTCAGGAGGACGGACCGGGGACGCTCGTCGTCGGGGGCTGTTATCAGACGGCGTACCCGGATTGGCTCTTCGTCGCGTGGGAGCCGGGCATCGAACGGCTCGCGTGGCCGCTTTTCGTCCACGAGGCCATGCACTGGTACCAGTACCGCACCTATTTCCCGTACCTTCGCGCGGCCGACCGCGCCGGGATCTCGGAGTCCGAGTATGACGCGGCGCTGGAAAGGGATGCCAGCTGTCGTGCCGTCTACCTCCACGGCATCGACCGCTCGGCCTACGCGGGGTCGTCGTCCCCCTGCGACCTCGACGACTGGTACGACGGTTGGTTCGTCGATCAGCTCATCGCGCTGGGAGTGCGCACGAGCGCGCCGACCTCGGAGGAGTTCGAGGTCAGCGCCGTGGTACGGCCGTGACGCGCGGCACGCGGATGCTTCGCACAGCGATCCTCGTGGTCGGACTCGTGTCGACATCCGTGGCGCTCACGTCCTGTGCGGGACCCGGCATCGATGAGCTGGAGGCGAATGCCCAGAGGGCGTTCGACGAGCTTGTCACTGCGGCCGAGGCCGTTGATGAGACGGTGCTGCGCACGCTCGAGGTATCGGGCCCCGAGGAGCAGGCGTGCGGAGCGGACGACCGCGGGCTTCAGCGCGCCTTCGTCGCCGTCGGCTCGGTCTCGGTGGGAGCGGATGACGCCGCGCAAGGAGCCCTCGTCGACGCGGTGACGTCGGTGATCGACGACGAGGAGTGGACGCCGATCGATCCCGAGGGGATCGCCGGTCGCGAGGGCGCATGGGTCGACGAGGTGGGCGTGGTCGCCACCGTCAGCTATGACGCGCCGGTGTTGGTCATCGCCACGTTCACACCCTGCGTCACCGCGTCGTGATCCCGGGGACGGTTCGTCCACTCCGAGGGCATGCCGTACACTGGATCTGCAGTAGAAGTCTGCATTCTTTCGCCGTGCCCGCGATCGGTCGAACCCCTTCTTTCAGGTCACAGCACGAGACTGCAGACACCCCGAGGCCTCTGGGCCTTTAGGGCGGTAGCTCAATTGGCAGAGCAGCGGTCTCCAAAACCGCAGGTTGCAGGTTCGATTCCTGTCCGCCCTGCGCGTCAGCGCGAGCTGGCACAGCAGAAGCAACCAGGTGGGATACATGGTCCAGGACGACGCCAAGGGCGAGATCGTTGCGAGCAGCAACACTGCCCGCGAGAAGAAGCCGAACGTCTTCGCGCGGATCGCCCTGTTCATCCGTCAGGTGTTTGCCGAGCTCCGTAAGGTCGTCACTCCGACGCGCCAGGAGCTCTTCAAGTACACGGCGGTCGTGCTCGGATTCGTCGTCATCATGATGGCGCTCGTGTACGGGATGGACTTCGTGTTCCTCTGGCTGACGACCCAGGTCTTCGGCGTTCCCGCCTGATCTGTGCGTCCTTACGGTGCGGTGCCGATGGCTGATTCGCGCCCGACGAAATGGAAGTGAACGAAACACGTGTCTGAACGATTTCTCGACGACGCCGACTGGGCGCCCGCGGCCGAGCAGTCCTCTGAGGAGGACGAGGCCCAGGAGGGCAACGAGCTCGCGCGTGAAGAGCACCAGAGCGATGCGGCCGAGCACGTTGCCATCCACATCGAGGACGAGGACGGCGACGAGGACTACTCGGACGACGACGTCGAGGTGAGCGACCCGGAGGCTGATGCGATCGTGAACGATGCACTCGAGATCGATGAGGCGGCAGAGGCGCAGGCCGCCGCCGAAGTGCTGACGGACGGTCTTGCGGAAGAAGAGGCCGAGCGTGCGGCACACGCCGCCGAGGAGGTCGCGCCCTACGACGGGCCCGAACTCGGTGACGACATCGACGAGGACGAAGCCGAAGAGGACCCCTACGAGGCCTTCCGAGCCGAGCTCCGTTCGCTTCCCGGCAAGTGGTACGTCATCCACTCCTACGCCGGTTTCGAGCGCAAGGTGAAGGCCAACATCGAGCAGCGCAAGTCCACGCTCGAGGTCGAAGAGGACATCTACCAGATCGAAGTCCCGATGGAAGATGTCGTCGAGATCAAGAACGGCCAGCGCAAGATGGTCACGCGCGTCCGTATCCCGGGCTACGTGCTCGTGCGCATGGAGCTCAACGAAGACACCTGGTCGGTCGTGCGGCACACGCCCGGCGTGACCGGCTTCGTCGGCAATGCCCACAACCCGACGCCGCTGCGGTTCGAGGAGGCCTTCACCATGCTGAAGTCCCTCGTCGAGGTCAAGGAGACGGCTCCGGCCAAGGGTGCGGCGGCCAAGAAGGGCGCGCCGGTCGCTCGCGCGATCCCGGCCGAGGTGGACTTCGAGGTCGGTGAGACGATCACCATCAAGGAGGGGTCGTTCGCAGGCCTGCCCGGCACGATCAGCGAGATCAAGCCCGAGAGCGGAAAGCTCACGGTTCTGGTCTCCCTGTTCGAACGTGAGACCCCGGTCGAGCTCAGCTTCGATCAGGTGACGAAGCTCTAGCGAGACCTACAGACCACCGCGGCCCGGACTGGCCGGGTCCGCGGGAGAGCAGGATGCATACGGCATCCGCTCGATGAAAGGAAAGAAGAATGGCACCGAAGAAGAAGGTGACCGGCCTGATCAAGCTCCAGATCAACGCCGGCGCCGCCAACCCGGCGCCGCCGATCGGGCCCGCGCTCGGTCAGCATGGCGTCAACATCATGGAGTTCTGCAAGGCGTACAACGCCGCGACCGAGTCGCAGCGCGGCAACGTCATCCCGGTCGAGATCACTGTCTACGAGGACCGTAGCTTCACCTTCATCCTCAAGACCCCGCCGGCGGCCGAGCTCATCAAGAAGGCTGCGGGCGTGCAGAAGGGCTCGAAGACGCCGCACACCGCCAAGGTGGGCAAGCTCACCAAGGAGCAGGTGCGTCAGATCGCCGAGACCAAGATGCCCGACCTGAACGCGAACGACATCGAGGCTGCCTCGCTGATCATCGCCGGCACCGCCCGTTCCATGGGCATCACGGTCGAGGACTGAGGGGGATAACGACAATGGCTACCAAGTCCAAGGCTTACACCGAAGCGGCTTCGAAGATCGAGGCCGGCAAGTTCTATTCGCCGAGCGAAGCTGTCACCCTCGCGAAGGAGACGGGCTCGAAGAAGTTCGACTCCACCGTCGAGGTCGCCCTGAAGCTCTCGGTCGACCCGCGCAAGGCGGACCAGATGGTGCGCGGCACCGTCATCCTGCCCCACGGCACGGGCAAGACCGCGCGCGTGATCGTTTTCGCGACCGGTCCGGCTGCCGAGGCGGCGATCGCTGCCGGTGCCGATGAGGTCGGCGGCGCCGAGCTGATCGAGAAGGTCGCGGGAGGCTACACCGCCTTCGACGCCGCCGTCTCGACCCCCGAGCTCATGGGTCAGGTCGGTCGCCTGGGTAAGGTGCTGGGTCCCCGTGGCCTCATGCCGAACCCCAAGACCGGCACCGTCACCCCCAACCCGGCCAAGGCGGTCGAGGACATCAAGGGCGGAAAGATCGAGTTCCGTGTCGACAAGCACGCCAACGTGCACTTCGTCGTCGGCAAGGCGTCGTTCTCGGCCGAGCAGCTCGATGAGAACCTCAAGGCCGCGCTCGACGAGATCGTGCGTCTGAAGCCCTCGAGCTCGAAGGGTCGCTACATCCAGAAGGGGGCGGTCTCGACGACGTTCGGACCCGGCATCCCGCTGGATGTGAACAGCATCGCCTGAGCCTCGCTCTCCCACGAAGACCCCCGCCCTCACGGCGGGGGTCTTCGTCGTTCACCCGCCGACGACCAGGCTGATCCCGAGCGCGATCATCACGACAGCGATGACGGCATCAAGGATCCGCCACGCGCGCGGGCTGGCGAGCCAGCGGCCGAGATACCGTGCACCGAAGCCCAGAGCGCTGAACCACAGCACGCTCGCGAAGACGGCGCCGAGGGCGAAGACCCAGCGGTCGTCGCCATGGGTGTTGGCGATTCCACCGAGCAGGAACACGGTGTCGAGGTACACGTGGGGGTTGAGCCACGTCAGGGCGAGCGCCGTAAGGACGACCCGCGGCAGGCTCGGTGCCGTCGCGACCCGGGGGGTCACCGGCCCCGCGCCGAGGTGCTCGGTGCCGGGGTCGGAGTCGCCCCGGGCTGAGCGCGGGGGAGCCTCCCCCGCCACATCGACCGCGAGTGCCTCGGCGGAAGGCCGCCAAGCGCGCCGGGCCGCGAGCAGACCGTACCCCACGAGGAAAGCGGCACCCGCCCAGCGCACCGCCGTGACCAACCACGGCAGCGTGGCGACGGCGAGCCCCACGCCCGAGACGCCCAGCACGATCAGGGCGGCATCCGATGCGGCGCACACGAGCACGACGCTCAGGACGTGCTCGCGTCGGATCCCCTGCCGCAGGACGAAGAGGTTCTGCGCGCCGATGGCAACGATCAGTGACAGGCCCAGCCCGAGACCGGCGAGAAGGGGAGTGAGCACTCCTGCACGCTATCGATCGCACTTCGTGCACTCCAGCTGATGATTCTGTAGCAGCATTAGCATCACTTCATGAGGATGGACTTCGATCTGGCCGACACCGTCGCGATCATTGCCGAGGAAGGCACGCTCGAGGCGGCAGCCCGACGGATGCGGATCACGCCCAGCGCCGTGAGTCAGCGACTGCGGGCGATCGAGGATCAGCTCGGTCGTGTGCTCCTGGTGCGCTCCAAGCCGGTCCGGCCGACGGATGCGGGAACCGCAGTGATCCGTCTCGCGCGGCAGGCGCGGCTGCTCGAGCAGGACGCGCTCGCCGGGATCGGCAGCCCGAGCGACGTGAGCAGCCCGGTCTCGGTGCCGCTTGCGGTGAACGCGGACTCGCTCGCCACGTGGTTCCTCGCCCCGCTGGCGCGGCTGAGCGCTCAGCATCCGATCGTCTTCGACCTTCACCGCGACGACCAGGACTTCACGGCCGGGCTGCTGGAGAGCGGCACCGTCATGGGGGCTGTCACCTCGCGAGCCGAGCCGGTCGCGGGGTGCCGGGTCACGCCGCTCGGGGTCATGCGGTACGAGGCGGTTGCCACGCCGGGGTTCGTCGAGCGCTTCCTCGGCTCGACATCCGACCTGTCCGGCCTGGACCATGCGCCCGTGGTGCAGTTCGATCGCCGCGACGACCTGCAGGACCGGTGGCTGCGACACCAGGGGATCGCCGGATCGGCGCCGTCCAGGCACTATGTGCCGGCATCGCAGGACTTCGCTCAGGCGGTGAAGCTGGGCCTGGGGTGGGGACTGCTGCCCGCGTTCCAGTCGGCGGCCGAACTGGCCAGCGGAGCTCTTGTGCGTCTCGGCGGACCCCCGATCGACGTCGCGCTCTCCTGGCAGCAGTGGAGCGTGCGTTCTCTGCTGCTGGACACCGTCGCCGACGAGATCGTCGCCGAGGGGCAGCGGGTGCTTCGACCGGAGCCGCCCGTCAGTCGTCGCTGACGCGCAAGACGATCTTGCCGCGGGTGTGTCCGCCCTCGATGTCACTGTGCGCCGCCGCCGCCTCGCCAAGCTCGAGCACGTGGTCGATGTACACCTGGATCGACCGCGAGTCGAGCAGTCGGGCGATCGTCGCAAGCGTCGCGCCCTCCGGGATCACCTTGTAGCTGGTGGCGCGCACCCCCGCGGCGGCTGCCTCGGCGGCGTAATCCGGCCAGGATCCCGTGGGAACGAGGATGTAGATCCCCCCGGGTCGCAGGACCGTCAGCGACCGCGAACCGACCGAATCGGTGACGTTCCCGACGAGGTCGATGACGACATCCATATCGTGGACGACGTCCTCGAACCGGGTGGAGGTGTGGTCGATGACGACCGAGGCGCCCAGATCGCGCAGCCACGGCGCGTTCGCCCCGGAAGCCGTCGCCGTCACGTGCGCGCCGAAGTAGGCGGCGAACTGTACGGCGAAGTGTCCGACGCCCCCACTCCCGGCGTGGATGAGGATCCGCTGACCCTCGTGCGCGTGGGCCGTTTCGACGACCAGGCCCCATGCGGTGAGTGCGGCAACGGGTACTCCCGCCGCTTCGACGTGAGAGAGGGTTGTCGGCTTGCGAGCGATCGACAGGGTCGGCGCGACGACGTACTCCGCGTAGCTCCCAGGGGTGCGGGGGAAGTTCGCCATGCCGAACACCTCGGTGCCGATGGGGAACGGATGCGTCTCGAACGGCGACTCGACCACGACACCGCTGAAGTCGAAGCCGAGGATCGCCGGCAAGCGGTCGACGGCGGGCGCGAGGCCCTTCCCCGCTCGGGTCTTCGCGTCGATGGGGTTGACTCCCGCCGCGACGACGCGGACGAGGACCTCGCTGAGAACCGGACGAGGCACAGCCACGGAGCTCTCCTCGAGCACAGCGGGCGCGCCCCAGTTCGCCACCGTCATCGCCCGCATCTGCGCGGGGATCTCGGCGGGCGTGGTCGAGAAGGCCCGTACCTGGGGGGATGGGCGCAGCGGCCGGAATCGCATCGGTCGCTCCTTCCGCGAGTACATCGTCAATGAACCGTGCGCATCGGCATCGATGCGGCACTCGACGACCAGTGGAACCCCGCCCTCCGCGAGGTGATCCCAGTCAAGCGCGTGATTGTCTCGCTCGTGTTACGCCGGTGTCACCGGACCGATAAGACGCACCGCTCGCGCGTCAGTGCTTCTTCGGGATCTCGCCCGAGGCGAAGGCGCTCAGCAGCTCGGTGAGCTGATCGATCGACTCGGTCGGCCACTGTGCGAGCGACGCGGCGAGCATCTGTTCGTAGGGGCGTCGCGCCGCATCCAATCTGTTCCGGCCCTCCGGTGACAGCGAGATCAGCCGCGAACGGCCGTCGTCCGGGTCGGGTGTGCGCTCGATGAGGCCGAGGCTCTCAAGGTCGGTGATCTGCCGGCTGATCATCCCCTTGTCGGCGGTGAGACGGTGAGCAAGTGCGGAGGAGGTCGTGGGGCCGATCCGCCCAATGGTTGCCAGGAGCTTGAACGTCCCGGGAAGCATGCCCGGACTCACCTCGTCGGCGATCTGCACGTAGAAGCGGCGGATCCGCGAGATGAGCTCGGAGAGCGCGCCCTCGAGTCGGTGGACGGCTTCCCGGTGGGGGTCGGAGGACTCCCTCACCGGCCCCGTGGATGGAGTCTCGGTCATCCGGGGGCTCCTGGCGTGGGCGGGCTCGGTGCCGCGCCGTCTGAGCTGCGCCGCGAGGGTTCGCCATCCGCGGGGGCGCGCGTGGCGGTGAGCACATCCATCCCCTCGCTGACCGACACGGTTGCGAGATCGGCTTCGGACGCCTCGAGGCGCTGACGATTGGTCATGCGGGTCAGTGGCGCGTTGGGCAGGAAGACGATCGCAGCAAGGCTCACGACCGCGATCGGCACGAGGATCAGGAACGAGTGGGAGATGCCCTGAGCATAGACGTCCTCGACGATCGTGCGCAGCGCTTCCGGCATCGCGGAGACCTGCGGGAGAGAGCCCGATTGCAGCTGCGCAGCCCACGTCGGCGCTTCGTCTCCGAGCGTCGCCAGCGCACGGGTGATGTCGTCCCCGCGTCCACCCAGCAGGTCGGTCACCCGGCTGGCCAACGCGGCTCCCATGACCGCGACACCGATGCTTCCGCCGAGGCTCCGGAAGAAGGTCACGCCCGAACTGGCGACACCGAGCCTGCTCGGCTCCGTGGTGTTCTGCACGATGAGCACGAGGTTCTGCATCGTCAGGCCTACGCCTGCCCCGAGCAGGAACATGTACACCGAAACGAGGGCGAAGTTCGTGTCGTACTGGATCGTCGTCAACAGGGCGGATCCGGCGACCAGCGAGACGCCGCCGGCGAGGAGGTACGGCTTCCAGTGGCCGAACCGGGAGATGAGCTGACCCGCACCCACGGATGCCACGAGGAGCCCGCCGATCATCGGGATGGTCATGAGCCCGGCCTCCGTCGGAGTCGCCCCTCGCGCCAGCTGCATGTACTGGCTCAGAAACACGGAAGCCCCGAACATCGCGATGCCCGTCGCGAGGGAAGCCAGGACGGCGAGCGTGAACGTGCGGTTGCGGAACATCGACAGAGGGACAAGCGGCTCGCGGGAGCGCAGCTCGACCACGACGAACAGGATGGCGGCGACGACGGCACCGCCGACCATGACCGCGGTTGTGATGCTCCACCAGTCGAACGAGTCGCCCGCGAGGGTCACCCAGATAAGCAGCAGCGAGACAGCGGCGGAGAGCAGAACGATGCCGAGGTAGTCGATCGAGACGTTGCGAGACTTCAGCGGCGGCAGGTGCAGGGTGCGTTGCACGATGATCAGCGCCGCGAGGGCGAACGGGAGGGCGACGTAGAAGTTCCAGCGCCACCCGATGCCGTCGGTGATGAGACCGCCCACGAGCGGACCGCCGATCGTGGCCAGCGCCATGACTGCGCCGAACAGGCCCATGTACCGCCCGCGCTCGCGGGGACTGATGATGTCGGCCATGATGACCTGGCTGAGGGCCGCGAGCCCACCGGCGCCCACACCCTGCACCGCTCGCATGGCGATGAGCCACTCCGGGCTCTGCGCGAATCCCGCTGCGGCGGTGGCGACCACGAAGATCCCGATCGCCAGCTGGAACAGCAGCTTGCGGTCGATGAGGTCGGCGAGCTTGCCCCACACGGGAGTGGAGATCGCGGTGGTCAGCAGGGTCGCCGTGACGACCCAGGTGAAGGCGGCTTGGTCGCCACCGAGGTCGTGGATGATGACCGGGAGCGAAGTCGATACGACGGTCGAGGCGAGCATGGAGACGAACATGCCCAGCAGGAGGCCGGAGAGGGCCTCGAGAACCTGCCGGTGCGTCATGCCCGACTCGGTGAGCACCGGCGTGGACGAGGAAGACGACATGGATCCCTTTTCGAGAGTGGAGTCGTGACGGCTGATCGAATGGATGCGGGACGCATCCATTCGATTGACAGAAGTCAACTATATGGCGATAGTTGACACGAGTCAACCAAGGCTGGAGTGCGCGAGAACACCGCCCGCGGCGGTGTCCCTGGGGCGGGTGCGCTCAGTCCGACAGCGCCAGCGCCCGGTAGGGCTGGCGTGGCTCCGGCACATCCGGCCTGACCGCTCGCGCGCGCTGGGTCCGCAGGTACAGCTCGTCGATGAGCGCCGTCGCCAGTGCGACCAAGCGAGCGATCTCGGTCTCGTCGCGGTCCACCCAGGCGCAGCGCGGCTCGTCGCCGACCGGCACGAATCCGTCGTGCTCCTCCCAGGCGACCAGGGTCCGCTCGGCCCCGAGGACGTGCTGTTGCCACCACACCTGCCGCAGATACGAGCGGGGGATGCTCCGCCACGGTTTCTTCGTGGTCTTGATCTCCGCGAGCACCACGCGACCCTGGGCGTCGACCATGAGGCCGTCGGGCGTCGCGAGGTGTCGCTTCTCGACCTCGGCGTGAAAGAGCGCGGACGAGGGGAGGATGCCGTGCGTCGCGGCGACCCATCGTGCGATCTCGGGCTCCCTGAGCCGACCGTGTGCCGTGTAGGCGTTCCCCGAGAACCCCGAACCCATGAGCTTGGCGTCCGCGGCGCGGGGGATGGCCCGCTCGGAGGTCAGTGCGGCGACATCCGTGGCCGTGATGCCGCGAGAGCGCGCCCGAACCCATGCCACCCGGTCGCGCGAGTCGGCGACGATGCGCGCTGCCAGTTCCGGGGTCACCCCTCGACCCTATGCGCGGACGACGACGTGCACCTCCCGTACACGCCCAGAACCACGACCGGGCGGGAAGGGCGGTGGTGCGATTTGTCGGGGCGCAGGCCAGGCGCGTACACTGGGGGAAGCCGAAGACCGCCGGTCATCGGCGTGCGTGAAGATGCACGTCGACCGAAGCACTGGACAGCCTCCGTACGGAGGCCGACAGGGGCCCGCGCAGGTGACACGAACCACGCCCGTTCCGGGCCGAAGCTCCGTGCGCTTGCGCCGGAGCTTTTTTCGTTGTCCGGGGGCAGAGGCTCACGTTCCGCCACCGCGGAACGTGCACAAGACACAAGGAGTGGCCATGGCGCAGAAGGAAGCGACGGTTGCCGAGCTCACGAAGAACTTCGAGGACTCGACCGCCGTTCTGCTCACCGAGTACCGCGGTCTGACGGTTGCGGAGCTCAAGGAGCTCCGCAACGCGATCCGTCAGGACGCCGAGTACGCCGTGGTGAAGAACACGCTCTCCAAGATCGCCGCGCACAACGCGGGGATCACGTCGATGGATGAGGACCTCAAGGGGCCTTCGGCTATCGCGTTCGTGCACGGTGACCCCGTCACCGTCGCGAAGGGACTGCGCGCCTTCGCCAAGGCACACCCTCTTCTCGTGATCAAGGGCGGATACTTCGACGGTTCCCCCCTGAGCGCGGATGAGGTCAACAAGCTCGCCGACCTCGAGAGCCGTGAAGTCCTGCTGGCGAAGCTCGCCGGCGCGATGAAGGCCTCGATGACCAAGGCAGCATTCGTCTTCAACGCGCTGCCGTCCAAGGCCGTTCGCACGGTCGACGCGCTGCGCGAGAAGCAGGAGTCCGCGGCCTGAGTCGGGCCCCGGCGATAACCAACCCATCAAGGAGAATCATCATGGCAAAGCTCAGCACTGAAGAGCTGCTCGACGCGTTCAAGGAGCTCACCCTCATCGAGCTCTCCGAGTTCGTCAAGGCGTTCGAGGAGACCTTCGACGTCACCGCCGCCGCGCCCGTCGCGGTCGCCGCTGCCGGCGCCCCCGCCGGTGGTGCCGGCGAAGCCGCCGCCGAGGAGGAGAAGGACTCGTTCGACGTCATCCTCGAGGCTGCCGGCGACAAGAAGATCCAGGTCATCAAGGTCGTCCGCGAGCTCACCTCGCTCGGCCTCGGCGAGGCCAAGGCTGTCGTCGACGGCGCTCCCAAGGCCGTCCTCGAGGGCGCGAACAAGGAGACCGCCGAGAAGGCGAAGGCCGCTCTGGAAGAGGCCGGCGCCAGCGTCACCCTCAAGTAAGTCCCTCGCGACTTCTTCCCGGAGACTCCGGATGCTGCGGCATCCGGAGTCTCCGTCGTTTCGTCCCCGGATCGCTCACGCCCGGCCCGCTAGGGTGAACGCATGACCAGCGCCACCGACGCGGCGACGCAGCCCGGACCAGAGCCGACCCGGGATCCGGACACCATCGAAATCACCGGTCTGACGACAGCGGAGGTCGCGCAGCGGGTCGCGGATGGTCGGACCAACGCCTATCAGGCCGACTCGAGTCGCAGCATCGGCAGCATCATCCGCGCCAACGTCTTCACGATCTTCAACGCGATCGTCGGGTCCTGTTTCGCGGTCCTCCTCGTGCTCGGCCGGTGGCAAGATGCGATCTTCGGGCTCAGCGCCCTCGCCAACACGATCATCGGCGCGTGGCAGGAGTTCCGCGCCAAGGCAGCGCTCGACCGGCTCGCCCTCCTCAACGCCCCGACCGCCCGCGTCATCCGCGAGTCCACCGAGAGCGAGATCCACCCGACCGAGGTCGTCATCGACGACATCCTGGTCTTGCGGGCGGGCGACCAGATCGCGGCCGACGCCGAGGTCGTGCACGCGCGGGGACTGCAGGTCGACGAGTCGATGCTCACCGGAGAGTCGGATGCCGTCGACAAGCACCCAGGCGACGAAGCCCTGTCCGGGTCCATCGTCGTGGCCGGTGAGGGGATGGCGCGGGTCGTCCGCGTCGGCGCGGATTCCTACGCGAACCGCTTCGCGGCCGAGGCGAAGCGCTTCTCGCTCGTCTCGAGCGAGCTGCGTTCCTCGATCAACCTCGTGCTGCGCGTCGTGGGCTGGGCGATCGGGCCCATCGGCCTTCTCGTGCTGAACGCGCAGATGATGGTCTTCGGCGGCTGGGCGGCGGCGTGGGAGAGCGGCGACTGGGTCCAGGCCGCCGTCAACACCATCGCGGCGGTCACCGCCATGATCCCGCTCGGTCTCGTGCTCATGACGAGCATCGCGTTCGCGGTCGGCGCGGCCAAGCTCGCCGGTCGCCAGGTGCTCGTCAATGAGTTACCGGCGGTCGAAGGGTTGGCCCGCGTCGACGTGGTGTGCCTCGACAAGACCGGCACGCTCACCGCTGGCGAGATCGAGTTCGACGCGGTCCACCCCGTCGGTGCGGAGAGTGCGACCGGGTGGGGGGAGGCGTTGGCCTGGTATGGGGCGGACCCGGCGGCAAACGCCACGGCGCGGTGCTTGCGCGATCCCTACCCGCTGGAGCGGATTCTCGCACCGGGAGCGGTCATCCCGTTCTCCTCGGCCCGCAAGTGGAGTGCCGTGTCGTTCGCCGACGGGCCGGCGGGGTCGTGGGTGCTCGGTGCGCCCGAGATGGTCTTCCCGGCGGAGTCCAGACCGGACATGCCCCTCGGGTCGCGTGTGGCCCAGCTTGCGGCAACAGGCCGCCGCACTCTCGTGCTCGGCCACTCTCCGCATCCGATCTCGCCGGAGCAGGCCGATGCGGAGCGCCTTCCGGACGACCTCGTCCCGATCGTCGTGCTCACCTTCCGTGAGCAGGTGCGGCCGGATGCTGCGCAGACGCTGTCCTATTTCCGCGAGCAGGGGGTCGGCATCCGGGTCATCTCGGGGGACAACCCCCGGACGGTCGCGGCGATCGCACGTGAGGTCGGGGTCGACGCTCCCGAAGGGTACGACGCGCGGGAGCTGCCAGACGACGACGAGGAGCTCGCTGACGTCCTCGAGAACTACCACGTGTTCGGACGCGTCACCCCCGAACAGAAGAAGCGGATGGTGACCGCCCTGCAGTCGCGCGGCCACACGGTGGCCATGACCGGCGACGGTGTGAACGACGCGCTCGCGATCAAGACCGCCGACATCGGCATCGCGATGAACTCCGGCGCTGCAGCTACGAAGGCCGTCGCGCGTCTGGTGCTGTTGGACGGACAGTTCTCGCACCTGCCGGATGTCGTCGCGGAAGGTCGCCAGGTGATCGCCAATATCGAGCGCGTCTCGATGCTCTTCCTCACCAAGACCGCCTACATCTTCGTGCTCTCGATCGTCTTCGGCATCCTCATGTTGCAGTTCCCGTTCCTGCCCCGGCAGCTGTCGATCACCGACGGGCTGACGATCGGGATCCCGGCGTTCTTCTTGGCCCTCATGCCCAATCGCCAGCGGTACATTCCGGGGTTCTTGCGTCGCTCTCTGAGCTTTGCCATCCCCGCCGGTGTCGTGGTCGGCGCCGGCCTCACGATCTACACACTGGGCGCGCAGTCGCTCGGAGTCGACGAGACCCAGCTGCGCACCGGAGCGACCATCATCCTCGCGATCGTCGGGATCTGGATCCTCACGGTCCTCTCGCGGCCCATCAATCGCTTCAAGGGACTGGTGATCGGCGCGATGTTCATCGGGCTCGTGCTGATCTTCTCGATCCCGCTCGCGACCGAGTTCTTCCAGCTCGTGGACCCGGGCGAGGATGCCGCCTACCTGCTGACCGCGGTGATCGTTGCGACGATCGGTGGCGTCGAGATCGTGCGGTTCATCCACCGCCGCTTCGTGGCGCGCGACACGGCGGCACGAACAGCGGGTGGGGCACCCGCTACCGCTTCGCGGCGGCGGCGCGGAAGAAGCGGTTCGTCGGCGGAAGCCACAGCACGACGAGGGTGAAGACCTCCAGAGCGAGCTGGATCATCGCGATCCAGTCGAGGTCCGCGGCGGCGATGGCCAAGGCATGAAGCGGTACCTGAATCGCCAGGTACAGGGTCAGCGCGATCCGCGACAGTCGGCTACCGCGCGCGACGCCGGAGGCGATCCCGATGATCAGCAGCCCGAAGAGGATGATCGCTGCCCCGATGAGCGACACCGTGAGGACGTCGCCTGAGTTCGACTGATCGTAGCGGCTCAGCAAGACCAGGATGCCGAGCAGGATGTCCAGCAGTCCCGTGACATACACGAACGCGACGGCCAGCGCCACGATGACGGGTCGACGGGCGGCGTCCCCCGTCGGCTCGACCGCGGCAGTGTCGGTCGTTGTCTCGCTCACGGCACCACTGTAGCGGCCGGCCTTCGCCGTCGGTCATCACGCGAACCCGCACGATTGAGCACGGACCCTCACCTTTCGGTCGAAGAAGCCGGTGGGTTGGTGCGCGAAGGTGTCGGTTCGCGCCTGCGGGTGTTGCGTCGAGGACACGCCGATCCATCCTTTCGACTCGCCGCGTTCACCTCCACGACACTGCTCGGTCGGCGAGCCGTCCGCTTTGGATTCATAGCGTGGGCGCGTCCGTATCGGGGACCACTCGGGAGAATCATGTCGATCACTCAGAACGCCTCTCCGCGTCGACTTGCCGCTGTTGCGGCCAGTGTCGCGCTCGCTCTCACCGGCCTTGCCGTGCCGGTTTCTGCGGTCGCTGCAACGGGCGCGGATGTCATCATCAACGAGGCCTACCTGAAGGGCGGGAGCTCGGGGGCTCCTTACACCAACAAGTTCATCGAGCTCTACAACGCGGGAGACAGTGCCCAGAGCCTCGATGGGTGGTCGCTGCAGTATCGCTCCGCGTCCGGCACCGAGGCGCCGTCTTCTGTCGTCAAGCTCAGCGGCACGATCGAGCCGGGTGACTACTTCCTCGTCCAGGGCGGCAGCAACGGCAGCAACGGTGCGGCGCTGCCCGACGCTGACCTCGTGACGAGCTTCAACCCTGGCGGACAGAACGGTGTCGTGTGGCTCGCCGACGTCGACACCGCTGTCACGCTCAGCACCGGCTCGATCACCGGCAACGACGACATCGTCGACCTCCTGGGATACGGATCGGCGAACACGTACGAGACGGCGGTCGGCCCCGACGCCGGCGGTAACTCGACAGCCAACGCGCTCGTGCGAACCGACCACGTCGACACCGATGACAACTCCGCGGACTTCTCCGTCACGACGACGGTGACCCCGCAGTCATCCGGTGGCGCCGAGCCCGAGCCGACGCCCACCCCTACGGAGACCTCGCCCGAGCCCACAGCCTCGCCGACCGGCGAGCCATCCCCGACGCCGACGGCATCTGCGCTGCCGATCTCCGAGATCCAGGGCACGTCCGACGCGAGTCCGCTCGTCGGCCAGACCGTGACCACGACCGGTGTCGTCACCGCCGCATACCCGACCGGTGGCTACAACGGCTTCTACATTCAGACGCCGGGTACCGGTGGCGCCATCGACCTCGGAACGCACGACGCATCATCCGCGATCTTCGTCTACGGGTCGGCCGCCACCGCGAAGGTGGAGATCGGCGACGAGGTCCAGGTGACCGGCGCGGTCAGCGAGTACAACGGAACGACCGAGATCTCAGCATCCGCCGACGGCGTCACGGTGCTGCCAGACAGCGGTGCGACCATCACGCCCGCCGACGTGGTGGTCCCCGCGACCGAGAGTCAGCGCGAGAGCCTCGAGGGCATGCTGCTCGCTCCTGCCGGCGACTACACGGTCACCAACACCTACACGACCAACCAGTACGCCGAGATCGGGCTCGCCGTCGGCGAGACGCCGATCCTTGTGCCGACCGAGGTCGGTGCCCCCGGGACTGACGAGTACGCCGCCGCTGTCGCTGATGCCGCCGCGCGCGGTCACGCTCGATGACGGCGCCTCGATCAACTTCTTCAGCAACGCCAACAAGGCGATCCCGCTGCCGTACCTCACCGACACGACGGTGACGGTCGGCGCGGATGTCACGTTCACCCAGCCTGTCGTGTTCGAGTTCCGCAACAGCGTGTGGAAGCTCCAGCCGACCGAGCAGCTTGTCGCCGGTGGCACGCTTCCTGCTCAGTTCAGCGACGTGCGCACGGCTGCGCCGGATGCCGTCGGAGGCGACATCCAGCTCGCGTCGTTCAACGTCCTGAACTACTTCACCACGACCGGTGAAGACGCCGGATGCAGCTCGTTCTACACCGACCGCGCGGGCAACCCCATCACGGTCAACCGATGCGGCGATGACGGCCCGCGCGGTGCCGCGAACGACGAGAACCTGCAGCGCCAGCAGGCCAAGATCGTCGAGGCGATCAACGGGCTGAACGCTGAAGTCGTTTCGCTCGAAGAGATCGAGAACTCGGCGAAGTTCGGCCAGGACCGCGATGCTGCGCTGGCCGCACTCGTCGACGCGCTCAACGCCGACCTCGGCTCGGACGACTGGTCCTACGTCCCCTCGCCTGCGGCCGAGGCGCTGCCGGACCTGTCGGCCCAGGATGTCATCCGCACGGCGTTCATCTACAAGAACGCCGCCGTTGCCCCGATCGGTGACTCGGTCGTCCTGACCGACTCCGATGCGTTCGCCAACGCGCGACAGCCGCTCGCACAGGCGTTTGCCGCACCGGGTGAGACCGAGGCGCAATTCGTCGCGATCGTCAACCACTTCAAGTCCAAGAGCTCGTCGGGCGCGAGCGGAGACAACGCCGACCAGGGTGACGGGCAGGGGGCGTACAACGCCGACCGCGTGCGCCAGGCGCAGGCCCTCATCGAATTCGCCGACGAGGTGTCGACGGACGCCGGAACCGAGAACGTGTTCCTGTTGGGCGACTTCAACGCCTACAGCAAGGAAGACCCGGCACGGGAGATCCTCGCGGCCGGTTACACGGACCTCGGAGCGCGGACCGGCGAGTACAGCTACTCGTTCTCGGGTCAATCAGGCTCGCTCGATCACATCTTCGCGTCGGAGGCGGCGCTGTCGATGGTGACCGGTGAGGACATCTGGAACATCAACTCGGGCGAGTCGATCGCTCTCGAGTACAGCCGCTACAACTACAACGCGACCGACTTCTACGAGGTCTCGCCCTACCGTTCGAGCGATCACGACCCGATCGTGGTGGGTATCGATCTGGTCGACCCGAATGCTCCGATCGAGCTCACCCTGTTGAACATCAACGACTTCCACGGGCGTATCGATGGCAACACGGTGGAGTTCGCGGGAACGATCGAGCAGTTGCGTGCCGCGTATGGCGAGGCGAACACGCTGTTCCTGTCGGCCGGTGACAACATCGGTGCGTCGTTGTTCGCATCGTCGCTGTTCCAGGACAAGCCGACGATCGATGTGCTCAACGCGCTGGATCTGGCGGCCTCGGCTGTGGGTAACCACGAGTTCGACAAGGGTCTGGGTGATCTTCAGGGTCGCGTGAGCGACGCTGCGGACTTCCCCTACCTGGGTGCCAACGTGTACGAGAAGGGCACCCAGACGCCGGTGTTCGATGAGTACGCGCTGTTCGATGTGGATGGCGTGACTGTCGCGGTGGTCGGTGCGGTGACGGAGGAGACGCCGTCGCTGGTCTCGCCGGGCGGCATCTCGACGATCGATTTCGGTGACCCGGTGGAGGCGGTGAACCGTGTCGCGGCGCAGCTGTCGGACGGGAACGCGGAGAACGGTGAGGCCGATGTGATCATCGCTGAGTACCACGAGGGCTCGGTCGACGGGGTGAAGGAGGGCGCGACGATCGAGGAGGAGATCGCCGCGGGCGGTGCGTTCGCACGGATCGTGACCGACACCTCCGCGGCGGTGGATGTGATCTTCACCGGACACACGCACAAGGAATACGCGTGGGACGGCCCGATTCCCGGTGAGGACGGGACGCGCCCGGTTCTGCAGACCGGTTCGTACGGCGAGAACATCGGTCAGGTCACCCTCGATGTCGACCCGAACTCGGGTGAGGTCCTCTCGTACGAGTCGCGGAACGTGAAGCGCACGACCGACTCCGAGACCGACCTGGTCAACACCTTCCCCCGCGTGGCTGAGGTGAAGACGATCGTGGATGACGCGCTGGCTGACGCGGCCGAGGTGGGCAATGAGCCTGTCGGGTCAGTGAGCGCCGACATCACGACCGCGTTCGCCGGCGGCTCCTATGTCGACGGTGTGTGGACGGGGGGTACGCGGGATAACCGCATGGCACAGTCGACGCTCGGGAACCTTGTTGCAGATGCACTGGTTGCGTCGCTGTCGGACCCGCTGCGAGGAGGTGCGCAGATCGGTCTGGTGAACCCGGGCGGTCTTCGGGCGGATCTGCTGCGCGGCGATGACGGGGTCATCACCTATGCCGAGGCCAATGCGGTGTTGCCGTTCGTGAACAACCTGTGGACCACGACGCTGACCGGTGCGCAGTTCAAGGCTGTGCTGGAGCAGCAGTGGCAGCCGGAGGGCGCGTCGCGTCCGTACCTGCAGCTGGGCGTGTCGGAGAACGTGTTCTACACGTACGACGCCTCGCGGGCGAAGGGTGACCGGATCACCGGGATCTGGATCGACGGGCAGCCGATCGTGATGGATGCCGAGTACCGGGTCGGATCGTTCAACTTCCTGCTCCAGGGCGGCGACAACTTCACCGTGCTGACCGAGGGAACCGACACCCGCGACTCGGGCCTGATCGACCGCGACGCATGGATCGAATACCTTGGCGACAACTCCCCGCTGGCACCCGACTTCGCCTCGCGCAGCGCGCAGATCACGGGCTTGGCTGACACGATCACACGCGGGTCGACCACGACGTTCGCTGTCAGCGGGCTGAACCTGACCTCGCTCGGAGCCCCCCAGAACACGACAGCGCTGGTCTCGTTCGCCGGCAGTACCGCGGTGTTCGACCCGGTGCCGGTCGTCAACGGCACGGCATCCGTGGAGCTGACGGTTCCTGCCGATGCCGCCGACACGAGCGAGATCATCGTGAACGTCGAGCCCAGCGGCACGACGGTTCGTGCGGCCGTCACCGTGACCGGTGAGGTGACGACCGAGCCCACGCCGACGCCCGGCGAAACCGGTGGGTCGAACCCGCCGGCGGAGGGTGCGTTGACGCCGGAGAAGCAGGGGGCGATCGCGCCGCAGGGCGGGACGACGTTCGAGCAGGGTCAGGCGGTGACGATCACGGTCGGCATCCCGTATGCAGGGCAGACGGTTGAGGGCTGGTTGTTCTCGACGCCCACTTACCTGGGGACGGCGGTGGTGAGCGCTGCCGGGACGGCGACGTTCACTGTTCCGGCCGACATGCCGGTCGGCACACACCGCCTGGTCGTGACCGATTCAACCGGAGCGGTGATCGGGTGGGTATACGTGCAGGTCGAGGCGCTGGCCGCGACCGGCGGCACCGCGCAGTCGGTCAACCTCCTGCCGTGGGCGGCCGCGGCAGCGTTGTTGGGCGGACTCGCGCTTGTCGTCATCCGTCGCCGCGGAACACGCGCACACGCCTAGGCCCCACCAACCGAAGTTCCGGCATCCGTCTTGCGTGGATGCCGGAACTCCGGCGTCTCCGGCGTCGGCCTGCCACACGAGAGCCCGTCATTCCGGTGAGCCACCGCGCGCTCCGGGGTGTCTCAGAGAACGTCGGGCGTATGACCGAACGCGGTGTGCTACCGGTCAGGGCGATACGCCGACGCCGACGGTCACCGACGGCGTTCCCGGTGGGGGAGCTGTGGAGCTCCGTACGATCAGGCGCGCCTGGATGCTGACGTCCCGCGGCGGCTGGGCCGGGTCCTCGAGCTGGGAGAGCAGCATCTGCGCTCCCTGGATGCCCTGTTGCCGCGGTGACTGCTCGAGCGTCGTGAGGGCGAACATCTCGGCGAACTCGTGGTTGTCGATTCCGACGACACTCAGCGACCCCGGCACGGGGATGCCCAGTCGCCGAGCGGCGATGATCGCACCGATGGCCACCTCGTCGCAGGTGGCCACGAGCGCTGTCGGACGTCGCTCGGGATCGCCGAGGAGATCGACGGCCGCTGCGTAGCCGCCGGGCAGGGTCACTTCTGAGCGCACATGTGTCGCGGCAAGTCCCGCCTCCGTCATCGTCGCCTGGTAGCCCGCCAAGCGTGCGCGGTCGACGTGAGGCCCCCGGGAGAGGGAGACGCCACCGAGGAAGGTGATCCTGGTGTGCCCGAGCTCGATCAGGTGGGCGGTTGCGCGCCGGGCGGCGTGCTCGTCATCCAGTCGCACGACGCCGGCGTTGTCGCCGATCGCCACCACGCTGACGACCGGCCGACCGATCGCGACAAGGCGCTCGAGTTCGTGGTGGTCGGGTTCGAGGCCCACCGCGATCAAGCCGTCGAAGCGCTTTCTGGCAAGGAAGTCGTCGAAGACGCGTCGGCGCCCCTCCGTGCCCGGCTTGGCGTCGTAGAGCGTGAGGTCGTATCCCGACTCGAGCAGGACCTCTTGGATGCCCTCCAACACCTCGGCGAAGAACCACCTGTTCAGATACGGCATCACGACGCCCACGTTGCGTGTGCGTCCGGTCGCAAGGCTGGCCGCGCTCGAGGATGGCACGTAGCCCATCTCGTGCGCCACGCGGACCACGCGTTCACGCGTGGCTGCAGCGACGTACCCGTGTCCCGTCAGCGCACGGCTGGCCGTCGCTTTCGAGACGCCCGCCGCCCGGGCTACGTCCTCGATGCCGCTCACGTCCTCGCACCTTCCAGAGCTGTCGGCGATTCTCGACACCCGAAGTGCGATCAGCCGTCGATCTCTTGTAGAGACAGGCTAAAGGACGGGGCCCGAAAAAGGGAACCGGTTCCACAAGATTGTTGCGTGGACAGTCACTATGGACGTAGTCAGAAGAGCGCTCCCATGCGCAGTTATCTGGTCGTGATGGTCCATCTGTTGTGCGGTTGAGAAGAGGGCGCTACGGTGTCATGGAAGCGGTTCCGGAGAGGCTCTTACGAAGGAACCATGTCTGCGCTCAACGAGGAGGAGTCATTCATATGGGCATGACACAGCGTCACAAGATGCTCGGCGCGGTGGCGATGGCCGGCGTCGCCGGTATCGCGCTGGCCGGCTGCGCGAGCGACGGCGGCGACGGTGGCGGCGGCGACGTCGACAACGTCGTCACGATCTACGGCACGATCTCGGATACCGAGGCCGAACTGCTCGACCAGTCGTGGGCTGACTTCGAAGAGGAGTCGGGCATCGACATTCAGTACGAAGCCTCGAAGGAGTTCGAGTCGCAGATCGGCATCCGGGCACAGGGAGGGAACCCGCCCGACATCGCGATCTTCCCGCAGCCGGGTCTGCTCGCAGACCTCGCCTCGCGTGGGTACCTCGTGCCGGCGCCCGAGGGCGTTCAGCAGAACGTCGCAGACTACTGGTCGGAGGACTGGGCCGCGTACGGCACCGTCGACGGCACCCTTTACGGTGCGCCGTTGATGGCATCCGTCAAGGGCTTCATCTGGTACCAGCCGGCGAAGTTCGCCGAGTGGGGCCTCGAGGTCCCCACGACGCTCGACGAGCTGATGGACGTCACCCAAACGATCCAGTCGACGACGGGCAAGGCGCCGTGGTGCGCGGGCTTCGGCTCGGGTGATGCCACCGGTTGGCCCGGCACCGACTGGGTCGAGGACATGGTGCTGCGCGACTCGGGACCCGAGGTCTACGACCAGTGGGTGGCCAACGAGGTGAAGTTCACCGACCAGCCGATCATCGATGCGTTCAACGCGACCGGTGAGTACCTGCTCAACCCCGAGTACGTCAACGCCGGTTTCGGTGACGTGCAGTCGATCAACTCGACCGAGTTCGGCGACCCTGCTGCTGCCCTCGTCTCTGGCGAGTGCGCGCTGCACCACCAGGCGTCGTTCTTCACCGGGTTCATCGAGGATGCCGGCGGCGTGGTCGCCGAGGACGGCGATGTGTGGGCGTTCATCATGCCCGGTCAGGAAGCCGGCGCTCCGGCCGTCACCGGTGGCGGTGAGATCGTCGGTGCGTTCAACGACGAGTCCGACACGCAGGCCGTGCTCGAGTACCTGTCGAGCCCGGAGTGGGCGAACAACCGTGTGTCGCTCGGCGGCGTCATCTCGGCCAACTCGGGCCTCGACCCGGCCAACGCCTCGTCGGGCATCCTGACGCAGGCGATCGAGATCCTGCAGGACCCGAACACCACGTTCCGGTTCGACGCATCCGACCTGATGCCCAGCGCTGTCGGCGCCGGGACCTTCTGGAAGGGCATGGTCTCGTGGATCAGCGGTACCCCCGTCGAGGAGGTCACCGCCCAGATCGAAGCCGGCTGGCCCGCCAGCTGACACTGATCACAGAGGGGCCGCCTCGCTCAGGCGGGGCGGCCCCTCTGCCGCTTTCCTGGCTAGGATTCGAGCGAGTCCACTGCTGTACTCGAAAGGAGCGACGTGACCGCCTTCTTCAGCTGGGTCGGCACGATGCACCCGATTCTGCAAGCGATCGTCGTGGTCGTTGCATTCCTCGCGGTGATCGGCCTGATCCTCTTCCTCGTCGACATTGCGCCCCGTTCCGGGCCCGTCTACACCTGGATACGGCTCGCGATGTGCGTGCTCATCCCGGTCGTCACGGTGGTCCTGTTCAACTCCGTCTGGTGGGCAGCGATCGTCGCTGCGCTCATCGGCGGCCTCTTCTTCGTGATCGACTATCGCTCGCGAAACGGCAAGGGGTACTTCATCCAGCTCGTGGCCTTCATGACACCGGCAGCGCTGCTGCTGCTGATCGGCCTCATCCTCCCGTCGATCCAGACCTTCGTCGCATCGTTCATGAACGCTGCGGGCAACAGCTTCGTCGGTTTCGACAACTTCGTCTGGATCTTCACCCAGCCCGACGGCATCCGCACCGTCGTCAACACCATCATCTGGGTGCTCATCGCCCCGACGGTGTCCACCGTCGTCGGACTGGCCTATGCGGTCTTCATCGACAAGACGCGGGGCGAGAAGATCTACAAGGTTCTGGTGTTCATGCCGATGGCGATCTCCTTCGTCGGCGCGAGCATCATCTGGAACTTCGTGTACGCCTACCGTGGTCCCGAGTTCACTCAGATCGGTCTGCTCAACCAGATCGTGGTGTGGTTCGGCGGTGAACCGCAGCAGTGGCTGCTGACGGAGCCGTGGAACACCTTCTTCCTGATCGTCGTGCTCATCTGGGTGCAGACCGGTTTCGCGATGGTGATCCTCTCGGCTGCCATCAAGGGTGTGCCGACCGAGCAGCTCGAGGCGGCCCAGCTCGATGGCACGAACGCCTGGCAGCGCTTCATCAACGTGACGGTGCCGGCGATCAGCCCCGCGATCATCGTCGTGCTGACCACGATTTCCATCGCCTCGCTGAAGGTGTTCGACATCGTCCGCACCATGACCGGTGGGAACTTCGGAACCTCTGTCATCGCGAACGAGATGTACACCCAGTTCACGAAGTTCGAGGCGGGGCGTAGCGCTGCCTTCGCCGTCATCCTGTTCCTCCTGGTGCTGCCGATCGTCATCTACAACGCCCGGCAGATCCGCAAGCAGAAGGAGATCCGATGAGCGAGGTTATGCCGATCGATCTCCCGATCGACAAGGAGACGGAGAAGGAACTCGAACGCGGGATGCGCCGCTCGCAAGGCGGCGGCTCCGGACGGGCGGGACGTGCTCGAAAGGTCCTGTCCAAGCCCTGGGCGACAGTCGCCTCCATCATCATCGCGGTCGCCTGGACGATTCCCACCTTCGGTCTGTTGATCTCGTCGTTCCGGCCCGAGCAGCAGATCAAGACGACGGGCTGGTGGACGTTCTTCACCGACCCGCAGGTCACGCTCGAGAACTACATCCAGGTGCTGCAGGCGGGTAACACGCAGCTGACGATGGCCGAGGCGTTCATCAACTCGATCGCCATCACGATTCCTGCAACGATCGTTCCGCTCACGCTCGCAGCGTTTGCCGCGTACGCGTTCTCGTGGATCGACTTCAAAGGCCGGGACTGGCTGTTCATCTTCGTGTTCGCGTTGCAGATCGTGCCGATCCAGATGGCGCTGATCCCGCTGCTGAGCTCGTTCTCTCGAGGACTGAACTTCTTCGGGGTACAGATCACCGGTCCGCTGGGCGTCTCGGGCGGCTACGCGCAGGTCTGGATCGCCCACTCGATGTTCGCTCTGCCGCTGGCGATCTATCTGCTGCACAACTTCATGTCGCAGATTCCCGCCGACATCATCGAGGCTGCTCGCGTGGATGGCGCATCACGGGGGCAGATCTTCTTCCGGATCGTTCTGCCCCTGACGATGCCGGCGCTCGCGTCGTTCGCCATCTTCCAGTTCCTGTGGGTCTGGAACGACCTGCTCGTGGCGTTGATCTTCGCGGACGGCCCTGTCGCACCGATCACGAAGCTCCTGGCAGAGATCACCGGTACCCGCGGCAACGAGTGGCAGCTGCTCACGGCGGGTGCGTTCGTGGCGATCATCGTTCCGCTCATCGTGTTCTTCTCGCTGCAGAGGTACTTCGTGCGAGGTCTGCTCGCAGGATCCACGAAGGGCTGATCCTTCGGATCCGCAGAGAATGGGGCGTCCTGCGGGGCGCCCCATTCTCGCGTCCGGTCTCCCGGGCAACAGCATCGGGTATCATGGAGTCGAATCGATTCGACTTTCTCGCCTGTTGCGAGCCTGAACGGAAACCGTGCCCGACTCCGCCACCATCCCGCTGCCGCGCCGCCGAGCCTCCGCCGCCGAGAACACCGCCGCCGAGCACGCGCAGCCTTCGCCACCTCACTCCCACACATCGACAGGAGCGATCCGTACCCTGGGAGCGAACCCGGCGACTGCGCCGGTCATGCTGCACCCGGGCGATGCGATTCCCGCGCGCCGCCGGGTGCTCTACATCATCCTTCTGGGCGCGCTGACCGCGCTCGGCCCGTTCACGATCGACCTCTACCTTCCTGCCTTCCCGGTGCTCGAGGCGGACTTCCAGACCACATCGGCGGCGATCCAGCTGACTCTGACGGGAACCATGATCGGCTTCGCGGTCGGTCAGCTCGTGGTGGGGCCGCTCAGCGACAAGGTGGGGCGGCGCCTGCCGCTGATCGCGGTCACGGCGTTGCACGTGCTCGCCAGCGCCGCCGCCGCCCTTGCGCCGACGCTTCTCACCCTCGGCGCCGCTCGATTCTTCATGGGGGTCGGTGCCGCAGCCGGCGGCGTCGTCGCCATGGCGATCGTGCGCGACCTGTTCGGCGGAAAGCGCCTGGTCATCATGCTCAGTCGCCTCGCGCTTGTCAGCGGCGTTGCCCCGGTCGTCGCGCCCCTCATCGGGTCGGCGCTGCTGATCGTCATGCCCTGGCAGGGGATCTTCATCGTCCTGGCGCTCTACGGGATCGTGATGCTTGTCAGCACGATCTTCATCATCCCCGAGACGCTGCCTCCGGCTCGACGTCACGAGAAGGGCAGCACGACCGCGCGGCAACGGTACCGCTCCGTGCTCAGCGACCGCGTGTTCCTCGGGGTCCTCGTGATCGGCGGCATGAACTTCAGCGGTCTGTTCTCGTACCTGTCGGCCTCGCCGTTCCTGTTCCAGGAGAGCTACGGATTCGACCCCCAGGCGTACGGACTGCTCTTTGCCGTGAACTCGCTCGGAATCGTGTTCGGAGTGCAGGCGGCCTCGCGGTTGGCCGCTCGCTTCGGCCCCCAGTGGGTTCTGGCGTTCTCGACCGCCGGCACGGTCGTCTTCGGCGCAGCGATCGTGGTCGCCGACAGCCTCGGGCTCGGTCTCTGGGGCACCATGGTGCCCCTCTTCCTGTTCATCACCGCCGTCGGCTTCGGGTTCCCCTGCGTGCAGGTGCTCGCCCTCGACCGTCACGGCAAGGCAGCGGGAACAGCAGCATCCATTCTCGGTGCGGTCAACTTTGGTGTGGCGGGCGCCGTGTCGCCTCTTGTGGGCTGGCTTTCATCCAGCGCGGGGATCACCGCCACGACCATGGCATCGGTCATGGTCGGATGCGGCGTCATCGCCGTCCTGGCCCTGTGGTTGATCGTGCGACCGCGGACGGTGCAGGCTCTCACCCCGTAGCGGGATCCTCGGACGCGACGGACGCGTATGCCCGTACGGGCTGGAGGCGGAACAGCCGCACCGTGCGAGGAGATTCGCGTTCGTACGCCCGATACCCGGGCCACTGGGACTCGATGCGTGCCCACGCGGCATCCCTCTCGTCGTCCGCGATGACCGTGGCGTGCACGAGCATTCGCCGCCCTCGGACCGTGATGGCGGCATCCGGATGTGCGAGGAGATTCGCCGTCCACGCTGGGTGGCGTTGGCCGGCGAAGTTGGTTCCCGCCACGATCGCGCGTCCCTGTCCGTCCGGGGTGTACATCAGGGGGACGTCTCGGGGCAGCCCGCTCTTGGCCCCCGTTGTGTGGAGGACCAGCGACGGGACCAGGACGGCGCTGAGCTGGACGCGTCCGCGGCTGAGGACCGTGAAGACGCGCTCGATCGGGGGCAGGACCCGCGGGCCCGCGGCCCGGAACAGGCGGGTTCGCGTGAGGGGAGCCAGCAGAGCACGCAACAGGTCGCGCACCGGCCGGGCGATGCGCTGCAGGATCTCGGCGGTGCGTGTCACCTGATCGTCCTCACTCGACCATCCTCGCAGTCTCGCCGCGGGCGGGCCAGGGGGCGTCTACGATCGGTGCGTGGCCAGGATCCGAGCCTTTCGCGAGGATGACGCGTCGGCGCTCGCGTCCGTGTGCATCCGCACCGCTGACGCCGGGCGCGATGCGAGCGGGGTGCTCATCGACGACGAGATCTGGCCGGACGTGTTCCTGAACCCGTACGTGGTTCGGCATCCGGACCTGGCACTCGTCGTCGAGACGGACGGATCCCCGTCGGGCTATCTCGTGTGCGCACCCGACACCCGCTCCTTCGAGGACTGGTTCGCCACGACCTGGTGGCCCGAGCGGGCAGCGCGATGGGCGCACCGCCTCGCCGAGAACCGTGCAGATCCCCGCGTCCGGCGCACCGCAGACATCCTGCGTTACGCCGCGGGCCGGCGGGCGGGGGCGGAGCCGTACGGCGACACGTACCCTGCGCACCTGCACATCGACCTGCTGCCGGACCTGCAAGGTCAGGGCTGGGGGCGGCGCCTGATCGACACCCTCCTCGGAGTGCTTCGCGAGCGCGGCGTCACCGGCGTGCATCTGGTCGCCGACGCGTCCAACGCCCCGGCGCTGGCCTTCTACGATCGCCTCGGGTTCGCGCGGCTGCCGTCGCACGAGGGAGCCCAGGCCTTCGGATGGACACTGGATGACCCCGAGCCCTCCTGACCGCGTTAGCCTGCAGGTGTGGACGATCTCACCGCCCCTACGGGACTGGAGCCCGCGCTCGTCGCCCACCCCCGGCCGGGCGGGGAGAAGCCGCTGGCACTCGTGCTGGGAGCGACCGGGTACCTCGGCGGGCGTCTCGTTCCGCGGCTGCTGAACGCGGGGTATCGGGTCCGTGTCCTGGCGCGGCATCCCGAGCGGGTCGCGGCGTTCTCCTGGGGAGAGCGGGTAGAGATCGTCGCGGGGGACGCGAAAGACCCGGATGCGGTTGCAGAAGCCGTGCGTGATGTCGATGTGCTCTACTACCTCATCCACTCGATGATGTCCGGCGGTGCGTTCGAGCAGACCGACCGTGACGTCGCGCGAACGGTCGCGGACGCTGCTGCCCGGGCATCCGTCGCCCGCATCGTCTATCTCGGCGGGCTCCACCCCGACGATGCACCCCTGTCGCCGCATCTTCGCAGCCGAGTCGAGGTCGGGCAGATCCTGCTGGACTCGGGTGTTCCGACCCTTGTGCTCCAGGCGGGCGTCGTGATCGGGTCGGGGTCGGCATCCTTCGAGATGGTCCGGCACCTGACCGATGTGCTTCCCTACATGCCGGCCCCGAAGTGGGTACGTAACCGCATCCAACCGATCTCGGTGCGCGACGTGCTGCACTACCTGCTCGGTGCGGCACGCGTCCCTCCCGATGTCAACGCCGCCGTCGACATCGGCGGACCCGATGTGCTTCGCTACGGGCAGATGATGAACGGGTACGCCGTCGTGGCAGGACTCCCGCAGCGAGCTATCGCCGCATTGCCGGTGTTGACGCCGAGGCTGGCATCCTTGTGGGTCAATCTGGTCACGCCGATCCCGGCGGCGATTGCGCGTCCGCTCGTCGAGTCACTTCAGGTCGACTGCGTCGTGAGGTCCTGGGCCGTCGACGACCTGATTCCTCGTCCCGAGGACGGATTGCTGCGATATCGGGATGCTGTAGCCCTCGCTCTGAGCCGCGAGAAGGAAGACACGGTCGAGACGAGCTGGGCGGACACGGAGCTTCTCGATGTCCCCTCGAGTCCGCTCCCCAGCGACCCCGAATGGGCCGGGCAGGTCGTCTTCGTCGATGAGCGGTCCGCGACGACGTCGGCGCCTGCATCCGCGCTGTGGCGGGTCATCGAGGGGATCGGCGGTCAGAACGGGTGGTACTCGTCACCGCTGTTGTGGGCGATCCGTGGGTGGATGGACCGGCTCGTCGGAGGCGTGGGTCTGCAACGGGGGCGACGGAGCAAGGGCCGTCTTTCCGCGGGGGACGCGCTCGACTTCTGGCGTGTCGAGGCGATCGATCATGGCAGCTTCCTGCGGCTGCGCGCCGAGATGAAGGTGCCCGGGCTTGCCTGGCTGGAGTTGCGCGCGACACCCACCGACACGGGCTCGCGCTACGACCAGCGCGCTGTGTTCTTCCCTCACGGACTCGCTGGGCGGCTCTACTGGTTCGCGGTGCTGCCGTTTCACGGGTTCATCTTCCGAGGCATGGCCAACCGCATCGCCGCTGCGGCGGAGACCGTCGACGACACCGATCGTGCCCAGGTCTAGACCCGAGCCCTCCGATCGTGCCCCGGGCTAGACCAGAGCCCCTCGATCGAGCCGCACGACGCGGTCGACCAGGCCCTCCGGCACCGTGACGTGGGAGATCAGGATGAGGCACTGGTGCGGTTCGACCGCCGACAGCAGGTCGGTGAGCAGGGCGTCGGATGCCGCGGGGTCCACTCCCGCCGTGGGCTCGTCGAGCACGAGGACGGGGAACCCGTGCAGCAGAGCGCGGGCCAGTGCGATGCGCTGCGCCTGTCCGCCGGATACCAGCTGTCCGCGTTCACCGACGCGCGCATCCAGCCCGCCGCGTTCGCGTAGCCAGGGGCCGAGCCCGACCCGCTCGAGGGCGGCCTCGAGCTCCGCATCCGTGGCGTCCTCCCGCGCAAAGAGCAGGTTCTGTCGGATGTCCTCGTCGAAGAGCATGGGGTTCTGCTCGCACAGTCCGACGGTGCGGCGCAGGTCGTCGGAGGCGATGGCATGCGCATCCGTCTCGCCGATGCGGTACTCGCCGTCGCTGTCGAGGAAACGGACCAGTGCGTGCGCGAGCGTGGACTTGCCCGAGCCGGAGGATCCGACCACCAGGAGGCGCTCGCCGGCACGGATCTCGAGCGTGATCTGGCGCAGCGCGGCCGTGTCGGTGTGGGGCCAGGTCGCGGACAGATCCCGCAGGACGATGCCCTTACCGAGCGCGGGCCCGGTCCCGGTCGCTTCCGGTTCGTCACGGACGATACCCGCGGGAGGCTCGGCGGGAAGCGAGTCGGCGATGCGCTCTGCGGACGCGCGGACCTGTCGCCACGCTGCCGCCGCGAGCGGAACTGCGGCGAACACCTCGAAGACCGCCATCGGTACGAGGACGGCGACGGCCAGATTCGGCCCGCTGAGTGTTCCTGCCGCTGCCGCAGGAGCTGTGACGAGAATCGCCGCGAGCGACGCGGCGCCGGCCAGCAGCGACACGATGCCGGCTGTCCCGGCCTGCGCGCCGGCGCGGCGGATCACGGCGCGGCGCAGCAGCCGGTCGGCCTCACGGATCCGGGCTCGACTCTCGTCCACGGCGCCATAGGCCAGGAGCACGTCCAGGCTGCCGACGTGGTCGAGGAGGGCATCGGCCAATCGCGCGCGCAGCGGCGCGATCGCGCGTTCTGCGCGGGCGCCAGCGACCCAGCCCCAGCCGACCGCCGCGACCGCGGCCACCGCGAGGCAGGCCAGCAGAGTGAGTCCCGCGGGCCACGAGATGAGCATCACGAGGATGACGGCCGCCAGCGCGACGGTGGCCGATGCGACCAACGGCTGGACCACCCGCAGCGGCAGGTTCTGGAGATCGTCGACGTCGTCCACGAGCGCGCCGAGGACGGAGCCGCGTCGTGTGCGGGTGAGGCCGTCGGGAGCGAGCGGGATGAGGCGGCGCACCATATCGGTGCGGGTCGCGGCGAGCTGACGCAGTGCGGCGTCGTGGCCGGCCAGCCGGTCGAGGTAGCGGAACACCGAGCGGGTCAGGGCGAAGAAACGCACGCCGACGACGGCGACGGAGATGTAGAGGACCGGCACCATTTCGCTCGAGCGGACGATGAGCCACGCGCTGGTCGCGAGCAATCCGATGGCCGACGCCTCGGAGATGAAGGCGGATGCTGCGCCCGGCCAGAACCGGCGGGCGGGCGGCATGGCACCGCGGAGAACGTCGCGTGCCGTCGTCATGCGATCACCTCGCTCGGGATGAGGCCGACGACCTCATCCGCGATCCGGCGCGCGCTCTCGCGGTGCGACACGAGGAGGACTGCGGCGCCGGCGTCCGCCAGCGCCCGAACGGATGCCCACAGTCGCGCCTCCGTCTGGGCATCGAGTGCCGCGCTGGGCTCATCGAGGGCGATCACCGGCGCGGCGCCGCGCAGGTGGCGGTAGAACGCCCGTGCCACCGCGACTCGCTGGGCCTGACCGCCGGACAGTCCTGCCCCCTGCACTCCGAGCTCGAGGCCCGGCGAGATCTCCTCTGCGCACGCGAGTTCCAGGGACCTCTCGATCAGCGTGGGGTCGGGGGCGCTGTCGCCGAGAGCGACGTTGTCGGCGACGGTGGCCGACACCAGTCCGGCGTTCTGACCTGCCCAGGCAAGCCACTGCGCCGCGGGGAGATCGCGAACGTCCACGCCGTCGATCCGCGCGATGCCGTCGAACGAGGCTGCGCCGCGCAGGGCGGCCAGGATGCTGGATTTGCCCGCTCCGCTCGGTCCCTCCAAGAGCACCACACGCCGCGGCGCGACCGCGAACGACACGGGGGGCAGCACACGCTCGCCGCGCCGCACCCGCAGCTCACGAACCTCCAGCACTCCCACGGGCGGAGGCGATGTCACGGGAGCTGCCGCCGAGTCCGCCACGGATGCCGCGGCATCCAGCACCGTGAAGATGTCGTCTGTCGCGGCGACGCCTTCTGCTGCCGCGTGGAACTGGACCCCCACCTGGCGCAGGGGGAGATACGCCTCCGGGGCCAGGAGCAGGACGAACAGGCCCACCGCGAGGGTGAGTGAGCCGTCGAGGAGCCGGAACCCGATCGTGACCGCCACGATCGCAACGGCGATGGAAGCGAGGAACTCAAGCATGAAACCCGAGAGGAACGACACGCGCAGGACCTTCATCGTCTCGCGCCGGTACCTCGTCGTGACGCCCTCAATCGAGTCGGCGGCGCGGTACTGGCGCCCGAACACTTTGAGCGTGGACAAGCCTTGCACGGTGTCACTGAATCGCGCGGCGAGGTGCCCGAGCGTTCGCCACTGTCGCTGCTGCACAGCGCGCGTGGCCAGTCCGATGAGCACCATGAAGACGGGGATGAGGGGGAGCGTCAGCAGAACGGTCAGTCCGCTCAGCCAGTCCTGCCACCACATGATCGCCACGAGGATCGGTGTGGCGATCGCGGTCAGCACGAGTTGTGGCAGATAACGGCCGAAGTAGGCGTCGAGGGCGTCCAGACCACGACCTGCGGTCACGGCGAGTTGAGCGGTGTTGCGTGTCGAGAGCCACTCGGGACCGAGCTTGCCGACGGCCTCGATGAGGTGTGCGCGCAGTTCGCTCTCGACCCGAGCGGCGGCGCGGGACGAGGCGGCCTCACGCGCCCACATGAGCATCGCCCGGATGACGATCGTCGCGCCGAGCGCGGCGAGCGCGGGCGCGAGGTCGGTCAGCGGTTGTCCGTCGATGGCTCCCACGATGCCGGCAGTGAGGAACCACGCGAAGGAGATGATCGTGAGCGTCTGTGCGAGTCCGATGAGACCGATCAGTGCGAAGAACCCGCGCGAGCTGGCGGCGTAGCGCAGCAGTCGTGGATCGACCGGGCGCTGACGCGGCGCCCTCGGCACCGCCGCGGCATCCGGCTGCGGCGGTGCGGCATCCGGCTGAGAGGGCATTCTTCGAGTCTGCCCCATGATCCGCCGGCTCTGCCTCGCTGACGCCGTGCCAAAGGTCCCGTGCTCAGCGCTCGTGGAAGCGGGAGTCTTGCGAGCGCTGATGCGGGGGGAATGGGAAGAGAGGCCCGCATGTGCGTTCCCAGGGGACGAAAGTCACCGAGGATGCGGATGTTACGATCGTCCCGTGCGCACCTACCGGGTCTCCGAAGCCGCCCGGCTTCTCGGTGTCAGCGACGACACCGTCCGGCGGTGGATCGATAACGGCGTGCTTGCGACAACCGGCGATGCTCCGACGGCGATCGCGGGCGACGCCCTCGCGCGGCGCGCAGTGGAGATCGCGCAGGCCGGCGGCGACCCCCGCGACGTCCTCTCCAGCGCCCGAAACCGTTTCGTGGGGTTGGTCACGAGGATCCAGGTGGACGGTGTGATGGCGCAGGTCGACATCCAGTCCGGCCCCCACCGGGTCGTTTCGCTCATGTCGGCCGAGGCCGTGCACGAGCTCGGCCTCGAGGTCGGTGCGCTTGCCACGGCGGTCGTCAAAGCGACGACGGTCATCGTCGAGACCCCGAGAAGCTGATGCCGCCTGCTCGTGGCGCCCGCCCGTTCACTCTCGCGCTCAGTGCCGTGCTGCTCCTCGCGGCCGGCGGGTGTGCGGCGCCGGGTCAGGGCACGCGCTCGGGGGAGCCCGGTGAGCGAGCGGACCACCTCACGGTTGCCGCAGCCGCGTCCCTGCAGGGGGCCTTCGATGAGATCGCGCGACGCTTCGAGGCGGACAACCCCGGCATCGCTGTGTCCCCGATCATCTACGACGGCTCATCGACCCTCGCCACCCAGATCGTCGAGGGCGCGCCGGTCGACGTGTTCGCGTCGGCCAACGATGCGACGATGGCCCGAGTCGCGGACGCCGGACTCGCCGCCGCCCCCGAGCCGTTCGCGTCGAACACCCTCGTCCTGGTCGTTCCCGCCGGCAACCCGGGTGGGGTCACTGGTCTCTCGGACCTCGCGTCGCCCGATCTGGCTGTCGTCCTGTGCGCGAGCGAGGTGCCGTGCGGCGCCGCGTCCGAGGCCCTTCTTCGCAACGCGGGGGTGACCGTCACGCCGGCGAGTTTCGAGCAGAACGTCACCGCCGTGGTCACCAAGGTGGCAGCGGGAGAGGCGGACGCGGGGGTGGTCTACGCGACGGATGCCGCCGGCCGAGGCGACGTCGATGCGATCGTACCGTCGGGAGCCGGCGCCGTCGTCAACCGATATTGGATCGCGCCGCTTGCCGATGCCGGGGCTCCCGACGCCGCGACGGCCTTCGTCGCCTACGTGCGGGGCCCGGCGGGGCAGCGCATCCTCGCGACCGCGGGATTCGGTAGCCCGTGACCGGCGTGACGGGAAGCGTGGGCAGCTCGGACAGCGCATCGACACGATCCTGGCTCGCGCCACGGACTCTGCTGGTGCCCGCGGTCGTCGGACTCCTGTTCCTCCTGCTCCCCCTGGCTGCGCTGGTGGCGCGCGTGCAGTGGACGACGTTCTGGCACGACATCACCTCGCCGCAGGCGCTCTCGGCCCTCGCCCTCTCTCTGGGGACCGGCGCCGCGGCAACCGGGCTGTGCCTCGTGCTCGGGGTCCCCCTCGCGATCCTGATCGCCCGTTCGAGGTCCCGTGCCGCGGCGGCGATGCGGGCCCTCGTCACCATTCCGCTCGTGCTGCCTCCGATGGTGGGCGGTGTTGCGTTGCTGTACCTGTTCGGTCGAAACGGCTGGATCGGGGGCCCGCTGGCCGAGGCGGGCATCCCGCTGCCGTTCACCACACCGGCGGTCGTGATGGCTCAGACCTTTGTCGCGCTGCCCTTCCTCGTGCTCGCCGTCGAGGGAGCGCTGCGAACCACCGGTACCGCATTCGAGGAGACTGCCGCGGGACTCGGCGCCAGCCGGTGGACGATCCTGCGGCGCGTGACGTTGCCCCTTGCGGCCCCTGGCCTCGTCGCGGGCGTCGTCCTGAGCTTCGCGCGAGCGATCGGTGAGTTCGGTGCGACCGCATTGTTCGCCGGGAATGCTCCCGGCGTCACCCAGACGATGCCTCTTGCCATCTACACGGCGTTCAACGGGGCGGGGGTGGCGCCGTCGACCGCCGTCGCCCTCTCGGTGCTGCTGCTGGCGACCGCGCTCATCGTGCTCGTGCTGGTTCGCGGGTGGCGTGCGGGAGGTGTGCGATGACTGCGCACGGTGCGGTGGCCGCCGGGATCGTCGTCGACCGTGCCGGTTTCCGGCTGGATGTCGCCCTGGAGGTCGCGCCGGGGGAGCGGGTGGCTGTCATGGGGCCCAGCGGCGCCGGGAAATCGACGCTCCTGAGCACACTCGCCGGCTTCACGCGCCTGGATGCCGGCAGCATCCGTCTGGGCGCCCGCGCTCTTGCCGCGTCCGGTCGCCCCGCCCTGCACGTCGCCCCCATGGAGCGCGGTGCCGTGCTGCTAGGGCAGGACCCGCTGCTGTTTCCGCACCTCACAGTTGCGCAGAACATCGCGTTCGGCCTTCGAGCGCGGGGCCGATCGCGGCCGGCGGCCGCGGACGTGGCGCGCGCATGGCTCGATCGGGTGGGAATGGCCGGCCTCGGGGACCGCCGCCCTGCAGAGCTCTCCGGTGGTCAGCAGCAGCGCGTCGCGCTGGCACGCGCTCTCGTGATCGGCCCCGAGCTCGTGCTGCTCGATGAGCCGCTGTCATCGCTGGATGCCGAGACCGTGGCCGACATCCGCGCTCTGCTGGCCGAGCACCTGATCGGCACGACGATCCTCGTCACACACGACGCGGTCGACGCCGCCGCGCTCGCCGATCGGCTCGTGATCATCGAGGGAGGCCGCGTCACACAGGACGGCCCGGTGCGCGAGGTTCTGCAGTCACCGGCGACGGGCTTTGCGGCAGCGCTTGCGGGCGTCGTGCGCGTCGAGGGCACCGCGCGGGAAGGGGTGTGGCGGGCCGGGCCTATCCGAATCCCGGCGCCCGGGCTCCGGGGACCCGCGGCCGCGGTCTTCCGTCCTGACGCGGCGACGATCGAGCTTGTCGACCGCCCCTCGACTCCGGTCGCCGCCATCCGGGATGCGGAGGGCTCCCGTGCCGTGTCGTGGGTGGCCCGGATCGTCCGTCTGGACCAGGGGACGGGCTCGATACGGGTGCAGACCGACGCCGTCGGATCGCAGACCGCTGCGGCCGGGTCGGGCGTGCGGGTCGCGGTCGACGTGCCGTGGGATGCCTACGATCCTGCACGACTGAAGCCGGGGGCCGCCGTCCGTGTGACGGTGACCCCCGGCTCCGTGAGGTTTCTGCCCGGCTGACCCAACCCGGGCTCGTTCTCAGTGGTCGACGAGTTCGGCCTTCTCGATCCGCGAGCGCGTCACGCGCTTGCGGAACACCCAGTAGGTCCAGCCCTGGTAGGCAAGGACAAGGGGCAGGAAGATCAGCGCCGCCCACGACATGATCGTGAGGGTGTAGTCGGTGCTCGAGGCGTTCTCGATCGTCAGGCTGAACGCGACATCCGTCGACGAACGCATGACGTTCGGGAACATCGACATCCACAGTGTCAGCACGGCGAACGCGACGGTGAAGATTCCCGCTGTGAACGCCCAGCCCTCGCGCTCCTTCGTGTGGAAGAACATCGACAGCAGCAGGGCGACTGCTGCCAGGGCCGCAGCTGCGATCACAAGCGGCAGGAGCGGCGCTTCGTGAGCTGCAGCGATGAAGATCGTCCAGATGAGGAACGCTGCAGCGACCACAACGGTGATGAACCCGACCCGGGTCGCGAGGCGCTTGGCGTCCTGGTGCACCTGACCGTCGGTCTTGAGGCCGATGAAGTACAGGCCGTGCAGGAAGAGCACCAGCACGAGGGTGATCCCACCGAGCAGTCCGTACGGGTTGAGAAGCGTCAGCAGCGACCCGGTGTACTCGTGGTTCTCATCCAGCGGAACACCTTGCACGAGGTTGGCGACAGCGACCCCCCACAGCAGCGCCGGGAGCACCGACCCGATGACGATCATCGTGTCGAAGCCCTTCTTCCACCGCAGGCCCTCGCGCTGGTGCCGGTACTCGAACGAGACACCGCGCAGGATGAGGGCGAGCAGGATCAACAGCAGCGCCAGGTAGAACCCGCTGAACAGCGACGCGTACCACTCGGGGTAGGCCGCGAACAGGCAGGCGCCGGCGACGATGAGCCAGGTTTCGTTGAAGTCCCAGACGGGACCGATCGTGTTGATGATCTGACGCTTGCCGACCTCGTCCTTGCCGAGGAAGGGGAGCGACATTCCTACGCCGAAGTCGAAGCCGTCGAGCACGAAGTAGCCGACGAACAGAACTCCGACGATCCAGAACCAGAGGTATGCGAGATCCATGATGATCAGCTCCTAGTAGACCGTCGTCGGGGTATCTTCGCGGGAGGTCGGTTCGGCATCCGCGCTGCCCGGCTCGGGGAGCGGATCCGGTCCCTTGTGCACCGTCTTGAGGATCAGGCCGAACTCGACCACCGCAAGCGATGCGTAGATCGCGGTGAAAGCGACCAGCGAAATCAGTACCGACCAGCCGGGGACACTCGGTGAGACGCCGTCTTCGGTCAGCATCAGGCTGAACACGATCCACGGCTGACGCCCCATTTCGGTGAAGACCCAGCCGACGAGCGAGGCCACCAGCGCGATGGGAGCCGTCCAGATCGCGACGCTCCACGCCCACCGGGGCACCTCGCGCTTGGCGTTCTTGCGGGTCAGCCACAGGCCCACGATCGCGATGAAGGTCGCGAGGAAGCCGAGGCCCATCATCCAGCGGAACGACCAGTACGTGATCCACAGGACCGGGTTGAAGACGCCGTCCACCTGCGCGGCAAGGTCCGGCCACTGCGCGGCGTACTGCGCGTTCAGATCGTTGATGCCTTCGACGCATCCGTCGAGGGTGTGGGTCGACAGCAGCGACAGCAGGTAGGGCACCCGGATGGACCAGATCTCGCCAGTCCCATCGGGCGTTCCGATCGAGAAGATCGAGAAGGATGCGTCAGCACCACACGCCGAGTTGAACAGCGCTTCGGCGGCTGCCATCTTCATCGGCTGGGTGGAGACCATCACGAGTCCGAGCTGATCACCGGCCAGGAACGTCCCCGCGAAGGCGACGATCATGCCCCACAGGCCGAACTTCAGTGCCGGTCGCATCATCTCGATGTTGCGACCGCGAGCCAGGTGCCAGGCGGCCGCGGCGATCACGACACCCGACGAGAACATGAACGCGGCGAAGATCGTGTGGGGGAACGCCGCCAGAGCGATCGGGTTGAAGACGACCTCGAGGAAGTTGTTCATCTCCGCGCGGCTGCCGTCTTCGGCCATCTGGTAGCCGACCGGGTTCTGCATGAACGCGTTGGCCGCGATGATGATGTACGCCGACAGGAGCGCGCCGATCGAGGCGATCCAGATGGATGCCAGGTGCAGTCCCTTCGGGAGCTTGTCCCACCCGAAGATCCACAGGCCGATGAAGGTCGCCTCGAAGAAGAAGGCCATGAGTCCTTCGAAGGCCAGCGGTGCGCCGAAGACGTCACCGACGAATCGCGAGTAGGAAGACCAGTTCATCCCGAACTGGAATTCCTGCACGATGCCGGTCACGACGCCCATCGCGAAGTTGATCAGGAAGATCTTCCCGAAGAACCGGGTCAGGTGCAGCCACTTCAGGTTTCCGGTGCGATACCACGCGGTCTGGAAGATCGCGACGGTGACCGACATGCCCAGCGTCAGCGGCACGAACAGGAAGTGGTACAGCGTCGTGAGACCGAACTGCCATCGGGCTAGCAGCAGCGGATCGAGCAGATCCATGATCATTTCCCCCCACATCGAGGTTGTCTACTGGTGGTCACGCTACTCCCGGCGCCATCAGGTCGGATGAAAGTTGGGGCCGTGAATAAGCCCCACGGGGTTCCGCCTGCGGTCCGGTTGTGCAACATCGATCACCTCCGCCACGCCACGTGCCTGGCGCCATCACGGTACCGCGGCGGTCGGGGCGATCGGGGGGACCTTGGTCCATGTGCGCCGGCGAATCACTGCGCAGCTGATCAGCTCGCGACGAGTTCCGCGGTGCGCGACGCGCTCGCGGCAAGAAGCTTCACAACACAGCGTTCCGGATGCCGAGACGCTGCCATGCAGTCGACCCGCAGGGGGCCCCCGGCCTGGGAGAGCACGCTGTCCATCAACCCCAGGTGCACCGCGCACAGGGTCTCCCGGTCGCGCGCGCTAGCCGAGGCATGGGGGCACGGGGAGAGGTCAACGGTCAGAGTCGACTCATCGACGATTGGGTCGAATCCGGCATCCCCGAGGTCCTCCACCAGTGCGTCAAGTTGGTGGACGGCATCCGTCGGCAGGTCATCGACATCGGTCCACGGCATGACGCGACGCATGAGGTCGCCGCGGCGGGCGGCGGCCGCTGCTTTGTGGCGGGCGACGGGGCTGGTGGAGTCGCGGTCGCGCCCGGTAGCGGCTGAGTAAAGCACCCGCGGCCGTCCGCGCGTGGTGCGGTGCTCGGTCTCGGCGACGACGTAGCCGCCGTCGACCAGGCGCTGAAGGTGCTCACGGACGGTATTGGCGTGCAGGCCCGTCGCCTCGCAGAGCTCCGTCACGGTACGCTCGGGTCGCTCCTGCAGCAGAAAGAGGATGCGGACACGGGAGAAGCTCGAGATCGCACTGTAGGTGACGCGGGTCATAGCAGGATTATGAGTCGCGAATCCGGTCGCCCAACCGGGAATAAGGTCCCATGCGCGGCGGACGGCTCGATCTTTGCGACAATGGGTGCATGTCCCGATCGCGATCCACCCGCGTCATCCGCGCGTGGGTCGCCGCATCGATCGCGACATTCGTCGCCCTGTTCTGGCACGTCGCAGCGGGCGGGGCCATGCCTCACTGGCTGGGAATCGCGGTGCCGTGGGTGCTCTCACTTGCGGTGTGCACCGTCTTGGTGGGCCGAGCGCTTTCGCTGCTGCGGCTGAGCGTTGCGGTGGTCCTGAGTCAGCTCCTGTTCCACCTGCTGTTCGTGCTCGGCGCCGGGGGCGGTGCGACTGCTGCGACAGCCCCGACCGGGCACGTCCACGGCGTGCCTGCGCTCGATCTGTCGACGGGAGCCACGGCCACCACGACGGACCTGTCGATGTGGCTCGCACACGTTGTCGCTGCTGCACTGACGGTTGCGGCCCTCTACCGGGGTGAGCGGCTCGTCATCCGTCTCGGCGCCCTTGCCCGCCAGATCCTCGCGTGGATGCGCCGTCGCCTTCTCCTCGGCGAGGTCCAGCTTCCCGCGGTCGCTGAGCGACCCGGGCTCGTGTGTGCCCCGGCGGCACCGATGCGTTCGGCTCGCGTTGTCTCGTTTGTCCGCAGACGCGGCCCGCCCCTGTCTTTCGTGGTCTGACTCTCTGTCTCGACTCCCGCGGCCGCCGATTCGGCGCCGGGGGAGGCGCATCGACGTTCACTCACGAAAGGCGTTTTCATGTCGTTGTCTCTTCGCGCGCGCGCCGGAGCCGTCGCGGCGTCGGTCGCAGCGGCCACCATCGCGCTGTCTCTCGTAGCCGCGCCCGCTTGGGCGCACGACGAGCTCATCGAGAGCTCTCCGCAGCAGAACGAACAGCTGACGGTGGCCCCGACCAGCGTGGAACTCACGTTCTCAGCCGAGGTCATGCAGGTCGGAGCGGTTGTGAACGTTGTGGATGAGCGGGAAAAGGACGACCCAGAGGCAACGAACTGGGTCGCCGGCGATATCCAGATCGACTTCGACACCCTGACGGTGGCCCTCGACGAGGGGATGCCGAACGGGGCATATGAAGTTCGCTGGCGGGTCGTCTCGTCGGACGGGCATCCGATCGCCGGTCTCGTCCCCTTCACGGTGGATGATCCGGCGGCGGCATCCCCGGCGCAGACGACCGCACCGAGCGCTGTGAGTTCACCCACGCCGACAGCAGATCAGACCACCGGTGGTCCGTCCGATGACGCGACCACCGCGCCGCTGGACTCGGCGGCAGAGGACGGCGGCATCCCGCGCGCCGTTCTGATCGGCGCGATCGGGGCAGCATCTGCGCTCGCCCTGTTCGGGCTGGTCCTCTTCTTCCTTCGCGGCCGCGCCAGGCGCGCCCGCCGGGGCTCCGATGAGGAGCCCCCGAAGCCCTGAAAGGGAAACCTGTGAACACCCGTATTTCCACTCAAGTCGGCATCCTTCTGGTTGCAGCAGCACTCGGACTCGCCGGCTGCGCATCTGGCAGCACCAGCATCCCGGTTACGACCGAAGCCGACTCCGTCACCATCACGGATGCCTGGGTCAAGGCTGCCGACAGCGGCATGTCGGCGGCCTTCGGAGTCCTCGAGAACTCCGGCGAGACCGACGCCACGATCGTCTCGGTCAGCTCCGACGCGTCCTCGATGATGGAGCTGCACGAGGTCGTCGATGACGGCGCCGGCAGCATGGTCATGCAAGAAAAGGACGGCGGCTTCGTTGTTCCTGCCGGCGGCAGCCTGACGCTCGAGCCCGGCGGTTACCACTTCATGCTCATGGACCTCACTGCTCCGCTCGTGGCCGGAGAGGAAGCGACATTCACCGTCACGTTCGAAGACGGGTCGACGATGGAGTTCGTAGCACCGGTGAAGGACTTCACGGGCGCTAACGAGAACTACAACGACGGTGGCATGGACATGGGAGACGACCACTCCGGCATGGACATGGGCGGCGACGACCAGTAATGACTGCCGATCGGAATCCCTCCGATCGCCCCGGGTCGACCCGGCGACAGTTCCTCGTAGGGGGAGCTGTCGCCGGCGTCGGCGCGGCCGCGGCGATCGGCATCGACCTCGCCCTGACCTCCGGCACGGACGCGCCGGCACCCGCGGCATCCGGTTCGACTCCGCAAGACGGCGCCGAGATCGTTCCCTTTTACGGCGCCCACCAGGCGGGGATCGATACCGCGGCCCAGACCTACGGAACCTTTGTCGCACTCGACCTGCTACCGGAGGTGCAGCGCGAGGCTCAACGGCGCATGATGAAAGTCCTCACCGACGATGCGGCCCGTCTGACGCGTGGCGAGCCGGCGCTGGCCGACTCGGAGCCCGAACTGGCGGTCGCGCGGGCCCGTCTGACCGTCACCTTCGGGTTCGGCCCCGAGTTCGTCGCGCGGGCGGGAGGGGCTGGGCCGGCCTGGCTGAAGCCGCTTCCCGCGTTCTCGATCGACAGACTCGAGCCGGCCTACACCGGCGGTGACCTGCTCATCCAGATCGCGGCCGACGACCCCCTCGTCGTCGCACACGCGACCCGGATGCTGCTGAAGGACTCGCGCTCGTTCACGACGGTGCGCTGGGTGCAGCGAGGCTTCCGCCGCTCCGCGGGGGCCTATCCGGAGCGGAGCATGAGGAACCTCTTCGGGCAGGTCGATGGCACGGTGAACCCGGTGGCGGGAACGCCGGACTTCGACGCGGTCGTCTGGAGCTCGGAAGGATGGCTGGCGGGCGGAACAGGAATGGTCGTGCGCCGCATCCGGATGACCCTCGACACGTGGGACAAACTCGACAGGTCGGCGCGGGAGCAATCCGTGGGTCGGACGCTCTCGAACGGCGCGCCGCTGACGGGAACGCTCGAGACGGACGATCCGGACTTCGAGGCGCGCAACGCCCTGGGCTTCCCCGTGATCCCGGAGTTCTCGCACATTCGCCGCGCGCACAGCGGCAACCCGACCGAGCGGATCCTGCGCCGACCGTACAACTACGACGACGCCCCGCCCGAGGGTGCGCTGTCGGACTCGGGGCTCATCTTCGTCGCATTCCAGGCGGACATCGATGCCCAGTTCGTTCCGATGCAGCAGCGGCTTGCCGACCTCGACCTGCTCAACGAGTGGACGGTCCCGATCGGCTCCGCGGTGTTCGCCGTGCCACCGGGGTGTGCGGAGGGCGGCTTCGTGGGGGAGACTCTCCTCGCCTAGCGTCGCGCCCGCTACAGTGATGCCGACGGGACGGATGCCGCGCCGGGCGGCCGCCCCGCTGGGAGGAATCATGGCGGGTAGACGACCCTTCGGAGTCACCCTGGTGGCGATCATCGCCTGGGTCACGGGTGCGCTGCAGATCATCGCGGGAGTGCTCCTGATGATCGGTGGAGAGATCGCGTACGGCATCATCGCGATGCTCATCGGATTCATCACGATCCTCGTGAGCCTGGGACTGTTCGGAGGAAGCAACGGTGCCCGCATCCTGACCTCCGTCGTCTTCATCCTGAACATCGCCGGTTCGGTCTACCTCATGATCACCGAGCCCTCCCAGCTGTGGACTGCCGTGGGATCGGCGGTGCTGCCCCTGATCGGTCTGCTTCTGCTGTTCACCTCCCGAGCCAACAGCTTCTTCCGCTGAGCCGCCGTGTCGCGCCTCACGGAAGCGCTCATTCCGCCGTCGCAGCGGCTGTCGGCCGAGGAGTTGCATGACGCACTCAACCTCGGTGCAGGCGAGGTGGGTCGAAAGCGGTCGGCCTTCCTCATCATGCTCGTGCTCTCGGCGATCATCGCCGCGGCAGGCGTTCTCGGCGACTCGACGGCGACGGTCATCGGGGCCATGATCATCGCGCCGCTGGCGACGCCGATCCTGGGCATCGCGCTCGGCATCGTCGTCGGGCAGTTGCGTCTGGTTGTGACCTCGCTCCTCTGGGTCGCGATCGGCGTGGTCGTCGTGATCGCGATCGGTGCGATGTTCGCCGTGTTCGTCGCCGATCCGTCCGCGCTGGAGACCAACTCGCAGATCACCGGACGGACCTCGCCCGGGCTGCTCGATCTGGCAGCGGCGCTTGCGACCGGTACGGCCGGGGCCTTTGCGATGTCTCGGCGTGATCTCAGCACGGTACTGCCCGGTGTCGCGATCGCGATCTCACTCGTGCCGCCGCTGGGCGTCGTGGGGGTGTGCGCCGGCGTCGGTGAGTGGGATGCGGCGACGGGTGCGCTGTGGCTCTTCCTCTCGAACGTCGTCGCACTGATCATCGCCGGCAGCGTCGTGTTCACCCTCGCCGGCTATGCCCGCGAGCCGAGCTCGCTTCCGACCGCGCGTCGCCGCCGCGCCTACGTCATCGTGGGCATCGCCGCCGTGATCGTCGTGATCCCGCTCGCTTTCAACACGGCGGTCTCCTTCGCGCTGACCTCCTGGGGCCTGACGATCAGGAACGCCGCGCAGGAGTGGGTCAGCTCCGATCCTTCGGCATCCGTCGCCGGCGTCCACTGGGTCGGAGTCAACGCCACCATCGATGTCGTGACCGAGGACGGAGACATCCCGGACCCCGACGATCTGGCCGCCTCGCTCGATGGGCTGCCGGACTTCGTGGGGGTTTCGGTGCGGGTGCAGACCGAGGCGGAATACCCGATTCGCTGATCGGGAGCGCGAGATCCGGATGCGGGACGCCGCGCGGACGACGCCCGGTGCTGCCGCGATCAGGAGGGTCGGGAAAATCTCCGCTCACACGGCCCCGATGGCTCTCTAGACTTCCACTGAGGGCCGCAGCGACGGGCCAGGTCAACGCACCGATGAACAGGGGATCTCTCATGCAGCTCGGAATGGTCGGACTCGGACGAATGGGCGCGAACATCGTGCGCCGCCTCATGAAGGACGGGCACGAATGCGTCGTGTACGACGTCAACCCGGATGCCGTCGCAACGCTGGCGGGGGAGGGGGCGACCGGTGCCTCATCGTTCGCCGACATGGCGAGCAAGCTCGAGGCTCCGCGTGCAATCTGGCTCATGATCCCCGCAGGCCTGACCGGTGAGGTCGTCGACCAGGTCGCCGAGGTGCTCGAACCCGGTGACATCATCATCGACGGCGGCAACTCGAACTACCGCGACGACGTCCGCCGCGCCGCGAAGCTCAAGCCGAAGGGCATCCATTACGTGGATGCTGGCACCAGCGGTGGCGTGTTCGGCCTCGAGCGCGGCTACTGCCTCATGGTCGGCGGTCCGAACGAGGCGTTCGACCGCATCGAGCCGATCCTCAAGACCATCGCGCCGGGCAAGGGCGACATCGAGCGCACGCCCGGGCGCACCGGAGACTACGCGCCGGAGGAGCTCGGCTACCTGCACTGCGGTCCCTCGGGCGCCGGTCACTTCGTCAAGATGGTCCACAACGGCATCGAGTACGGGATCATGGCGGCGCTCGCGGAGGGGATGAACATCCTCAAGAACGCCGACGCGGGTGTGCGCGAAGCCGAGCACTCGGCAGAGATCGCGCCGCTGGAAGAGCCCGAGTTCTACCAGTTCACGATCGACACCCCGAAGGTCGCCGAGCTGTGGCGGCGCGGATCGGTGATCTCATCGTGGCTGCTGGATCTGACGGCGGCCGCGCTCGAGGAGAACCCGACGCTCGACGGACTGGCCGGTCGCGTGTCCGACTCCGGCGAGGGTCGCTGGACTGTCAAGGCTGCTGTTGACACCGGAGTTCCCGCTCCCGTGCTTTCGGCCGCACTGTTCGAGAGGTTCGCCTCTCGCGACGAGGACCACTACGCCAATCAGTTGTTGTCGGCGATGCGGCTGCAGTTCGGCGGACACCACGAGCTTCCCGCTGGAGACATGCTCGAAGCCGGCGCTCGCAAGGCCGATCAGGGAAGCTGAGCGTCCAGGGCGGGCAGGTTCGCCTCGAAGGTCGTGCCCTCACCGGGCGCGCTCGTGACCCGGAGGATGCCGCCGTGCGCGCTCACGAGCGCGTGAGCGATCGCCAATCCGAGCCCCGAGCCTGCCGCGTGCCGAGAGTTCTGGCCGCGCCAGAATCGTTCGAACACATGCGGAAGCTGGTCCGACGGGATGCCGGGGCCCGTGTCGTGCACCGTCAGGACGACCCGGTCGGCCACGACGGCGGCGCTCACGGTCACCTCGGCATCCGGCGGCGTGTGCTGCAGCGCATTGCCGACGAGGTTTCGCACGACCTGCGTGAGGCGCGGCTCGTCGCCGAGCACGGGGGCAGGCCCGGTGCCGAGGACGGTGATGCGCCGCTCCGGATGCAGCACGCGCGCATCGGCGACCACCTCGGCGACGACATCCGCGAGGTCGACCGGCGTGTTCTCGAGCGGACGCCCGGTGTCGGTGCGTGCGAGCAGGGACAGCTCGTCGGCCAAGAGCCGCATCCGTCCGAGCTGCCGCTCCACGCGGCTCATCGCCTCCGCCAGCGCGTCCGGATCGTTCAGGCCGCCCCGCAGGTATAGCTCGACCCAGCCGCTGGCCGTGGTCAGGGGCGTGCGCAGCTCGTGTGAGGCGTCAGCGACGAAGGAGCGCATGCGGTTCTCGGCATCCTCCTGGACGTCGAAGGCCAGGTTGACGGTGCTGGCCATACGCGCGATCGCGGGATCCTCACCGGCCTCGACGGGCAGGCGCAGCGTGCGGTCCCCTTCCGCAATGCGCTCGGCATGTTCGGCCATCGCGGTGAGCGGGCGCAGGCCGCGTCCGACCACGATCGCCGCCGCGACGATGAGGATGATGGTCGTCGCGAGGGAGGTCACCGACAGCGCGGTGATCAGCAGCACACCGTTCGCCTCGCGGTCGGCGGTGCGCACGACGAGCACGGCCGAGGTCACGGGAACCTCCGTGCCCTCCTCGCGGAACGAGACCGACAGTCCTGTCGTGTCGATCGTTTCGGCGAGATACCGACCGTCGATGTCGGTCGGTTCGTCGTCGGCGCGAGTCACGACGGTCGCGACGTCCTCCTCGGGGATGCCGGCAGCCGCGAGAACCGCCTGATCGGCCAGGAGGATGATCCCGAGCGAGTCGGCCGCGATCTGTTGGACCGTGTCCTCGGAGATGACGGCGCCGCCGGTGGCAGTGAGCCCCGCCGCCATCCGCTGTGCCGTGTTCTCCAGCTGAGCGAGGTCGCGCTGGCTCAGCAGTGGGAAGATCGCAAGCGACGCGACGACAGCGCCGCCCAGCACGACGGCGACCATGACGACGGCGAGGGTGAGGGTCAGTCGCGCTCGAATCGATCGCACCTCAGCGGCCCGCATCCGTGCGAAGGACATACCCGAAGCCGCGCACCGTCTCGATCAGCGGTTCACCGTGCGCGTCGAGCTTGCGACGCAGGCTCGAGATGAACCGCTCGACGACGTTCGCTTCGCCGCCGAAGTCGTACATCCAGACTTCCCGCAGGATCCGACTCTTCGACAAGACACGGTCGGGGTTGTCCATCAGCATGCGCAGGAGTCGGAACTCCGTCGGCGACAGGTCGATGCGTGCCCCGGCCCGCTCGACGAGATGGCGGTGCTCGTCCAGCACGAGGTCTGCCACGCGGATCGCGGCGTCCTCGGTCCCCGCCTCGCTCGCGACGGTGCGACGGAGGAGCGTCTCGATGCGGGCGACCACCTCGACGGCGCTGAAGGGCTTGGTGACATAGTCGTCGCCGCCCAGGCGCAGCCCGCGCACGCGGTCCTCGACGGCGTCGCGGGCGGAGAGGAACAGCACGGGGAGAGTCGCGTCGCGTCGGCGGATCAACTGCACGACCTCGAACCCGTCGACACCCGGCATCGTCACATCGAGCACGACCGCATCGGGCTGCGCCGAGGCGAGCGCCGCGATGGCATCGGCGCCGGTCGCTGCCTGAGTGACCTCGAAGCCGCTGAAGCGCAGCGTCGAGTCCAACATCGCGCGGATCTCGTCATCGTCGTCGACCACGAGGATGCGGGCGCTCATGTCGTCATCCTGCCACGGGCTGCACTGCGACAGCCCCGCCGGCGACCGTGATGGCGCTCCGGTGGCTGCCCGTGAGGGCTCGCCGGCGACGGATGCCCCACCTCACGCCCGCGGCGCCGAGGACGCTCCACACCAGCAGCACCGTGATGGCGCTGAGCGCCGAAGACCCGTCGGGGTCGCCGGCAAGACTTGCCGCCAGCGACGCGAACGCGGTCCCGGGAAGCAGCTGGTTGAGCGTCCCGAACACCGGGGGAGCGGTCTGCAGCGGAAGCACGGCGGAACTTGCAGCCTGGGCGGCGGTGAGGATGCCGAACCCGATGAGTCCCCACCGGCCCCAGGCAGCTTCGAGTGCCGAGAGCAGCAGGGCGAAGCATCCGGCTGCCAGAAGTGCGACGCCGGTGAAGCCCACCGCGGCGTTCAGCGGAAGACCGAACATCCCGATCACGCCCACGGTCACGAGAGCGTGGACGGCCGCGATCGCCAGTCGGGGGCGAAGCAGCAGCCCCGAGAGCCTGCCGGTGGAGGCCGGGGAATCCAGGGATGCGCGCGAGTACACGCGCCTGCCGGCAACGAGGGTGGCAAGCGACCCGAGCCACAGCACGAGCGCAGCGATGGTCGCGGCGAGCCATCCGTCCGCGGAGGTCGTCTCGTCTGTGGCGACAGTGACGGGGGTGGTGACGACCTCAGCCAGGGTCTCTGCGTCTTCCTCGGAGGTTACGGGCACCTGGGCTGCGCCCTCGGCGAGCCCCTCGGCCAGGCTCTCGGTGCCGCCCGCCAGTTCCGTCGCGGCGCCCGCGAGGGTGTAGGCCCCTGCTGCCAGCTGGGTGGCTCCCGAGGCGGCGGACGAGACGCCGTCCGCCGCCTGGGTCGCCCCGTCCGCGACCTGGGCGGCGCCATCGGCGAGCTGGGTCGCTCCCGTGGCAAGCTGCGAGGCTCCCGACGCGACGGATGCCGCCGCGCTCGCGGTGCCTGCAGCTCCGCTCGCGGTCTGCGCAGCTGAGCTCGCGAGGGTCGCAGCTGCCTGCGCGCTCGCTGACAGCGACGCGCAGAATTGCGGGGAACTCGACACGGCAGGGCAGCTCGCGGCAAGAGCCGTCATGCTCGACGACAGTTGCTGAGCGCCCCCGGCGACTCCCGACGCCGCTGCGCTGACGCTGCTCGAGCCTGACGACAGTTGAGACGCGCCGCCCGCCAGCTGACCGGCCGAGGACGCGAGAGTCGAGGATGCCGAGGCGATCTGCTCTGTCCCGGTGGCAAGTCCCTGGGTGCCGGTGGCAGCCTGCGAGAGACCGCTCGCCAGTTGTGCGCTCGAATCGGCGAGGGTCGCGGTGCCGTCGGCAAGCTGCCCCGCCCCGGAGGCGAGCTGCTCGGCGCCGTCGGCGGCGTCGGTCAGCGACTGCGCGACGCTGTTCATCCCGGTGATGGTCTGGGTGACGAAGGCGTCAGTGACCTGTGCTCCCAGCGCCTGGGTCGCGGCTTCCGTGACGGCCTGCGCCGCCAGCGCTCCGACGGCCGATGCCGCCGGATTGGTCTCGAGAGTCACCTCGGCGCTGACCGGCGCGTCGGTGCCTACCGACAGGACCGACTGCGAGAAGTCCTCGGGAATGGTCAGGACCGCGTAGTACTCGCCCGCGGCAAGGCCGGCGGCGGCATCCTCGGCGCTGGTGAGCGTCCAGCCGAGCCCGAACGTGTCATCCTCCGGGTGGACGAGCGCGCTGGACAGGGCCCGCCCGGCGGCCATCGGGGTGTCACCGGTGACGATCTCATCGTCGTTGACGATCGCCACCGGGACATCTCCCACGCGATCCGCGCGGTCGGTGACACTCCAGCTCAGGAGCGCTGCAGCTCCGAGCGGAATGACCAGTGCGGCGATGAGAAACAGGGTGAGGGCGCGGGGGCGTGACGCGCTCATGCGGGGGCTCCGATCGAGGCGAGAGGGGCGGATGCTGTCAGGGCTGCGGGTGCGACGGTGAACATGACGACCGTGGCGCCGGCGCTGCGAAGCGTCTCGGCGAGGCCTCGGTCATCGCATCCGGGAAGGAAGACGATCTGCGCTCCGCAGGCCAGGGCGACGGCGGCCGCGAGCTGTCGCCGAGCTGGCAACTCGAGGCGCGTGATCGGGATGTCTGTGGCGGGCGCCAGGTTCCTAGCACGCGCCAGGCGCGCAGCGCGGTCTTGCCGTCGTCCCCCGATGGTGTCGAGCGTCGCGGCGATGTAGTCGGCAACCGTCCCGTCGCGGGGGCTCACGTCATCGGCCGTCACGATAGCCGTCGCGCGACGAACCGTCTCTGCCCGCTCGGGAAGAACCTGACCGTTCACGGCGAGTGTTCCCGAGACCGGTCGGGTTCTGCCGGCGAGGACGTGCGCGAGGGTCATCTCATCGACGCCGTCAGGAACGGGGATGCTCGCTATCTCGTCGGTCCCGATCGCGAGGGTGAGGGGAGCGGCGCCGGGATCGACGATGAGCTCATGCGCGCTGATCGCCAGTGCGCTGCGTCCGCTCTCATCCAGCGCCACCTGACGCGCGAGGGCGTCCCCCTCGATGTCGACGGCGGGGAGGATGCGCTCCAGCCAGGCGGGCAGCCACCAGGCGCGATCGCCGAGCAACGTCATGACGGCGGGAACCAGCGTCATCCGCACCAGGAAGGCGTCGACGAACACGCCGACCGCCAGGCCGAACGCGATGGGTTTGATCGTCGCGCTTCCCGCAGGGATGAACGCCACGAACACCGCGATCATGATCAGCGCAGCTGCCGTGACCACGGGGGCGGAGTGCCTGAACCCGCTCATGACGGCCCCGCGGGCATCACGTGTGTGGCTGTAGTCCTCGCGCATCCGGCTCACGAGGAACATCTCGTAGTCCATCGCGAGGCCGAACAGGACGCCCATCACGAGGATCGGCAGGAAGCTCACGAGCGGGCCCGGAAGAGAGTCGCCGAGGATGGCGGGGAACCAGCCCCACTGGAAGACCGCGACGATCGCCCCGAACGCTGCGCCGACCGACAGGAGGAACCCGACGGTGGCCTTGATGGGCACCCAGATCGAACGGAAGACGATCATCAGCAGCACGATCGACAGCCCCGCAACGGTGAGGGCGAACGGCAGCAGGGCTGCGGCCAGACGCTCGGACGTGTCGATGTTGATGGCCGTGGTTCCGGTCACCCGAATGTCGCTGACCCCGTACTGCTCCTCCAGGCCCGGGGCGCGCTCGCGCAGCTCATGGACGAGATCCGTCGTGGCCGGATCGTTCTGCCCACCCTCGGGAATGACGCGCAGCAGTCCCGTGTCGGCGCCGGCATTCGGCGATGCGACCGGGACCGCCGATACCCCGGGGATCTGCGCGATCGCTGCTGACAGATCATCCATCGTCTCGACGGGGTCGGTGGACTCGAGGATGTCGACGGTCACGAGCAGGGGGGCGTTCCAGCCGGGGCCAAAGGTCTCGGCCACAGCATCGAAGTGATCGCGGCTGTCCGTACCGACCGGCTTGGTGCTGGCATCCGGCAGCGCGAGCGCCATCTGGGTTGCGGGCAGCGCGAGTGCGCCGACGCCGACAACGACGAGCACGATGGTCAGCGCGGGAACCCGGGTCACGATCCGCACCCATCGGCTCGAGAACCCGGTGCGCCCGCTCGGTGGCGGGGAGGCCGAACGCCGGCGAGCGCGCCGAGGGCGGGGGGTGAGTCGTGTGCCGGCGAGCAGCGCGAGTGCCGGTAGCAGCGTCAGGGCGACGAGCACGGCTGTTGCTACCGCGAGCGATCCGCCGAAGGCCATAACGGTGAGCACAGGGATCCCGACCACCGAGAGCCCCAGGAGCGAGACGATCACCGTGAGTCCCGCGAACACCACGGCACCGCCCGCGGTCCCCAGTGCGCGCGACATCGCCTCGCGCGGCTCGAGTCCGGCCGCCAGCTCCTGCCGATGCCTGGACAGGATGAACAGGGAGTAGTCGATCGCGACGGCCAGCCCCAGCATCGTCGAAAAGGACGGGGTCGCCGTCGATATATCGGCGACGTGGGACGCCAGGCCCAGGATGCTGATCGTCGCCCCCACGCCTGCGATGGCAGCCACGATCGGCATCCCTGCAGCCAGGAACGACCCGAACGTCACGAACAGGACCAGAAGCGCGACGACGATGCCGATGACCTCCGACAGGTGCGACATCTCGGGGTTACCTTCGCCGTAGGCGGAGCCTCCGATGGTCGAGGTCACGCCGGCTTCATCGACAATGGCTGCCTCGTACACGGCATCCAGTGCGTCGTCACTGGGCTTCTCGTCCTCGAACTGCACGGTCGCAAGCGCCGCATCGCCGTTCTCGTCGATCTGCAGACGGTCCATGCTGCTGACGTTCGCGACGCCGGGAATCGTCTCGATCTCGGCCAGGGTGTCTTCGATGACCGCCGTGGCACCGGCATCCTCAATGGACCCGGAATCCGTGCGGAAGAGCAGCTGCGCACTCGCGCCCGCCGCCGATGAGCCGAAGCGCTCCTCCAGGACGCTCTGCCCGACCTCCGACTCGGTGCCGGGAACGGAGAAGTTGTCGGCGTAGGCGGTTCCGGCGACGCGGCTGGCCCCGAGGAGGGCGAGAATGACGACCAGCCAGCCGATGATGACAAGCAGGCGGTGGCGGGCGACCAGGTGGCCGAGCCGGTGAAGGGCGAGTGACATGGGGGCCTTCCGGGGTGAGCGGATGCGATGGTCACTAGTCGATCTGGTCGACCTGACCGCCCGAGCTCGCCGAACCTGACGGGAAGCTGACGGTTCAGCCGATACAGCCGTTCAGGGGTCCGGCAAGACCCCGCGCGCCGGATGCCGAAGCAGGCGCCGTCGCTGAGAGAACCAACTCGTCCTCGGCCAGCGACACGGAGGTCACGGCGATCGCGTCCGGAGTACTGGGCAGCGCGATCCCGTCGATCAGAGCGGCAGGGGCGGCCTCGCCAGCGCGCGAGAGCAGTGCCGGAGGGACCTCGAACCCTGCGACGGTGACCGCGGCGGGACCGAGCCGCCAGCCGTCGGGTGTCTGCTCGGGCTGGAAGCTGATCGTGGCGGGGAACGTCGTGCCCTGGTAGGGCATCTCTACCGCTATCGACAGTGCCGTCGAGTCGATTCGTGCCTCGACCGGAGTATCGAACCGGCAGGCGGCCAACGTTGCGACCGCGGCGCTGTCGATTCCGACGCGAAGGTCCACGCGACCGGTGAGCACTTGCACGATCGCCGGCGTCGCGCCGGAGGACACTGACACTCCCTCGACGGCGAGATCTGCTGTGGTCGACTCGAGTCGTGCGTCCAGGTTCGCACGCACAACCAGCTCAGCACCGACCGCGCCGCCGACGACGACGGTGGCGCCGACGGCGAGAGAAATCCAGGCCCGTTTCTTCACTCCCTCATCACAACGCCGCCACCTGCCGCTCCGCACACCGCGTGCTGACAGGACGCTGACGGTTCAGCGTCGCCACACGGAGCCGTCGATGGCGCCGCGGATCGTCTTGTACCCGAGCCAGACGATCAGGAGCAGCAGCGCGATCCACAGCGAAACCGCGACGGGTGTGAGCCACGCAATTCTCCACAGTCGACCGAGTTCCAGGGCGAGGGTGGCAAAGGCCGCGGTCGGGAAGCCGAAGCCCCACCAGCCGATGTGGAAGTGCAGGCTCCGACGCTCTCGGAAGAGCACGCGGAGCGCGAGCAGCATCCACCACACAGCGAATGCCCACATGACGCTCGCAAGCGCCACGGCGATTGCCGTCAGGCCGCTCATCGCTGCCACAGCGGATCCCATCCGGGCAAGGGCGATCACGCCCAGGCCTCCTGCTCCGAGCGGCGCCAGCCACACCCACCAGCTGGGCGCGAGATGCGGGGGAGGCGGAGCTGCCAGAAGCAGACGGCTGCCGATGATCGCAGCCAGGAGCAGGAAGAGCCCGAATCCGATTCCCCATCCGGCGAGCGCTGCGAAAGCCCACTGCGCCGGATCGCCCCCCAGCCCCAGCGCCACGGCGCGAACCAGGATGCTCGGCACGAGGACCAGGGGGACGACCGGGACGAACCAGTTGCCCGACATCGCCGCGAGCGGAACATCGGCGATGCCGATGACTCGCGAATAGAACATGTAGCCGACCGCAAGGGTGCCCAGCAGCCCGGGGATGAAGAGGGTCATCCCCGTGCCGAGCGCGACCGTCGCGTCCACGCCGCCGGAGATGCCGGCTTCGAGGGTCGCGAGCGCGAGAACCAGGAGCCCTGCCGGCCACGACGCGATCATCGCACCGATCCCGGGATTGTCGAGGTCGGCCCGGAACGCCGACGGATGCCGCGCGAGCCGCGCCAGCGAGACGACCGTCACTCCCGCGCCGGCGAGCGCCGCGAGCACGAGGAGAACGAGACCCGCCGCGGTGTCGGCATCCGTCGCGGCCAGGGGATCGCGGAAAGCGAGCAGGGAAGCCCCGGCGAGGGTCATCAGTGCAGCGCCCCAAGCCGGGTGGAAGGTTGCGAGGCGGCTGTTCGATCGGACGGTGCTCATGAGAAGAACTATACCCCTGGGGGTATTACCATCGGATAGCCTGGGCGCCAGGCGCACGCCGATACACCGGGGGACCGCATGGAGTTGAGTTCGTTTCCGATCATCGGCATCGCGCTCGCCGTGTTGTCAGCAGCGCTCTTGACCGTCGGTAACCACCTGCAGTCGGTGGGAGTCGAGCGCGCAAGCGGCGGTAGTTCCACGGGACTGGGAGCGTCGGGCTTCTGGGCACTTGCCAGAACGCCGGTCTGGCTTCTCGGCTCTGTGCTCTTCGGGCTCGCGATCCTCGCGCAGCTCACCGCGCTCGCGTTCGCGCCCCTCATCGTCGTGCAGCCCGTCGGTGTCATCGCGCTGGTGTTCGCATCCGCCCTCACCGCGGTGGTCACCCGCCGCCGGCCCAGCGGCGCCGAGATCGTCGCGATCCTCGTCGCTGTCGCCAGTCTCGCCGCCTTTGTCGGGGTCGCCGCGGCCGTCAGCGTGCAGACGACGATCACCGATCGTGAGCTGATCCTGATCCTGATCATCCTGCTCGTCGTTCTCGCGGTCACCTTCGCGGTGCTTGCTCTGCTGCGCCGGCGCGGCATCCCTCCCGTCGTCTACGTTGTGCTCGGTGGCTTGTTCGCGGGATTCGTCGCGACCCTCGGCAAGACCGTCATCCTGCGTGTGCAAACCGCCTGGGCATCCCAGGACTTCAGCGTCGATGACACCAACCTCCTGACGATCGCGTGCCTCGTCGGGATCGCGGTGGCCGGGGCCCTCTCGATCTACTTCGTGCAGACGGCGCACACCGTCAACACACCTCAGACCGTCGTGGCGGGCCTCACGATCGTCGATCCGTTCATCGCCGTCATCCTGGGGATCACCGTGCTCGGTGAAGCGGTCGGGGCGCCGCTGTGGAGCTTCGGAGTGTTCGCGGTAGCCGGAGCCGGCGCGATGTGGGCTGTCTGGCGGCTCGCCTCGATCACGCAGCCGGCGCGATGACCAGTGCCCGGGTCGCGGGCTGACCGGCGACCGGGCGAACCGGCTCGGCGAGAATATCCCCATGCCCGCATACGAGTTCTCCGCCGACCCGCGCCGCGTCGATCGGGCCACCGTTCACCACTGGCTGAGTGAACTGTCGTACTGGGCGCGTGGGCGCACGCGCGAGCAGCAGGATGCCGCGATCGAGGGCTCCCGCAACTATGGCGTCTACGACAGCCAGAGCGGTGCGCAGCTGGCATACGCGCGGATCGTGACCGACGGCGCGACCTTTGCCTGGCTCTGCGATGTCTTCGTGTCGCCCGACGCCCGAGGCCGGGGCATCGGTAAGGCTCTCATGGCGGGGGTTGTCGCGGACGTCGAACCGCTCGGCGTGCGCCGCGTCATGCTCGCCACCGCTGACGCGCACGGACTGTATGCGCAGTTCGGATTCGAGGGCGTGCGCGCCCCGGAGAAGTACATGGTTCTCGGGGCCCACTGAGTCGGCGGAAGTCGATGTCAGCGCCGGGCGGTACGCTCGCGGAATGCATCGCCTCACGCGGGACGAAGCGCGCCGAATCGCCGTGCGCGCCCAGTTGCTGGATGCCGATCGTCCGGGGGACGTCGTCGAGGTGGCGGAGCAGCTCGGCAGTATCAAGATCGATCCGACCGCGACGATCGCACCCGCAGAGCAGACCGCCTTTTGGAGCCGGATCGGGTGGGGGTACGAGCCCGGGCAGCTGAAGAAGGCCGTTGAAGATGATCGCCTGCTCTTCGAGTTCGATGGCCGGTTTTTCGCGTCGAGTCTGATGCCGTACATGGTGCCGCTGATGCGTGCCCGGCAGTTGCGTGCTGCCTCCCGCGAGTATCTTGAGGCCAACACCGCGTTTCGCGCGGATGTGCTCGCTCGGCTGCGCGCCGAGGGGCCGCTGCTGGCATCTGAGATTCCCGACACCAGCGTCGTGCAGGGCAGCAACGAGAGCGGGTGGTACGGATCGAACCAGGTCCCACGGATGCTGGAGTTGCTGTCGGTCATCGGTGAGGTGGCTGTGGTTCGACGCGAGAACCGCCAGCGCGTGTGGGACCTCGCCGAGCGGCTCTACGGTCCCGATGACGGGTCCATCACGCCGGAGGAGGCCGAAGAGCGGATGCAGCAACGGCGCCTTCAGGCTGCCGGCATTGCGCGGCAGAAGTCGCCGTGGAGCGACGTCGGCATGGCGGGGGAACCCGCAGAGGTCGAGGGGAGCGCGTGGAAGTGGCGCGTCGACCCGGAGGCCATCGCCGCGCTCGATGACGACCCGGGGGGCCGCGTCGCGATCCTCAACCCGTATGACCGGATGCTTTTCGACCGCCCCCGTCTTGTCGAGCTGTTCGACTTCGAGTTCATCCTCGAACAGTTCAAGCCCAAGGCTCAGCGCGTGTACGGCTACTTCGTGCATCCGATTCTCCTCGGCGACCGTTTCTCGGCGCTACTGGATGCCGAACTCGACAAGAAGAAGGAGAACCTGGTCATCACCGCCGTTCACGAGCTGATCCCCTTCGACGATGAGGAGCGCGAAATGGTGGATGCCGAGATCCGTGACCTCGGGGAGTGGCTCGGCGTTCCCGTGGTGTTTGCCTCAGGACGCCGGTAGGCCCAGCGCGTACCCTCGGATCATGGCGCACCGGATCTTCACGACGAGCTTTGCATCGGTCTACCCGCTCTACGTCGCGAAGGCCGAGCGCAAGGGCCGCACGAAGGATGAGGTCGACGAAATCATCGGATGGCTGACGGGCTTCGACGACCAGGATCTTGCGCGACACCTCGACGAACAGACGACATTCGAGGAGTTCTTCGCGGATGCCGACCTCAACCCGCGCGTCTCGGCGATCACCGGCGTGGTCTGCGGCGTGCGCGTCGAGGAGATCGAGGACCCGCTCATGCAGAAGATCCGATACCTCGACAAGCTGATCGACGAACTGGCCAAGGGCAAGGCCATGCCGAAGATCCTCCGGCAGGCGTGACCATGCCGCTGGTCGACCACATCGGTATATCGGTCGCTGACGTGAGCGCCACGGCCGACCGGTTCGAGCCGGTGCTCACCGAGCTCGGCTACGTCCGTACGGATGCCGGGTCCACGGTGTTCTGGACCAGCCCGGGCGAGACGGAACTCATCTTCTATCCCGCTCGCGATGCCGGGAGCGGTCCGCACGAGCACGGCCGGGTCGGCTGGCAGCATCTTGCGTTCGCGGTCGACTCGCGCGCCGAGGTGGATCGACTGCACGCGGTGGCTGTGGCTGCAGGCTGGGTAGCGGTGCGCGATCCCAAGCCCTATCCGCGCTTCACGCCCCGGTATTACGCATGCTTCCTCGAGGAGGAGAACGGCATCCGTATCGAATTCATGCACAATCCGCCCCGGGACGCCGTCGACTGACCGCGAGGACGCTGCGCCCGCACCGCTCGTCAGGTCCTGTTCTTCGGGGGAACAGTCGCTTAGGTTCGATGTGGGGCACCTCGCGATTCGAGCTCTCGCGGGAGCAGCCGGCCCGGGTTGAATGTCGGAGGTATGTTCTAATGTCGAGGCATGACGAACTCGCTGGCAGGCATCGCGGAAGCGCTGGAAGCGCTCGCTGCTGCGGGTGCTGAGCGGTCGCCCGAGTCGCTGACCGCCGCTGAGCTGGTTGCCGTGAACGCCGCTTACGGTGCCCTGCGGCGACGCGTGGATGCAGCGTTCGCGCCCGTTGCCGCCGAGATCGCGCGTCAGTCGCGGCGGGAGCTTGGCAGGGAATCTCTCGCCAGACGTCAGGGTTTCGCCTCGCCTGCGGCGCTGATCTCCACAACAACCGGGACCGGCATCGGCGAGGCGCTGCGCATCGTCCAGGTCGGCGAGGCCACCGCGCCACGGATGACGCTCACGGGTGATCCGCTGCCTGCAAAGCGGCGGTTCGTGGCCGCGTCGGTTGCTCGGGGAGACCTCGGAGTGACGCCGGCGGCGGCGATCGTGACCCTTCTCGACCGGCTCGCCCTCCGCACAGACGCGGCGCGCATCGACGAAGCCGAACGGCAGCTCGTCGAGCTTGCGCCCGGACTGCGACCCGACGAACTCTCGAAACTCCTCGCCCGTGTCGAGGCACACCTCGATCCCGATGGGGTCGAACCGCGGCACGAGGATGCCCGGGCGCAGCGCTCGCTCGTCATCCAGGAACGCGATGGCATGGTGACGCTCACCGCGAAGCTGGATGCCGAGACTGCGGCGCCCGTGAAGACGGCGATCGAAGCGATGGTGACCCAGGTCTTGCGCCGCAATGAGCACGCAGCCGACGACGAGCGCGATCTGCGATCCGTAAAGCAGCTCGCCGCCGACGCGTTGGCCGACCTGTGCCGCCACGGCCTAAGCTGCGACCGCGTTCCCACGGGCCCCGCAACCACCGTCGTCGTGCGGATGAGCCTTGAGGAACTGCAGAGCGGAATCGGGGCTGCCACGATCGACGGTCTCGATCAGCCGGTTTCGGCAGGCGCCGTCCGTCGGCTTGCGGCCGACGCGCAGATCATCCCGTGCGTGCTGGGTGGTGACAGCGAGATCCTCGACTGGGGAAGACTCAAGCGGCTGTTCACCCCCGCCCAGAAGCTCGCGCTCGCAGGAAGAGATGGCGGATGCATCTTCTGCGGCGCTCCGCCGGGATGGTGCATCGTCCATCACGCGAACTGGTGGGAACGAGATACGGGACCAACCGACCTCGAAAACGGCGTGCTCCTGTGCACCGGCTGTCATCATCGAGTCCATGACGACGGATGGGAGATCGAGATTGAGAGCACCGGCCCGACTGGCCGAGTGTGGCTCGTCCCGCCCGCGTGGATCGACCCCGCCCGGACGCCCCGGCTCGCCGGCAACTCCCGCTTCGCCCTCACTGCCTGAGCGCGAGCCCGCTGGTCCGGGGGGAAGAGGGCCATCGGGTACGATGGACAGGCTGTTCTGGTGACGTGTCTGAGCGGCCTAAGGAGCACGATTGGAAGTCGTGTGTGCGTGCAAGCGCACCGTGGGTTCAAATCCCACCGTCACCGCCATATGTCCTGAGTCGCGTCATCGTTTACGAACGGGTCGCGGCTCAGGACTTTTCGTTGCTCCCCCGGGCCCGCAGATGAGCTGCCGTGGCGCCGTTGGTCATCGTCGAAAGATCAGTCCCTGCACGAGCGATCGGGGTGCGACAAGGGCGATCGACCGGCGCGCCGGGGAGGCGGCGAGCATCACCTGACCCCTGATCTCGCGGGCCGCCACCGCCAGTTCCTTCCGGTCGCGGCCAGCCTCGTCGACACGAGAAGGCGGCAGAGCGCCGACCGTCGCCACCCCTGACCCCTGACCCGGGGCCGGGACTCCCGCCGGCGCGTAGGAGGCACGTTCGATCGCCGAGACGACGACGTTCATGGCGTCCTCGTCGACGCCGTGTTCCCGCACGAGCCGGTCCCCGAGCATGCGGGGCGTGTCGCTGCTCGCAACACGGATGCCGAGATCGACCGCCGTCTCTCGCACGACGGCCCACGCGGCGACCGAGTCGCCGGTAGCGGCGGCCGCGAGCAATCGCCTCCGCCGGAGTTCGGCGAGGACGCCCGGGGCGGCAAGCAGGGCCAGCACGCCGAGCCCGACGACACCCCACACCAGCGTGGCGAGGTTGCGCTGTGCCGGGAGGGTGGCCGTCGCATCCGGAGTGTCGACGTCCCCAGGCAGAGTCGATCTCGTCGGCTGCGGCGTCGCTGACGGCGCTGCCGACGCCGTCGGTGTCGGGGATGCAGCGTCCTGCTGCGCCGCATCCGTCCCCGAGCTGAACCGCGTCGCCGTTCCCAGACTGTTGGTGGGCTCGAAGGCCACCCAGCCGATCTGATCGAAGAACACCTCGGGCCACGCGTGGAGCTGGCCGCTGAGCACTGAGCGCACCGTTTGGCCGTCGACGACGGTGCTCGTGTTGACCCCCGGTAGGTACCCGACGACGATGCGCGAGGGCATCCCGAGCGTCCGTGCCATGAGCGCGAACGCTGACGCATAGTGCACGCAGTATCCCGTCTTCACATCGAGGAAGGCGGCAACCGCATCGGCTCCCGATCCGTCGAAACCCTGCTCGACGGGAGCCTCCAGCGAATACCGGAAATCAGACCCGCGGAACCAGGACTGCATCGCCACGAGCGCGTCGTAGTCAGTCGACGTGCCCGCGGTCACGTCCTCCGCGGTACGGGCGATGATCTCCGGCAGTCCCTCCGGCAGGGCGGATGCGGCATCCCTGACGCGGCCGGGATCGGCGCTCGCGGCACGGATCTGGTCGAGGGTCGGCTCGGGGACCATGGTGCGCACGACGTATGACTGCCCCTGGGTCGCGCCGTTCTCACCCACGACGGTGCGATTCAGGGGCATCGCATTCCAAGATCCCGCCAGTCCCTCCACCTCCACCGCCGGGAAGGGGACCGGCAGCCACGATGACGAGAGGTCGGTGATCTCGACCGTCGTGGAATAGTCCGCCACCTCGATGCCCGGGCCGGTCTGGACGTCCCCGAACGCTGCCGCGCTCTCCAGGGGCAGCGCCCAGGTCCGATCGGGCTGCCAGACCGCCCCGGTGAACTCGCTGAGGGTGGCGACGCGAAGATAGGGCGGCAGGGGTGCGTTGGAGCGCATCCGGAGGACCTCGATCTGCTCCGGCCGGCGCAGATCCTGACCGAGCGAGAGTGACGCGTCGATTCCGGCCGTTCCGCTTCCCGACGCGACCCGGGGAGCCGGCTGCGGAAGCGACGGGGTGATCACCAGTGCGGCGACAAGTGCGGCGGCGCCGATGCCGACGGCGACGGCGGAAGCCCCGCTCGCTCGCCCCAGACGCGGTTCCCGGCCCCGCGTCTCGGCCCGCAGGAGCAGGAGGATCGCCGCCGCAAGCAGGCCGAAAGGCCACAGGTTCACGGCGCTGGGCACTGCGATAGCAGGAATGAGAGAGACCGTGAACAACGCGACACCGGCAAGAAGCGGCATCCGTGCGGTGAGGGCGATGTGATCCACCGCGATCGTGAACAGGCCGGCGGCGCCCACGATCACAAAGCTCAGTGCCGGCGTCGGGATCATCGGTGCGGCGCTGTAGAAGATCTCCTCGGATGCCGTGACGATCAGGGCCGCTGCCTGATCCACGCTCCCAAGAAGGGGGACGACTCCCCAGAAGGCGGTGTCGCGCAGGAAGACGACAGTGAGGACGACGATCGTGAGTGCCAGTTCGATCGCGCTGATCCCGATCGCCGACACGCGGCTGCGGCGCAGCAGGTACCCGGTCGCCATGATGGCCGCCGACAGCGCGAGGGCTCCCCAGAGCCAGGCGCCGGGACTGACGACACGCGTCACCGGCAGGAGCGCCGCGACGATCCCGACCATGACGCCGACGGTCAGCAGCGTGTCCGCGCGACCGTTCCGGACGACTGCTCGTCGGCCGCTGCGAGCCGGGCGTCCAGGCGCGGGTGCGCTCATCGCCCCGCCCGCTTCGGCCGCCGCGCTCGCGCCTCGTCGTGTTCGCGGGCGTCGTCCCACCACCCGGGCATCTCGGGACCGACCCGGATCGTCTGGACTCGCCACCCAAGCTCGCCAGCCCGGTCAAGAGCATCCGGGGTGGCTCCCGTGGCCAGCAGGATCGGCAGTGTCGTGTGCGCACCGATGGGAGCGAGAGCGGCGATGTCCGCCTCGGAGACAGCGCCGGTGATCATCACGATCGGACCGTTTCCGACCCGTGCGAAGGCACGAGGAAGGTCGAGGATGCTGTGGCCGCTGCCCGCGACGATGGTGGCGCATTGCGCGGCGAACGCGTCCAGCAGCACCCTCTCGCCGGGTTCTATCGGTTCGTGCAGGGCAGTTCCGTCGCTGTCGAGCACGCTCACGGTGTAGCCGTCGCTCGAGAGCTGGGCGACCGCCGACACCGTGGTTGCGACGGCGGCCTCGAACGCGGGGTCTTTCCCGGGCGCGTCGGCGGCTCCCTCGCCCCACCGCGAGCGGTCCAGGTCGAGGACGACTACGGCATCCGGAGCCGACTCGTTCTCCTCCTGGCGGACCATGAGCCCGTCGTGGTGGGCTGAGGCGCGCCAGTGGATGCGGCGCATGGAGTCCCCCGGCTGATACGGACGTGCGAGCAGATTGTCGACTCCGTGGCCCCGCTGCGTGTGGGTGGCGTGCAGCGCGCCGCCGGCGGTCGCGGTCATTCCGCGTAGCGCCGGAACATCGACCTGCGCCGGAGCGACGCGCACGGATACCGCGCCGAGCACCCGGACTGCGCGACGGGCGAGGCCGAACGGGTCCTCCGTGATGACACGCAGCGGGCCGAGGGAGTACGTGCCTCGCGAGGTCGGGGTCACGCTGTAGCTGATCGTTGCAGAGCCCTCGGTGCCGTCCCACGCGAGGTCGCCATCCAGATCGCCGGCGAAGACCGGATCCGCGGCCTCGCGCCAGTGCGCCGACCGGCCGAGCATCCGCCGCGGTGGACGCAGCGTGATCGTGACCTTGGTCGGCTTGCCCGTCGTCGACACGTCGGGAACCACGCGCCGGGGACTCGCAGTGGGAGCGCCCCGGAACCACAGTGACGCGAGGCTGGCCGAGACGAGCATGATCATGAGCACGCCGAAGAACATGAGCTCGACCACGCCGGTCTCGCCGGCGACCACGAAGGAGACGACGGCGAGCGTCAGGGCGCCGGTGCCCCGAAGCGTGAACGGCCACCAGCGCATGTCACCGACGCGACGCAAGGGGGACGCGGGCGCTCGCGGCGATCTGCGTGAGCGCGGCCTCGACGGCGGCTTCGCCGTGATGGGCGCCGCCGGCTGCGCGCGTCGCGATCAGGCGGTGGGCGAAGACGGGGTGAAGCAGCCCCGTGATGTCGTCGGGAATGACGAAGGACCGCCCCTCCAACGCGGCCGCGACCTTGGCGGCCCGAACCAGTTGCAGGGTCGCTCGAGGACTGGCGCCGAGCTTGAGGTCGGGGTGGGTCCGAGTGGCCTGCGCGAGAGCTACCGTGTATTCCTCGATCGCCGGGGCCACGTGGATGTGCCGAGCGGACACGATCAGATCGATGACCTCGTGCGTCGTCACCACCGGCCGCACGGCCTCGAGCGGATTGACGGTCTCGCGCTGGCGGAGCATCAGCGTCTCGGCGCGCGCATCCGGGTAGCCCATCGAGATCCGCATCGTGAATCTGTCGCGTTGCGCTTCGGGGAGAGCGTAGGTGCCCTCCATCTCGAGCGGGTTCTGGGTTGCGACGACCAAGAACGGATGAGGCACGAGGTGCGTGCGCCCATCGACGGTGACCTGACGCTCCTCCATCGCCTCCAGGAGTGCGGACTGCGTCTTGGGGGAGGACCGGTTGATCTCGTCGGCGATGACGATGTTGGCGAAGACGGCGCCGGGCTTGAACTCGAACTCTCGCTCGACGGGGTTGAACGCCGACACGCCCGTCACGTCTCCGGGAAGCAGATCCGGGGTGAACTGGATGCGGCGCACCGCCGCGTCGATCGAGGCGGCCAGGGCGCGCGCGAGCATCGTCTTGCCGACTCCGGGAACATCCTCGATAAGAAGGTGTCCCTCGGCCAGGAGGCAGATGAGTGCGCTGCGCGCCGCCTCGGGCTTGCCGTCGATGACCGATGTGATGGCCGCGAGGATCGAGTCGGTGACCTCGGCAAAGCGCTCGGCGGTCACGGGCTGTGCCCCTCGGGCCTGCGCGGACGTCCGTTCCTCGCCGATGACGCTCTCGGTCATGTGCGACCCCCTCCGCCACTGCGCGCCGCCTCGTCGGATACGCGACGCCTCGTCGGTCGTTGCCCAATCGTAACCTTCGCGCGAGGGGGGTGGCTCTGGGAGGACGCCGCGAATCCTCGGGCGAGCGAGCGGGTAGACTGGGGTCAGCTCTCCGCGCGGCGGCATCCAGGCCAACTCCCCCAGGACGGAAACGTAGCAAGGGTAACCAGGCTCTGCCGGGTGCGCGGAGAGTCTTTTCGTTCCCGGGTGAACGGTGTGCGACGCGGGCGAGACCATCCCGTGTCCTGGGGCTTTTCTCCGGTACCGGCCCTGCCTCGTCGTCACTGCCGCGCCTAGGCTGAGAGCGTGGCGCAGAGCATCTTCATCACCTCGGCAGAAGGTCACTCCGGCAAGTCGACCATCGCGCTCGGTGTACTGGACGCGCTCAGTCATGCCACCCCGCGGGTCGGGGTGTTCCGAGCGATCGCCCGCTCGACGGTGGAACCCGACTATGTGCTCGAGATGCTCCTCGCGCACGACGGTGTCGATCTGGCATACGACGACTGCATCGGGGTGACCTACGACGAGGTGCGAGCAGACCCCGACGCGGCGCTGGGCAAGATCGTTGAACGCTACAAGGCCGTCGAGGCCCAGTGCGATGCCGTCGTCATCGTCGGCAGTGACTACACGGATGTCGGGTCCCCGGCCGAGCTGGGGTACAACGCCCGCATCGCCGCCAACCTCGGCGCGCCGGTACTGCTGGTGATGAGCGGTCGCTCCGGCGAGGCGGAGAAGCTCGGCTCGTCCCCGGCCCGCACTCCCGAGGAGATCGGGCAGATCACCGCGCTCTCGCTCGCGGAGCTCGCGCATGGACGGGCGGGCCTGCTGGCCGTCATCGTCAACCGCAGCGAGCCGGATCGCATCGACGACGTGATCGCCTCGGTGCGAGACGTCGTCGACCACGCGCGCGAACCCGAGCACGCGACATCCGACGGTCTCGTGCCGGTGTGGGCGATTCCCGAGGACACGTTTCTGGTCGCGCCCACGATGCGCGAGGTCATGGCGGCCATCGACGGCACGCTCATCAAGGGTGACGAGGAGCTCCTCTCTCGGGAAGTCCTGGGTGTCGTGATCGCCGGGATGTCGATGGTCAACGTGCTGCCGCGTCTGAGCGAAAGCGCGATCGTGATGATCCCGGCAGACCGCACCGAGGTCCTCCTCGCGACGCTGCTGGCGCACTCCTCGGGCACGTTCCCGTCGATCTCCGGCATCCTGCTGAACGGCCCGTTCCCGCTTCCGGAGCAGATCGACCGGCTGATGGACGGTGTCGGGTCCAACCTCCCGATCATCGCGACCGACGAGGGCACCTTCGAGACCGCCGTCAAAGTCATCAACACGCGAGGCCGCTTCGCGGCGGCATCGCAGCGACGCTACGACACGGCGCTGGCGATGTTCGAGCACCACGTCGACACCGCAGCGCTCAGCCGCTCACTCGGGCTCGCGCGGTCCACGGTCGTGACCCCCCTCATGTTCGAGTACCAGCTCGTCGAACGCGCCCGCTCGGATCGCCGACGGATCGTGCTCCCGGAAGGAAACGACGACCGCGTCATCCGTGCCGCCGCGACCGTGCTGGCGCGGGGGATCGCGGACCTGGTGATCCTCGGCGACGAGGGCGACGTCCGCACCCGCGCGGCCGAGCTCGGCGTCGACATCTCCGCGGCGCAGATCATCAGTCCCTTCGATCCGGCGTACGTCGAGCCGTTCTCGCAGGAATACGCGCGGCTGCGGGCGCACAAGGGCATCTCCCTGGATCAGGCCGCCGACACGGTCACCGACGTGTCCTACTTCGGGACTCTGATGGTCCACCTCGGGTTGGCCGATGGCATGGTCTCGGGTGCGGCCCACACGACGGCGCACACGATCCGTCCGGCGTTCGAGATCATCAAGACCAAGCCCGGCGTGTCGGTCGTCTCCAGCGTGTTCCTCATGGCGCTGGCCGACCGGGTGCTCGTCTACGGTGACTGCGCGGTGATCCCCGACCCGACCGCCGAGCAACTCGCCGACATCGCGATCTCGTCGGCCGCGACGGCGGCGCAGTTCGGCATCGACCCACGGGTGGCGATGCTGTCGTACTCGACGGGCGAGTCGGGATCGGGGGCGGATGTCGAGAAAGTGCGCGCCGCCACCGCCATCGTTCGCGACCGCGCGCCGGAACTGCTCGTCGAGGGACCCATTCAATACGATGCGGCAGCGGACGCCGCTGTTGCAGCAGCCAAGATGCCCGGGTCTGCGGTGGCCGGGCGGGCCACGGTCTTCGTCTTCCCCGATCTGAACACCGGGAACAACACCTACAAGGCTGTCCAACGGTCGGCGGGTGCGGTCGCGATCGGCCCCGTGCTCCAGGGCCTCAACAAACCCATCAACGACCTCTCTCGTGGCGCACTGGTCGATGACATCGTGAACACCATCGCCATCACCGCGATTCAAGCCCAGCCGGATGCGCCGCCCGTGACCTCGGCATCCGATTCCCCCGAGCAGGAAGAGACCTCCGCATGAGCGTTGTCCTCGTCGTGAACAGCGGCTCGTCGTCGTTCAAGTACCAGCTGATCGACATGAACAACGAAGCCGTGCTCGCGTCGGGTCTGGTGGAGCGCATCGGGGAGGAAGCCGGTCACGCGCGGCACACGGTCACCGCTGCGGACTTCGCCGCCGACGAACCCGCGCCGACGTTCGTGAGCGCCACGTCCGAGCGTGACCTTCCGATCCCCGACCACACGGCGGGGTTCCAGGTGATGCTGGATGCGTTCGCGGCGCACGGACCGTCACTGGATACCAACCCTCCTGTGGCCGTGGGACACCGCGTCGTCCACGGCGGAGCCCGGTTCTTCGAGCCGACCCTGGTCACGCCGCTCGTCCTCATCAACATCGAGGACCTGTCGGTGCTCGCGCCCCTGCACAACCCGGGGGCCGTGCAGGGCATCCGGGCCGCGCAGGACGCGTTCCCGGCGCTCCCGCACGTCGCTGTATTCGACACTGCGTTCCATCAGACGCTCTCGCCCGCCGCGTACACGTACGCGATCGACAGCGATCTGGCTCAGCAGCATCGACTGCGTCGCTACGGCTTCCACGGCACCTCGCACAAGTTCGTCAGCGAGGCGGCAGCCGACTACCTCGGTCGGCCGCTCGCAGAGCTCACGCAGATCGTGTTCCACCTCGGCAACGGGGCATCGGTGACCGCCATCGACGGGGGGCGCTCCGTGGATACCTCGATGGGCCTCACGCCGCTGGAGGGCCTCGTGATGGGCACCCGGTCGGGGGATGTGGACCCGGCCATCGTGTTCCAGCTCGCGCGACGCGCGGGATTGTCGATCGATGACCTGGACGAGCTTCTCAACAAGCGCTCGGGCCTGCTGGGTCTTGCGGGAGTCTCCGACATGCGAGACATCGAGCAGCGTCGTGCCGATGGCGATGAGGCGGCGACCCTGGCCTTCGATGTCTACATCCATCGCCTGCGCGCCTATGCCGGGGCCTATCTCGCTCAGCTGGGTGGCGTCGACGTCATCTCCTTCACCGCCGGCGTCGGCGAGAACTCACCGACCGTTCGCGCGGCCGCCCTCGAGACCCTGGGCTTTGCCGGCGTCGCTCTCGACCACGAACGCAACGAGCGCCGCGAGCGGGGCATCCGTCGCATCTCGACTGACGCCTCGCGGGTGAGCGTCCTCGTCGTGCCGACCGATGAAGAGCTGGAGATCGCCCGGCAAACTCTCGGCGTCGCACAGGGGTGAGCCCGCGCGAATCGCCGTTCCCGTCGAGTCGAACTACTACGCTTGCACCACGGCGCGATGTGGAGCCGACCCTGTGCCCTCGCTTCTTGCCATCGTCACCTGCCGGGAGGTTCCTGTGGCCGACGCTCTGCCCGATCTCACCGCCTACGACGCGGTGCTCTTCGATCTGGACGGCGTGCTGACCCCGACCGCCGACGTGCACATGCACGCGTGGCAGGCGATGTTCGACGAGCTCTTCTCGGCCTGGGGTATCACGCCCGGCTACACCGAGCGCGACTACTTCGAGCACCTCGATGGCAAGAAGCGCTACGACGGCGTCGCGAGTCTGCTGTGGAGCCGGGACATCGAGGTGCCGTGGGGCGAGCCCTCCGACGCGCCCGAACTCGACACCGTGTGCGGCATCGGGAACCGCAAGAACGCCGTTTTCGAGCGCGTCCTGCGAAGCGAGGGCATCGCCCCCTACCCCGGCTCGCTGGCGCTCCTGGACATGCTCCGGGATGCCGGGACCAGGGTCGCGGTCGTGTCGAGCTCCAAGAACGCCCGCGAAGTCCTCACCGCCGCGGGAATCATCGACCGCTTCGAGGTGATCATGGACGGCGTGATCGCGGAGCGCGACAATCTGGCCTCCAAGCCCGCGCCGGATGTGTTCGTCGAGGCCGCCGCGATGCTCGGCATCGAGCCGGGCTCCGCGGCGGCCGTCGAAGACGCGTTGTCGGGCGTGCGCTCGGCCGTGGCGGGGGGCTTCGCGTTAGTCGTCGGCGTCGATCGCGGCGTCGGGGCCGACGTGCTCCGCGACGCGGGCGCCCACGTCGTGGTCACGGATCTGGCCGACTTCCTCGACGACGCCGGCACCGACATCCGCATGAGAACCCCCGAGTCCGGACAGGAGGAGTCCGCGTGATCGACCGCGATCGTTACCCCGTCGACCCGTGGCGGCTGGTGGAGACGAGCTACTCCCACGATGAGGTCGGGGTCTCCGAGACGCTTTTCGCCGTCGGCAACGGGTACCTCGGTTTGCGGGGGAACAACCCGGAAGGTCGTCACGCGCATGAGCACGGCACCTTCATCAACGGCTTCCACGAGATCTTCCCCATCCGCCATGCCGAACAGGCGTACGGGTTCGCCGAGGTCGGTCAGACGATCATCAACGCGCCCGACGCGAAGATCATGCGGGTCTACGTCGATGACGAGCCGCTCTCGCTCGACATCGCCGACGTGCGCGAGTACGAACGCGTCCTCGACATGCGCGATGGCGTCATGCGGCGCCGTATCCTCTGGGTCACCCCGTCGGGCAAAGAAGTGCTCGTCGAGGACGAGCGCCTTGTCTCGTTCGAAGAGAAGCACCTCGCGATCCTGCGCCAGACCGTGACGGTGCTGAACGCCGATGCCCCCGTCACCATCAGCTGCCAGATCATCAATCGGCAGGACGGCGAAGACGTCTACGGCGGGACCCCGGTCGCGCCCAAGCGGGCAGGTTTCGACCCGCGCAAGGCGGAGCGGATCCAGGAGCGCGTCCTCCAGCCCCAGGAGTACTGGCAGGAGGGCACCCGGTCGGCGCTCGCGTACAAGGCGACCGCGTCCGAGATGACGATGGCGGTCGTCGCCGACCACCTGATCGACACCGAGAACGAGTACGACCCTCGAACGCTCATCGAGCCGGACATCGCGAAGAACGTCTTCCGCATCCGGGCCCGTGCGGGCACGCCCGTTACGATCACGAAGCTCGTGAGTTACCACACCTCGCGGGGCGTTCCGGCTCGCGAGCTCGTCGACCGCTGTCGGCGCACGCTCGACCGGGCTCGGGCTGAGGGAGTCGATACGTTCTTCACGCGGCAGCGAGAGTGGCTCGATGCCTTCTGGGAACGCTCCGACGTTCGTATCGGCGGCCACGACGACCTGCAGCAGGCGACACGCTGGTGTCTGTTCCAGCTCGCTCAGGCTGCCGCTCGCGCCGACGGTCTCGGGGTTCCCGCCAAGGGCGTGTCGGGGTCGGGCTACTCGGGCCACTACTTCTGGGACACCGAGATCTATGTCCTCCCCTTCCTCGCCTATACGACGCCGCAGTGGGCGCGCAACGCGCTGCGGATGCGGTACCTCATGCTCCCCGCGGCGCGCCGGCGGGCCCGTCAACTCAACGAGACGGGTGCGCTCTTCCCGTGGCGCACGATCAACGGTGAAGAGGCGTCCGCGTACTACGCCGCGGGTACGGCGCAGTATCACATCAACGCGGATGTGAGCTTCGCGCTCGCCAAGTACGTCCGCGCGACCGGCGACACCGAGTTCCTCTACCGCGAGGGCGTCGATATCGCCGTCGAGACCGCGCGCATGTGGGCGAGCCTGGGATTCTGGCGGGAGAACGAGCAGGACTCCGAGCGTTCGTTCCACATCCACGGCGTCACCGGCCCCGACGAGTACACGACGGTCGTCAACGACAACCTGTTCACGAACGTGATGGCACGTTTCAACCTGCGGTTCGCCGCCCACACCCTCCGTGACATGGCCCTGGACGCTCCCGAGGAGTATCGCCTCATGGCGGACCGCCTCGGCCTGCAGGACCACGAGATCGAGGCGTGGGAGGCCGCCGCCGAAGCGATGAACATCCCGTTCAGCGACGCATTCGGCATCCACCCGCAGGACGCGGTCTTCCTCGAGAAGGAGGTCTGGGATCTCGAGAACACCTCGCCCGACCAGCGGCCGCTGCTGCTGCACTTCCATCCGCTCGTGATCTACCGCTACCAGGTGCTCAAGCAGGCGGATGTCGTCCTCGCGCTGTTCCTGCAGGGCAACCACTTCACGGCCGAGGAGAAACTCGCCGACTTCGAGTACTACGACCCGCTGACGACGGGAGATTCGACGCTGTCTGCTGTCGTGCAGGCCATCCTCGCCGCGGAAGTCGGCTACCAGGACCTCGCTCTGACGTACTTCCTCGACTCGATCTACGTCGACCTCGGCGACCTGCATCACAACGCGGCCGACGGCGTCCACGTCGCGTCGGCGGGGGGCGTCTGGACGGCGCTCGTCAGCGGGTTCGGGGGCATGCGCGACCACTTCGGAGAGCTGAGTTTCGACCCGCGGCTCCCTGCTGACTGGCCCGAGCTCTCCTTCACCCTCCATTGGAAGGGCACCCGCCTGCAGATCACGATCGCCCGGGATCGGATGTGGGTTGCCGCTGGCCCCGGAGACGCCGTGGAGTTCTCCGTCCGCGGAGCGCGGTACGTCGTCGATCCCGGCCAGGAACTGATGATCCCGCTCGCCGATCAGGGGCCGGTGATCCCCGGCCGCCCCTCGATCCGCCAGTTCGCGGATGTCACCCGCGACGACGGATCGCTGCTGTCGGCATCCGTGCCGGTGGTCACGACCTCGATCCCGGTCGTGGGTGCTCCGGAGACCTTCGAGAACGCGCCCGAGCAGCTGCCGCAGGGCGCTGACCCGATGTCGTGACCACGCCCTAGGCTGGGTGAATGACCACCGCCCTGTACCGCCGATACCGCCCCGAGGCGTTCGGCGAGATGATCGGGCAGAGTCAGGTGACCGAGCCGCTCATGACGGCGCTGCGGGGCGACCGCGTCGGGCACGCGTACCTGTTCTCCGGGCCTCGCGGATGCGGCAAGACGACCTCGGCGCGGATTCTCGCGCGGTGCCTGAACTGTGCCCAGGGCCCCACCGACACGCCCTGCGGAGAGTGCGAGAGCTGCATCGAACTCGGGCGCGGCGGCGGGGGATCGCTGGATGTCGTCGAGATCGACGCCGCAAGCCACAACGGCGTCGACGACGCGCGTGATCTGCGCGAGCGGGCCGTGTTCGCGCCCGCTCGCGACCGGTTCAAGATCTTCATCCTCGACGAAGCCCACATGGTGACCCCGCAGGGGTTCAACGCGCTCCTCAAGCTCGTCGAAGAACCGCCCGATCACGTCAAGTTCATCTTCGCCACGACCGAGCCCGAGAAGGTCATCGGGACCATCCGTTCGCGGACGCACCACTATCCGTTCCGGCTGGTCCCGCCCGCGGCAATGCTCGAGTACGTCGCGTCGCTGTGCGAGAGCGAGCGCGTCGAGGTGGATCCCGGCGTGCTGCCCCTCGTCGTCCGCGCGGGCGGCGGCTCACCGCGGGACACCCTCTCGCTGCTCGATCAGCTCATCGCGGGCTCCGACGGCGCGGTGACCTACGAGCGCGCCGTCGCGCTGCTGGGGTACACGCACGGCGAGCTTCTCGACGAGATCGTCGACGCGCTCGCGGCATCGGACGCGGCAGCCGTGTTCGCCGCCGTCGACCGCGTCGTGCAGACAGGACAGGATCCTCGTCGGTTCGTCGATGATCTTCTCGAGCGCTTGCGCGACCTGATCGTCGTCGCGGCGACGGGAGAGGGCGCTGCTGCCGTGTTGCGCGGCGCGTCGGCGGAAGATCTGCACCGGATGGCGGCGCAGGCCGAACGGTTCGGCGCGCAGCGCCTGTCCCGGACGGCGGATGTCGTGATCGCCGCGCTGGACGACATGACCGGCGCGACGTCGCCGCGTCTTCAGCTGGAGCTGATGTGTGCGCGCGTGCTGGCCCTCGCCGGAGCCCAGGGCGTTCCGGTCGCTGCAGCCTCTGCTCCGGCTGCCACGGCCCCGCCAGCCCCGCCCGCCTCGCAGGTTGCCCCGGCCCCCGCCGCCACCGAGCCGCCGGCGGCCGACACATCCCCGAGAGTCGATGCAGCGCCCGATGCGACGCCGGCCCCCGAGGCGCCGCCGACGCGCGACGCGCCCACGCCTCCGGCATCGACGGAGCCCGTGACGCTTGACGTCATGCGCGAGCGGTGGCCTGCCATCCTGAGCGTGCTCGAGGGCATCAGCCGCACCTCGTGGCTACTCGTGACGGTCGCGAACGTCGCCGATTTCTCCGGGGACGTCCTGACGCTCACGTTCGCGAACGCGTCGGATGTGGCCACCTTCAAGCAGCTTCGTGCCGGCGCCGGTCCGAGCGAGGACCTTCGAACGGCGATCAAGCAGGTGCTCGGCATCCGTGTGAAGTACCTCGCGAAGCATGTCGCCCCTCCTGACTCGTCAGGACCGTCCGGCGACGGGCCGCGAGGCGGATCCGGTCCGTCTGCGCCGGCGCCCTCGCCCCGAGGCGGCGCGACGGCGGCCTCGGCAGCATCTGCCGTGACCGAGTGGGCTGTCGCACCGATTCCGGCATCCGACCCGGGCCGGGATGTGGGCGATCCGTCGGGTCCGGCAGCCTCGGCGTCCGGTTCGGCAACGGCCGTTCTCGCGCCGTCGGTACCTCCGCCGTCGCTTGCGGTAGACGACGAGCCCGAAGAGGCATCGGCGCGTGTCGCGCCGAACCTTCCGTCGCCGCGCGAGGGCGATGTCATCGACGCCGATGAGCCCCCGGCCGATGACGATGACAACGAGTCCGTCGATCTCGATGTCATGCCCGATCAGGCGCCGGTGCTCGCGCAACGGATCGCGCGTATGCCCGACGGCACTCAGCGCTACGGGGAGGCGGTCGTGCGTCAGCTGCTGGGCGCCCGCTTCGTCCGCGAAGAGCCGCACGCGTCTCCCACGAGGTTCGGCTGATCATGTACGACGGAATCGTCCAGGACCTCATCGACGAGTTCGGCCGCCTTCCCGGCATCGGACCCAAGTCGGCGCAGCGCATCGCGTTCCACATCCTGCAGTCGCCGTCCTTCGATGTCTCGCGTCTCGCGCAGCTGCTCGCCGAGGTGCGCGAGAAGGTCCGGTTCTGCGAGATCTGCGGGAATGTGTCGGAGCAGGACCGGTGCGGGATCTGCCGCGATCCCCGCCGCAACCAGACGCTCATCTGCGTCGTCGAGGACGCGAAGGATGTGGCGGCGATCGAGCGCACGCGAGAATTCCGCGGTCTGTACCACGTCCTCGGCGGTGCGATCAGTCCGATCGCGGGGGTCGGACCGGACGATCTGCGGATCGCGCCGCTCATGCAACGCCTCGCCGACGGCACTGTCCAAGAGGTCATCCTCGCCACCAACCCGAACCTCGAGGGCGAAGCGACCGCGACCTACCTGTCACGTCTGCTGAACACCCTGCAGATCACGGTGACCAGGCTCGCATCCGGCCTGCCCGTCGGCGGCGACCTGGAGTACGCCGACGAGGTCACGCTGGGGCGCGCGTTCGAGGGGCGCCGGGCGCTGTAACGGCGACCGGCGGGGTAGCGACGCGCCCTGCGCGGCCGCCCGCTTTAGCGTCGCAGCCGGGCGCGAGCGCGGGCGACGCCGCCGAGGGAAGCCCGCACCGGCTGTCCGAGGTAGATCCCGAGCGATGCGCCGACGGCGAGGCTCACGCCGATCACTCCCGCCACCGCCAGCGTGCCGAAACCTTCGAGCATGACGCGAGTGTCATCGCCAGACTCCACGACGCCGAGCAGGCCGCGGAAGACCGCCGCCCCCGGCACCATCGGAAGAATCGCAGCGGTGGTGATAGCGACGACCGGAACGTGCAGTCGATAGGCGGCGATCACTCCGACGAAACTGCCGGCGAACGCGCCGATACCGCTGGCGGCCGCGACCTCGAGTCCCGCGCTCGATGCCGCAAGAAAGCCGAGCCACGCGACGACGCTGAGGACGGCGCTGACCACCACGATTCGTGCTCCCGCGCCGTTGAACACGGCCACCGCGATGGCGATGAGTGCGGCTCCTGCGAACTGAAGCGGAACAGGGCCCAGGGGCAGAGCTTCGCTCGGCGGCTCCATCGCGAGTCCGAGCACGCGTGCCGTCTGGAGACCCGCGAGGATCCCGAGCACGACGCCGAGCGTCTGCGTCGTCAGCTCGAGGATCCGTCCGGTTGCGGTCAGGGCGAAGCCATCGATCGCGTCCTGCGCGGCGCCGACGACGGTCAGTCCCGCGAGCATGAGCACGACACCCGAGGCGACGATGATCGATGGGCGGATGCTGTTGCCGCCCGGTATCGCGGTCATTGCCAGCAGTGGGGTCAGCGCGGCGACGAGCGTGAGTACGAGCGCGCCGGCGATCTGGCTGAAGAAGAAGGGCACGGTGGCTCGGGCGAGCAGCGCCTGGGTGATCGCGGCGGCTCCGGCTGCTACGAACGCGATCGCGACGGTGAGCGGCCCCGCACCGAACATCACCGCGACGCCGACGGCCAACGTCGCCTGGGCGACGATGACGATTCCGGGACCGTAGCGGAACGGCGCGCGGCGGATCTCGCGAAGCAGAATGCGGGCCTGCGCCAGATCCAGACCCTGTCCGATGTCGGCGACCAGGGACTGCAGACGCCGCAGCTTGTCATGGTCGGGGGCGGTCTGGCGCACGACGCGCAGGAGCGTGAACGGGCGGGTCGCGCCGCTGTGGTGGTGGGACGCGGTGATCGAGTTGTAGGTCACGTCCACGTGCACCGGAGTGAGGCCGTAGGCAGCGCTGACGCGCACGATCGTCGCGGTGACATCACTCGCCGACGCGCCCGTCGCGAGCATCGTCTGTCCGATGCGCACCGCCAGGTCGAGGATGCCGATCACCGTCGCGTCGTCGACCACGGGCAGTGTCTCGGTGGGCGGCGCGGAATCCGAGGAGGCGCGCAACAGCCGGTCGAGCGGTTGCAGCAGGCGGCGCCGGCGAGACATGGCGCGAAAAACTCCCGAGGTGGCGGCGGTCAGCGACTCAGTCTACGGGCAGCCTCGATATCGAGCGGCAGGTCGAGCCAGACGGGTCGATTCAGGCGGCTAACGAAGAACCTCGACGAGCGCGACCCACGACACCAGCAGCCCGCTGATGATGGCAAGCAGCGCTCCCGCCGCCAGTGGAATCAGACCCGCGCTCGATCCCGAGACCAGCAGCACGCCGCCGGCCGCATACGCTGCCAGCGGCACGAACCCGATGATGGCCTTGAGTGCGCGCATCCGGTTCGCGGGGTCGTGGTTCGCGAAGACGCTCCGCGCCGCCGCGGCCTGGAACACCGTCGCAATCGCGGTCGTCCCGAGAACGACGATCCCGTACACGGTCGGGCCGATCGACGGGACCAGCCCCGTCATCGAGAGCAGAAGAGCGAGCACCAATGTGGCGACCGCGGCTCCCAGACGCGCTGTCAGGGACCGCTCCTTCACGATGGCGCCGATGTTCACGCTCGCCGCCACGATGACCAGACCCGCGAGGGCTGCTGTCGCACCGGCCAGTGCGACATTGAAGTCGTTCCAGCTCTCCAACTCGCCCATGATTCGAATGCTAGCGTCTGCGTGCGCGGCCGCTGGGAGACGGGGCATGACGTGCCCGGCATGCACGCTCCGTAGAATGGGACGCTGGGGTTCGCATCCGAGCCCATCATCCCGGGAGCAGCACGTGGCGTTGATCGTCCAGAAGTACGGCGGGTCGTCGGTCGCCGACGCCGAGAGCATCAAGCGCGTCGCGAAGCGGATCGTCGATACCCGTCGCGCCGGGCACGATGTCGTCGTCGCCGTCAGCGCGATGGGCGACACCACCGACGAGCTGCTCGACCTCGCCGGCCAGGTCGCGCCGATTCCCGCGCCGCGCGAACTCGACATGCTGCTCTCCAGCGGGGAGCGCATCTCGATGGCGCTGCTTGCCATGGCCATCTCGTCGATGGGTTTCGAAGCCCGCTCCTTCACCGGCAGCCAGGCGGGCATGATCACGGATGCCACCCATGGCGCCGCCCGCATCGTGGATGTCACACCCATTCGGCTTCGGGAGGCCCTCGACGAGGGTGCGATCGTCATCGTCGCCGGTTTCCAGGGATTCAACCGCGACACCCGCGACATCACCACCCTCGGTCGCGGTGGTTCGGACACGACGGCCGTTGCGCTCGCTGCGGCTCTCGAGGCTGACGTCTGCGAGATCTACAGCGACGTCGACGGCATCTTCACTGCAGATCCGCGCGTCGTTCCGATGGCGCGGAAGCTCGATGCGATCTCGAGCGAAGAAATGCTGGAGCTCGCGGCCAACGGCGCAAAGGTGCTCTACATCCGTGCCGTCGAATACGCGCGCCGTCACGGCGTGCTCATCCACGCCCGATCGACGTTCAGCTCGAGCGAGGGCACCTACGTGCTGGGCCCCGGCCAGACCCGTCCCGACGCTCCGGAGGGAGACACCATGGAAGAACCGATCGTCGCGGGGGTAGCCACAGACCTCGGCCAGGCCAAGATCACGGTCATCGGCGTCCCCGATGTCCCTGGCAAGGCGGCAGAGATCTTCAAGATCGTCGCCAAGTCCGGCGCCAACGTCGACATGATCGTGCAGAACGTGTCGGCTGCAGCCACCGGCCGCACCGACATCTCCTTCACACTCCCCAAGCACGACGCCGCAGCCGCGTTGAAGGCGCTCGCGGCCGACCAGAGCGAGGTCGGCTTCGAGAGCCTCGTGCACGACGATCAGATCGGAAAGCTCTCGGTCGTCGGTGCCGGCATGCGCACCCACTCCGGTGTCTCGGCGACCCTGTTCGAGGCGCTGAGCGTCGCCGGCATCAACATCGAGATGATCTCGACCTCCGAGATCCGGATCTCGGTCGTGCTCCGCGGCTCCGATATCGCTGAGGCAGCGCGCGTCGTGCACACCGCCTACGGGCTGGATGCCGACAGTGAGGCCACGGTCTACGCCGGCACCGGCCGATAGAATCGTCTCCCATGACCCGCATCTCCGATTCAGGACTCTCCGTCGCCGTCGTCGGCGCCACCGGTCAGGTGGGCACCGTGATGCGCGAGATTCTCGCGGAACGCTCGTTCCCGATTCGCGAGCTGCGGCTGTTCGCGACGGCGCGCTCCGCCGGGCAGGCCGTCGAGTTCGGCGGTCACACCGTGATCGTCGAGGACGTGGCGACCGCGGACCCGGCGGGCATCGACATCGCCCTCTTCTCCGCTGGTGCGACCGGTAGCCGGGCCCACGCTCCGCGCTTCGCGGAGGCCGGGGCCGTCGTCATCGACAATTCCAGCGCGTGGCGTATGGACCCCGAGGTTCCGCTCGTGGTGGCGGAGGTCAACCCCCACGCGATCACCGACGCCGTCAAGGGCATCATCGCCAACCCGAACTGCACGACGATGGCTGCGATGCCCGTGCTCAAGGTGCTGGATGCCGAAGCCGGCCTCGAGAGGCTGATCGTGTCGACCTACCAGGCCGTCAGCGGCTCGGGCCTCGCCGGAGCACAGGAACTGCTCGGACAGGTGGAGGGCGTGCTTGCTCAGGGCAACACGCTTGATCTCGTCCACGACGGGTCGGCCGTCGACTTCCCGCAGCCGGTGAAGTATGTCGCGCCGATCGCCTTCGACGTCATCCCCTTCGCCGGCAACCTCGTCGATGACGGACTGAACGAGACGGACGAGGAGAAGAAGCTCCGCAACGAGAGTCGCAAGATCCTCGAGCTCCCTGACCTTCGCGTCGCCGGCACGTGCGTGCGGGTTCCGGTGTTCACCGGCCACTCCCTGAGCATCAACGTGGAGTTCGCGCGCGAGATCACCCCGGAGCGGGCGCGCGCGATCCTTGCCGACGCGCCCGGTGTCCGCCTGGAAGACGTGCCGACCCCGCTTCAGGCGGCGGGCAAGGACCCGAGTTTCGTGGGACGGATCCGCGCAGACCAGTCGGCACCCGAAGGCCGGGGGCTCGTGCTGTTTATCAGCAACGACAACCTCCGCAAGGGCGCAGCCCTCAACGCCGTCCAGATCGCAGAGCTCGTTGCCGCCCGCTTGGGTGCCGAGGTCTGAGCCCTCTCTCGACCGCCCGTAGACTTGACCGGTGACCGAACCCGTCGACGTCCTGCTGATCGGTGGCGGTGTGATGAGCGCCACCCTGGGCACATTCCTCTCTGAACTCGAACCGGACTGGACCATCGAGGTCTACGAGCGCTTGGGCGATGTCGCCCTCGAAAGCTCGAACGCGTGGAACAACGCGGGCACCGGTCACGCCGCACTGTGCGAACTCAACTACATGCCGGCCGGTCCTGACGGCAGCGTGGACCCGGCGAAGGCGATCTCGATCAACGAGCAGTTCCAGCTCAGCCGCCAGTTCTGGGCGTCGCTGGTTGAGCGCGGCATCCTCGATGAACCGTCGACCTTCATCAACTCGACACCGCACATGACCTTCGTGCGTGGTGAGAAGGATGTCGCCTACCTCAAGCGCCGCTACGAGGCACTGAAGACCCAGCCGCTGTTCGCCGGTATCGAGTACAGCGAAGACTCCCGGGTCATCAACCAGTGGGCGCCGTTGCTCATGCAGAAGCGGCTCAAGAGCGACGAGCCGTTCGCGGCGACACGGGTGCCGGCGGGCACGGATGTCGACTTCGGCGCCCTCACGAGGCAGCTGTTCGACAACCTGCGCCACCGCGGCGGGAACGTCGTCACCGACCGTCAGGTGACGGGGCTCAAGAAGCTCAAGGACGGCACCTGGGAGGTGTCGTGGCGCAACCAGGTCGGACGCACACCGGGCAAGACCCGTGCGAGGTTCGTGTTCGTCGGGGCCGGAGGGTGGGCGATCAAGCTCCTCCAGAAGTCCGGAATCCCCGAGATCAAGGGCTACGGGGTCTTCCCGATCGGTGGGCAGTGGCTCAAGACCAGCAATCCGGCGCTCGTGGCCCAACACCGCGCGAAGGTCTACTCGCAGGCATCCGTCGGCGCCCCGCCGATGTCGGTGCCGCACCTGGACACCCGCGTGGTCGACGGCGAGACCTCGTTGCTGTTCGGGCCGTTCGCGACCTTCAGTCCCAAGTTCCTGAAGAACGGTTCGATCTTCGACATCGTCGCGCAGGTCCGGCCGGGCAATCTCTGGCCGATGCTGAAGGTCGCCATCGATAACCCGAGCCTCATCCGCTACCTCATCGGCGAGCTGCTCAAGAACAAGAAGCGCAAGGTCGACAGCCTCCGCACCTTCATGCCGACGGCCAAGGACGAGGACTGGATTCTGCTGAACGCGGGCCAGCGTGCGCAGGTCATGAAGAAAGACCCCGAGAAGGGCGGCGTGCTGCAGTTCGGCACAGAGGTCGTCAGCTCGGCCGACGGGACGATCGCGGGCCTTCTGGGCGCCTCCCCGGGGGCGTCGACGGCTGTTGCCATCATGCTCACTCTCCTGAAGTCGAGCTTCCCCGACCGCATCGGCGAGTGGGAGAGCACTCTGCGAGAGCTCATCCCGAGCTACGGCGGCCACCTCAACGGCGATCCGGATGCCGCACGGCGCAGTCTCGCCGAGACCGCGAGCGTTCTCGCCCTCAAGGCGTGAGCGGCGTTCACCGAGCGAGCTGAGATCGACCGTGGCGAAGCTCTACTTCCGGTACGGAGCGATGAACTCCGGAAAGTCGACCGCACTGCTGCAGGCGGCGTACAACTATGAGGAGCGCGGCCAGCACGTGCTGCTGGCCAAACCTGCGATCGACACGAAGGAAGCCGACCACATCTCGAGTCGGCTCGGCGTGACCCGGCCGGTGGACTTCCTCATTCCGCCCGTCGCCGATCTGCGCGCACTGTTCTCGCACCATCGGGAGCAACTGGTGCAGCGCGAGAGCGAGGCGCTCGTGCCCGAAGCGGAGGGGCGTCACGCCGACGTTGCGTGTCTGCTCATCGACGAGGCGCAGTTTCTGACGCCCGAGCAGGTCGACGACCTGCTGCGGATCGTCGTCCTCGACGGTGTTCCGGTGCTGGCGTACGGCATCCGCACCGACTTCCGCACGCAGGCGTTCCCCGGATCGCGGCGGCTGCTGGAGCTTGCCCATTCCCTGGAGGAGCTGAAGACGATCTGCCGCTGCGGACGTAAAGCGATCTTCAACGCGCGTCTGGTGGGCGGTCGCTTCGTCTTCGACGGCGATCAGGTCGCGATCGATGAGCTCTCGACCGACCGGGTCACCTACGAGTCGATGTGCGCGGAATGCTACCTGCGGGAGTCGGGCGGGCGCATCGACGTTCGCTGATCGGCCGCGTCATGCGCGGGCTTCGGCGGTACGTTGCCGCGGCGGCAGAGGGACGAGCATCGATGTGGTCCGCTGATAGTGGGCGTAGAGCGGGTACTTGGATGCCGAGATCGACTCGGTGAACACGGTCGAGCCGACGAAGAGCACCGTGAGCAGGGCAGCGCCGATGATCGTCCAGTTGAGGACGCCGCCCCACACTCCGGCACCCGCCGACACTGCCGCCGCGGCGCCCAGTGCGTAGAAGACCCACCACTGAGCCTGCTCGAAGAAGAAGTTCGGATGACGGCTGTAGCGCCACAGCCCTGTGGTGAGGAAGCCGGGCTCGAGGGAGCCGCCCGCAGCCTGCTTCGCCTTGTGGAAGTCCCACTGCTGCTGATCGGCGATGAACTCGCCGATCAGGAAGAGCGCGAACAGCACCGCCAAGAGCGCGTCCCATCCAGTGAACGCCGTCGGGTTCTGCCACGCGATGAACGCCGGGAGGGAGATCAGCACGAGCAGTGCGTTCTGGTACAGGACGATGAAGAAGATGTTGAACAACTGGAACTGCCAGGACGTCATCCGGGCCCGCAGGATCGCCCAGCGGTAGTCCTCCATCCCGGTGTACCCGCCCTTGCGCGCGAAGTTGAAGGTGAGGCGCGCCCCCCAGGCGGTGACGAGGATCGCCATCACGACCAGGCGCGTCGCTTCTTCGCCGGCAACGAGCGCCGCAACCGCGAACACCCACACGTACACCGCTGGCACGATGGACCAGATCCGGTCGACCCATGAGGTGTCTTTCGTGATGAGCGAGGCGACCCAACAGAAGATCGACACAGCTGCGGCGATGCCGAGGACGATGAGCAGGGGATCCATGCCCCCACGCTAGCGCCGGTGCCGAGGATCCGGGTACTTCGGGCGCGGGTTTTGGTGGTGGTCAGACCACTCGGTAGCCTGAGGGCGACGAAGGAGTGCGTGTGACGGATGCCCCGGCCAAAGCCTGGCGAGTCGTGCTCGACCGGATCGAAGGCGATCTGATGAGTGGGCGGGTGGGCCCAGGCGATCGTTTGCCCTCCGAGCGAGAGCTCGCCACGACGCTCGGCGTCGGTCGCTCCAGCGTGCGTGAAGCGCTGCGTGTGCTCGAGGTCATGGGGCTGATCCGCACGGGTACGGGCTCGGGTCCCAGTGCGGGCGCCATCATCATCGGCACCCCGACCGGAGGCATGTCAGCGCTCCTGCGGCTGCAGATGGCGGCTCAGAGCTTCGCGATCGAGGACGTCGTGCATACCCGGATCGCGCTCGAGTCGGCTGTCGTCGCCGAGCTGGCCCAGTCGGAGGGGGCCGGGCTCGATGAGGTCCGCCGGGTGCTGGCCGCGATGGATGACGAGTCGCTCACGCCCGCCGAGTTCGTCGCGCTCGACGCCCAATTGCATCTCGCTCTCGCCGAAGCCGCCGGCAACGGGGTCACTGTGGCGATGATGGGCGGCTTGCGCGACGCGATCGAGAGCTACGTGGCTCGGGGTGTCCGTCGGATCGCCGACTGGGAGGGGGCAGCTGCCCGTCTGCGACAGGAGCACCATCACATCGTCGATCTGATCGGCCAGGGCGATGCGGATGCGGCACGAGCCGCGGTGACAGATCACATCCGCGGGTACTACGCGCAGATGAGCGCATCCACGGCCTGACGCGGATGGGGAGCCGGGTCAGGCGGGTTGGGGGAGCGTGGGGATGAACACCTCGAGGAACTCGGCTGTGTCCTCCCAGCCCTCGACAGCGTGGCAGGTGACGCCGATCGCGAGGACCGGGTAGTCGTTGCCATCCGGATCGAGGCGGTCTCCGACGAAGAGCATGTCGTCGAGGGAGATGCCGGTCTGCTCGGCCAGCTTGCGCATCCCGTAGGCCTTGTCGATGCCGCGTGCGGTGATGTCGACGGATGTCGAACCGCCCGAACGCACCTCCAGGTCGGGCAGGCGGGCAGCGACTGCCTCGCGGAGAGTGTTCTTCTTCTCGCCGGTGGGATCCCACCGCATCTTCGCGTCGACCGGTGCCTTCTGGCCCAGTGCCGAGAAGGTGATCTGCGAGCCGCGATCCTCGAGGATCTCGCCCCAGGTCTCCGACTCCCACAGTCCCAGGCGCTTGGCCTCTTCTTCGACGGCGGTCAACGCGCGCTGCTTCTCGTCATCCGTGAGCGAGTGGGCGTAGACCGTGTCGATGCCGTCAGCTGTGAGCCGGTAGTACTGGGTACCGCAGGTGGGCAGCAGGTGCAGCCGCGCGCGCGTGGCGGTGGAGGTTTCGGGGAGCTGATCGACAACCTGCGCGGTGAACTGCGCCAGCTGACCCCCGGAGATGATCGCGACCTCGACGCGCTCGGCGAGCGCGACGAGCAGATCGCCCATCCGGGGAGCTATCGCGCTCTTGGAGGGAGCGAGGGTGTCGTCGAGGTCGAATGCAACCAGGCGAGGGGTGCTCATCGGGGTCCTTCCGGGAGGGGGCGACGACACCGTCATGTCTACATGGTCGGGGTGACAGGATTTGAACCTGCGGCCTCGTCGTCCCGAACGACGCGCGCTACCAAGCTGCGCCACACCCCGTGGCAACCCTCCGAGTCTACCCGACGCGGTGGCTCCCACCGAACCACGCCGGAGTGCGCTATACGTGCCTTATGGACACTCTCATCTTCGGGCTGTTCGCGGTGGTGGCTTTTCTGATCATCCGCGGCGGCTCACGCCTTGTCGTCATCGGGGGCTGGGCACTTGCCACGGTCGCCGCATTCCTCCTCTTCCTCCACCACGTCACCAGCGTGCTTCCCCTGAACTTCTGAGGTCACCGATGAACGAGCGTCCCCTTCTTCGAGTGCTGGGCTTCTGGGCCCAGATCCTGTTCATCGCCGCTTACCTCGGCATCCTGTCCACAGCGATGTTCGTCTTCCAGTTCGGCTTCGGCGAAATGCCGTGCCCGCTGTGCATCGTGCAGCGCATGGCCATGATCGCGGCGACTCTCGGTGCCGTCTACATCGTCGTCCAGACGCTGCGCGGCACCCTCACGACACCTCGCTACCTGACGGGGCTGGGAATGGCATTGGTCGGAGCCATTGTCGGGGCGACGATGTCCACGCGGCAGATCGAGCTCCACATCCTTCCGGGTGACCCGGGATACGGCACCGCCATCATGGGACTGCACCTGTACACGTGGGCGCTGATCACCTTCGTGGTGGTCGCGCTCTTCGTGGGGGTCGTGCTCATGTTCGGCACGGCTCTGGAGCCAGTGGCCCCCACAGGACGCGCCGGACGCACGATCGCGTGGGTCATCGTCTGGGCCTTCTTCGCCACGATCGTCCTGAACATGGTCGTCGTGTTCGTGGAAGAAGGGTTCAACTGGTTCCTGCCCGACGACCCCACCGGCTACGAGTTGTTGCGCCAGCTCGGAATCACGCGCTGACAGCGCGGAGGGTGAGAATCGAGACCTCGGGGCGGCAGGCGAAGCGCACCGGCGCGTAGATCGAATGCCCGACCCCGGCGCTGACGTTCAGCGGTACCGAGCGGCCGTCGGCGGACCAGGTGCTCAGACCCCGTGCTTGGTCGAGCGGGATGTCGCAGTTGGCCACCAGGGCGCCGAGTCCCGGCATCCGCACCTGACCGCCGTGCGTGTGCCCGGCGAAGATCATGTCGGCGCCCAGGCCCGTAAACGCGTCGAGCACCCGCCGGTAGGGGGCGTGGCTGACACCGATCGTGAGCGCGGGGGACTGCGCAGTCAGCGACTCGACGAGCGGCGGAAGGACCTCGAGGCGGTCCCAGTGACGGTGGGCGTCGCTCACGCCGAAGGCAGCCACGACCCGATCTCCCGCGACGAGCGTGGCCGCTGCGTTGTTGAGCTCATTCCAGCCGAGCTCTTCCTGGAGGTACGCGTCGAGCGCGCCGACATCGAGCCGCTGAGGCTTCGGCACGGCCCTCGACGGTCCCGAGAAGTACAGCAGCGGGTTGCGGGGGAGGGGCGCGTCGTGATCGTTCGACCCGTGGACGTAGACACCGGGGATGCCACGGAGGGGGTCCAGCGCCGCTCGAACACCGGCCAGCCCCTCTGCATGCCCGAGGTTGTCACCGGTGTTCACGACCAGGTCGGGACGAAGCTCCTCGGCAAGACCCGCCAGCCAGCGCTGTTTTCGACGCTGCCACGGCGCCATGTGGATGTCGGAGAGGTGGAGGACCCGGAGCGGCGCGGACCCGGGCGGCAGGATGCGTACATCATGACGTCGCACAGCGTAGAGGTAGCGTTCGATGCCGATTCCCCATACAGCGGTGCCGACACCGACCGCCCCCACGACCCCAAGGGTCGTGAGGGCGGTGCGCGCGAGCGGTGAGCTCACGGCGTGGGTGCCGGTGTGGGGGCCGGCGGCGCGGTGCACGTCACGTTGAGGTTCACTGTCGAGCCTCGAGCGACCACCGTGCCCGCGCCGGGGTTGGTTCCGGTCACCGTGGCAGTGGCAGCGGGGTTACTGCAGGTGCCCCCTGCGACGTTGAGGCCCGCGCCTTGGAGCGCGCTTCGCGCCTGGTCGACGGAACCACTCACCGCGGGAACCGAAACTCCCTGGCCATTGCTCGGGCGGATCGTCACTGCCGTTCCACCAGCGACCTTGCCGGCCCCCGGATCCTGCTGCGCGACGATCCCGGCGCCCGCGGTCGAGTCGACCGCCTCGCCGACGATCACCTCGAAGCCGGCATCCTCGAGCGTCTTGGTCGCAGCCTCGATGCTCTGGCCTACAACGTTCGGCAGGTCGTAGAGCACTGTCTTGGTGAGGTTCGGATCTGGGGCGGGGAACCCGTCGCCGCCGTACAGCGAGTTCGCCGCCGCGAGGATCGGACGGGCGATCGAATGGCGAGTGTAGAGGTGGTTCCAGGGCCACCGGTCGACGTTCGCGTAGCCCTCGGAGTTGCCCACCCACACGGCCGTCGTCACGTTCGTGCTCGACCCGACGAGCCAGGTCTGCTTCGCCTCGTGGGTACCCGTCTTGCCGAGAACCGGCGTGCCGTCATACGGATTCGATGCACGCCCCGACCCGTTGGTCATGACCGCCTGCAGCGCGTAGGCGGCTGTCGCTGCGATGTTCGGCTCGAGCGCCTGCGTGCACGAGGCCTCCGGAAGGGCGACCTCGTTGCCGTTCGCATCCGTGATGCGGTCGATCGCCTTGGGTGTGCAGTAGACGCCGTTGTTCGCGATCGTTGCGTACGCCGCGGCCACATCGATCGGCGGGATGTTGTTGGACCCGAGGATCTGGAACGGCACTTCGACGGGCACCACACTGCCGTCTCCGAGCCGGACGCCCATCTTCTCCACGGTGTTCTGGATCCCGCACAGGTCGATCTTCGAAGCCATCGCCAGGAAGCCGGTGTTCAGGGAGTCAGAGGTGAAGCGCATGGGCGTTCCGACATAGCCCGGGTTCTTCGCGAAGTTCTGAATGAGCGTGTTGTTCGAGATGTCGCCGGTGCAGCTGTTGCGGAAGCTCTTGAAGATCTGAGCTCGGCCGTTGAGCACTTCGTTGACCGAGTGCCCCTCTTGCAGCCATTCGAGCAGCGTGAAGACCTTGAAGGTCGAGCCACCCTCGAATCCGTTCGAGTTTCCGTACTTCTGGTTACCGGCATACACCAGCGAGGAGTAGTTCGGGTCGTCCTTGATGGTCTCGCTGAAGTTGGTGTTCTGCGTGATCTCGAGGATGCGGCCGGTCTTCGTCTCGATGCTGACGGTCGCAGCACCGAGGCGCCCGGTGTCGGCGTTCGTGTAGCCCTCGATGGAGGTGGGCACGTTGTCGACCATCGCCTGTTCGGCGGCAGCCTGCAGGCGCCGGTCGATCGTGAGGTAGACGTTGAGCCCGCCCTGCTTGAGCAACTTCGTGCGCTCCTCCGGTGTCGCGCCGAAGGCCTCGTCGTTCTCTATGATCCCGCGCACGTACTGACAGAAGTACGCGGCCTTTCCAGGTACCACGCCGCAGCCGGTGTCCGCCGGGGTGATGGCCGGCACGATCGGTTCGGCGACGGCGGCGTCGTACTCTTCCTGCGTGATCTTGCCATCGGCGAGCATCCGGTCAAGGACGTAGATCTGCCGGCCCTTGGTGAGCGCGTAGCCGTCTGCCGCGCTGTTGATCGGATTGCCGTCCTTGTCGGTCCACGAGCCGTCCGGCCTGTCGAGGCGGTACAGGTTCGGGGTCTGCACCATTCCGGCGAGCGCGGCAGCCTGACCGAGAGTCAGGTTCGCGGCGTCTACTCCGAAGTAATAGTGCGCGGCCGCGCCGATGCCGTAGTTCTGCCCGCCGAAGTTGGCGATGTTGAGGTATCCGAGAAGGATTTCGTCCTTCGAGTACTTCTGTTCGAGGGCGATCGCGTACCGCATCTCCTGCAGCTTGCGCTGGTAGCCCTCGACGCCGCTGGCGACCGTTGCGTCGGTGAAGCACGCCTGCTTGGCGGCGTCCTTCTCTTCCTGCGTCATGTCCGCCGTGTCGCCGGTGCCGACCTCGGCCTCGCACTTCTGGATGAGGATGTTCTTGACGTACTGCTGGCTGATGGAGGATCCACCGCCCTGGGAGCCACCGGAGACAATGGCGCGGGCCGTTCCCACGAGGTCGACGCCGCCGTGGGAGTAGAAGTTCTTGTCTTCACTGGACAGAATCGCGTCGTACATGACCGTAGCGACGTCGTTGAAGCCCACGGGGTCGCGGTTCTGGTCATAGAACTGCGTCATGACCTCGTCTTCACCCGTGTCGGGGTTCTTCCAGTAGAAGGTCGTGGGCAGCATCAGCTCGTCGATCTCGAGCGCGCTGGGAAGATTGTCGAAAAGCGTGATGGCGCTGGAAGCCGCGGCACCAGACAGGGCGATCGCCGGCGTCACGGTGGCGGCGACGAGGACTCCCGCAACGGTGCTGAGGCCGACCACACCGAGGAGGCCGCCGAGCACACCGCCTGCCGTTCGTTTCGTTTCAGGCATAGGCTTGATCGTAAGGGAGCTTCCTGTACGAAGGCTCGACAGGTTCGCGCGCGCCCGCGAGGTCGAGACGAGCGGGAGGCATCCGCTCTCCGCCTCCGCCGACCACCCAGGAGCCCCGATGATCACGTGGGAGTACATGACCACGCCGCTGCTGATCCACAACACCGCCGCGATCCTCAACAACTGGGGCAAGCAGGGGTGGGAGCTGGTGCAGGTCGTCCCCGGCCCCGAGGGCGGCCTCGTCGGCTACTTCAAGCGTCCCACCGGCGGGGGAGCCGCCAACACCGGTCTCGATGCGGCAGCCACCGCCGCCCAGCAGTTCGGAGCGTGACCCGATGAGCATTTCCGCCCGCCTTGCAGAGCTCGGCATCGACCTGCCGCAGATCGCCCCGCCGGTCGCCGCGTACATCCCCGCGAAGGTGCACGGCGACCTCGTCTGCACCGCCGGTCAGCTGCCGTTCGTCTCGGGTGCGCTGCCTGCTACCGGCAAGGTCGGCGACGGTCACGGCCTCGTTCCGGCTTCGGATGCCGCGTCCTATGCGCGACAGTCGGCACTCAACGCGATCGCTGCCGCCGCGGCTGCCGCGGGCGGCGTCGACAAACTCACCGGCGTACTGAAGGTGACCGGGTTCGTGGCATCCGTTCCCGAGTTCACCGGCCAGCCGGGTGTCATCAACGGCGCGAGCGAGCTTCTCGGTGAGGTCTTCGGCGACGCTGGCCGTCACGCCCGGTCAGCTGTCGGTGTTCCGGTGCTGCCGCTGGACAGCCCCGTCGAGGTCGAGGTCATCTTCACCCTCGCCTGAGCACCACGTTCGCCCGGAGAACCAATCCCCCGGCGCGGGACGATTCGGTTCTGAAACGCCTCCGCGGATGCCGGCGGATGCCGACCTCAGCGGACCTGCGCGGAGATCACCGACATGACTGCGGTGTCGGCGAGCGTCGTGGTGTCGCCCACTTCGCGGCCCTCGGCGACATCCCGCAGCAGGCGCCGCATGATCTTGCCCGAGCGGGTCTTCGGGAGCTCACCGACGATGTAGATGTCGCGCGGGCGTGCGATCGGGCCGATCTGCTCCGCGACCCACGCACGCAGCTGCGCCGCCAGTCCCTCGGGGGAGTGGGCCTTCAGGAAGCTCTCTTTGAGGATGACGAACGCGACGACTGCCTGGCCGGTGGTCTCATCGGACGCCCCGACGACAGCGGCCTCGGCGGTGGCCTCGTGGGCGACGAGGGCGGACTCGATCTCCGTCGTCGACAGTCGGTGCCCCGAGACGTTCATGACATCATCCACGCGGCCCAGCAGCCACACGTCGCCGTCCTCGTCGAGGCGCGCGCCGTCGCCGGCGAAGTAGTAGCCCTGATCGCGGAACTTCTCCCAATAGGTCTCGACGAACCGTTCCGGGTCACCCCAGATGCCGCGCAGCATGCTCGGCCACGGCTCGGTGAGCACGAGTAGGCCGCCGTTGCCGTTGCCGACGTGCTCGCCGTTCTCGTCGACGACGTCCACTCCGATGCCGGGGAGCGGAACCTGGGCGCTGCCGGGCTTGGTCTCGGTGACGCCGGGCAGGGCAGAGATCATGATCGCTCCCGTCTCGGTCTGCCACCACGTGTCGACGATGGGCGCGGCATCCGCCCCGATCACCTCGCGGTACCAGATCCATGCCTCGGGGTTGATGGGTTCACCCACGGAGCCGAGCAGACGGATGCTGGACAGGTCGAACTTCTGCACCTCGGTGCGACCGATCTTCATGAACGAGCGGATCGCGGTGGGGGCGGTATAGAGGATCGTGACGCCGTACTTCTCGACGAGTTCCCACCAGCGGCCGGGGTGCGGACTGTCGGGGGTGCCCTCGTACATCACCTGCGTCGCGCCGTTGGCGAGCGGCCCGTACGTGACGTAGCTGTGACCGGTGATCCAGCCGACATCGGCGGTGCACCAGAAGACGTCGGTCTCGGGGTGCAGGTCGTGGACGACGCGGTTCGTGAACGCCGCCTGCGTGAGGTACCCGCCCGAGGTGTGCAGGATGCCCTTGGGCTTCCCGGTGGTTCCCGAGGTGTACAGGATGAACAGCGGGTTCTCGGCGGGGAACGCCTTCGCCTCGTGCTCGGCGGATGCTGCCGGCACGGCGTCGTGCCACCAGATGTCCCGGCCCTCGGTCCACTCGACCGGGTTCTCGCCGCGTCGGACGACGAGGACGTGCTCGACAGTCTCTTGCTCGCCGGCGCCGCGGTCGCTCAGCGCGGCATCCACGGCGGGCTTCAAGGCCGAGACCTTGCCCTTGCGGTAGCCGCCGTCAGCGGTGATGACGACCTTCGCGCCGGCGTCGTCGATGCGCGCCCGCAGGCTGTCGGCCGAGAAACCGCCGAACACAACCGAGTGGATCGCGCCGATCCGCGCCACGGCGAGCATCGCGGCGATCGCCTCGGGGATCATCGGCATGTAAATCGCCACTCGGTCGCCCTCGCCGACCCCGAGACCTTCGAGGACATTCGCGACACGCTTGACCTCGTCGGTCAGCTCCGCGTAGGTGACACGGCGGGAATCGCCCGGTTCTCCCTCCCAGAGCAGGGCGACGCGGTCGCCGTTACCCGCCTCGACGTGCCGGTCGAGGCAGTTGTAGGCCACGTTGATCTCGCCATCCGCGAACCACTTCGCGAACGGCGGGGTCGACCAGTCGAGCACCTCGGTGAACGGCGTGTGCCAGTGCAGTTCGCGCGCCTGCTCGGCCCAGAACCCTTCGCGATCCTCCCGGGCACGCTCGTAGAGCTCGGCTCCAGCGACCGCGTTCTCGGCGAAAGCGGCTGACGGCGCGAATCGCCGGGTCTCGTTCAGCAGGTGGTCGATCTGACTGCTCATTCGGCTCGCTCCTTCGCGGGCTGGAGGGGTTCTCGTGATTCGTCTCGTCTCGAGAGCTAGCGAAAAGGCTAATCAGCACCGCACCGGGCACACTACCTCCGGAAGTGGGGGTGGTCGATTCTCCACAACGGATTGTGACGACCCCCGTCCGTTGCGTATGCTTGTGCGCGGCCGAACATCTGATTCTGGCATCGCGACACCGACCACCCCCGATAACGGTGTCGCACGGCGGCATCCCTCTCCCCCGATGGGATGCCGCCTTCTCTTTGTGCAGACGGCTCTCCTTCTGCGTATCGGGTTCTCGCCCCGCGGCGCATTCCTCCCCAGGCGCGCTGTTGATCTCGTTGCGCCCGGGCCGGCGGACTCGGCCACGCTCGTCTCGACTGGATGCCTACCGTCGAGGCATGCCAGACCTCTTCGTCCCCCTTCCACCGGCCCTGCCGGGGCGGCCGGGGCCCGGCCTGCGGGGACCCCACGCCGCCGGGGCGCTCGGCTCGGTGCGACGTGCGGAGTGGACGCGGCATCCGGCGCTTGAGCGATTGCGGCCACATCTGGAGGACCCGCGCACGACGGACCTGTTCGTGAACGGGGCGTCCGTCTTCGTCGACTCGGGTCAGGGCCCGCGCCTGGTGCCGGAGATCGCACTCGAGGAGTCCGACGCGCGCGAGCTGGCAGTCGCTCTGATCGCGGCCGGTGGTCGTCACATCGACGAGTCGCACCCGTGCGTCGACGTGCGATTGGACGGCGGCGCCCGCGTGCACGCTGTTCTTCCTCCGGTGTCGGTGAGCGGCACACTCGTGTCGATTCGCGTGCCGCGGCTGGAGGTCGTCACCCTCGCCGAACTCGGCCGCCGCGGCATGTTCGACCCGGAACTGGGCGAGCGACTGCGTGCGCTCGTGGCGGCGCGGGAGAACCTGCTGGTCACCGGTGCGGCGGGAGCGGGCAAGACCACGCTGCTGTCGGCGCTGCTGGCCGAAGCCCGACACGACGAGCGCATCCTCACGATCGAGGATGTGGCCGAGGTGCGCCTCGATCATCCGCACCATGTGCGCCTGGAGGCGCGCCAGCCGAACCTCGAGGGCGCCGGAGGTATCGGCCTGGCGCGGCTCGTGCGTGAAGCGCTGCGGATGAGACCCGACCGCCTGGTCGTGGGGGAGTGCCGCGGCGAAGAGATCCGGGAACTGCTCTCGGCGCTGAACACCGGGCACGACGGCGGTGCCGGCACCGTCCACGCCAACAGTCTCACCGATGTCCCGGCCCGACTCGAGGCGCTCGGCGCGCTCGCGGGACTGACCGACCACGCCTTGGCGCGCCAGGTCACCAGCGCGATCGGTGTCGTCATCCACGTGACGCGCGACCGGGACGGTACCCGGCGGGTGAGCTCGCTCGGCCGTCCGGCGCTCGGACCAGATGGCCGCCTCCGCATAGAAGAGGTGTCATGACAACCGCGGTGGCCGAGACCGTGCTGCGCGTCGCTGTGCTGCTCGAAGCGGGCGTCACCCCGGCGCGCGCCTGGGAACACCTCGCGCAGCAGGGCGATGAACGGGCATCCAGAGTCCAGGAGGCCGTTCGTGGCGGAGCTCGGCTCGACGGCGCGCTCGCTGCACTGGGCACGGACCCGCCCCCGCCCGAGCGGTCAGGTCTGTTCGGGTTCACACGCGCCGACCCCGTCCGCGGATCCCTCGAACACCGCGAACGGCGCATGTGGGGTGAGGTGGCCGCGGCGTGGTCCATCGCCACGGCCGTCGGAGCGCCGCTTGCGCCGACGCTCCGGTCGTTTGCCGACGTGCTGCGCGATGCCGCCCAGGCGGCCGACGAGATCCGCGTCGCGCTCGCCGAGCCGACCTCGACGGCCCGGCTCCTGAGCTGGCTGCCCGCGGTGGGCATCGGCCTCGCGATCGCTCTCGGGTTTGACCCGGTCGGGACGCTGTTGCGCGAGCCGGCGGGATGGGCCTGCGCCGTCGTCGGAGTCGGCCTCCTCCTCGCGGGGCGCCGCTGGACCTCCCGGCTCGCCCTCGCCGCTCATCGAGACGCGGCGATGCCGGGGATGGATGCCGACCTCACGGCTATCGCGCTCAGCGGCGGGGTCTCGGTCTCCCGTGCACAGCAGCTCGTCCGTGAGGCCCGGGGAGCGAGCGCCGCCGATTCGGATGCGGTCCGCGACACCCTCGTGCTCTCGGAAGCGGCCGGCGTGCCCGCCGTCGAACTCCTCCGGTCCGCTGCCGCGCTCGATCGTCACCGGGCCCGGGTGGATGGGAGGCTCCGGGCCGCGCGACTGTCCACGAAACTGCTCCTTCCGCTCGGCGTCTGCACGCTCCCTGCCTTCCTCTGCCTGGGGGTCGCGCCGATGTTCCTGAGCATCCTCCCCTCCGTGTCGCTCCCTCTTCCCTGACCGTGCCCACCCGTGTGCCCCCACCTGATTGGAGATCCCATGTCACCCCGTTCCCTGCCCCGCCTGACCTCGCGCGCAGCGCGCGAGCTGTTCCTCGACGAGACCGGCGCCGCCACGGCCGAGTACGCGATCGCCACCATGGCGGCCGTCGCATTCGCGGGCCTGCTCGTGGTCATCATGCGCTCGGATGAGGTGCGCGGCATCCTCACCGACCTCGTGCGGCGCGCGCTCAGTGTCGAATGATCCGCGACGTCGAATGATCCGTGGCGGACTCGGCGGTGATCGCGGGTCGGTCGCCGCCGAGTTCGCGATCGCCTTGACGGCGGTTGCCGTGGTGATCCTCATGGCCGTCGGGTTGCTCGGAGCGGCAGGGCGCCAGATCCTTCTTCAGGATGCCGTCGCCGACGCGGCTCGGCTCGCCTCCCGTGGCGAAAGCGGCGCCCGTGTCGTCGGAGTCGTGCAGGCCGCGGTTCCGGGCGCCGCCGTGCAGATCAGCGACTCCGGAGACCTCATCTGCGTCACCGCATCGCGCACGGTCTCGGGGATCGCGATCAGCGCCCGCGGGTGCGCGCTCGCGGGGGGCTGGTGATGGCAGGCACCCTGGCTTCGGTCGGCCTGGCAGCGGTCGCGGCGTCGGTGATCGTCGCCTCGGCAGGAGTGGGTGCGGCATCCGTTGTCGCTCAGCGAGCGAGCGGTGCCGCTGATGCGGCGGCGCTGGCAGCGGCGGATGCCGCGTCCGGCGCAGTCGACGGCGTACCCTGCGATCGGGCCGAACAGGTCGCGGCGGCAGGGGGTGCCCGGCTGCGGGTGTGCGACCTCGCCGAGCTCATCGCCACGGTCTCGGTCACGGTTCGGTTCGGCGCGTTCGAGGTCAGCGCGTCGGCGCGCGCGGGGCCCCCGACGTAGGGCTGTGCCGGCGGATGAGGTTCGGCCTCCCAGCCTTCGCTGTGTCGCCGTGTGTGTATGGTGTGCATCGAAGAAAGGAAGCTTTCGTTGGCCACAGGCAAGAAGCTCGTCATCGTCGAGTCCCCGACGAAGATGAAGTCGATCCAGGGGTACCTGGGCGACGAGTACGAGGTGCTCAGCTCCGTGGGACACATCCGAGATCTCGCGAGCAAGAAGGACATCCCGGCCGAGAAGAAGCAGGCGTACGGGAAGTACTCGATCGACATCGACAACGACTTCGACCCCTATTACGTCATCAGCGACCGCAAGACGAAAACGGTCGCCGAACTCAAGCGCGCCCTCAAGGAGGCCGACGAGGTCCTGCTCGCCACCGATGAGGACCGCGAGGGCGAAGCCATCGCCTGGCACCTCCTCGAAGTGCTCAAGCCCAAGGTTCCCGTCAAGCGCATGGTGTTCCACGAGATCACCAAGGAGGCGATCCGCGCGGCGGTCGAGAAGACCCGCGACCTCGACCTCGCCCTCGTGGACGCCCAGGAGACGCGCCGCGTTCTCGACCGGCTCTACGGGTGGGACGTTTCACCCGTACTGTGGCGAAAGGTCGGCTCCGGGCGTGAAGGTGCGGCCCTGTCGGCGGGTCGTGTGCAGTCTGCGGCGACGCGAATGGTCGTCGACCGCGAGCGTGAGCGGATGGCGTTCGTCTCCGCCGACTACTGGGACGTCGAGGCTCTCGCAACGAAGCAGGGTTCCTCGTTCACGACACGCTTGGCGCGACTGGACGGCGCCCCGCTCGCCCGAGGCGCCGACTTCGACGACAACGGTCAGCTCAAGAAGGCCGTCGTCGTGCTCGACGAGGCCGCAGCCCGCGCGCTGGCTGACGCGGTCGACGCGGCAGCCGAGGCATCCGTCACGGCCCTCGAGGCCAAACCCGGCACGCGCAGCCCCAAGCCGCCCTTCACGACCTCGACCCTGCAGCAGGAGGCCGGCCGCAAGCTCTCGATGAGCGCCAAGCACGCCATGAGCGTCGCACAGCGCCTCTACGAGAAGGGGTACATCACCTATATGCGCACCGACTCGACCGCTCTGTCGGCGCAGGCGGTCACCGCGGCGCGCACGCAGGCTGTCGAGCTCTACGGTGACAAGGCTGTGCCGCTGAACCCGCGCACCTACCGCAACAACAGCAAGAACGCGCAAGAGGCGCACGAGGCGATCCGGCCGTCGGGGGAGTTCTTCCGCCGTCCCACGGAGGTCACCGGTCAGCTCGACCGCGACGAAGAGCGCATGTACGACCTCATCTGGAAGCGCACCATCGCCAGCCAGATGTCGGATGCGAAGTACGAGACCACGACCGTCACCCTCGCGGTGGATGCCGGCGGCAAGACCGCCGAGTTCACGGCATCCGGGACCGTCTACACCTTCAAGGGGTTCCTCGAGGCCTACGAAGAGGGCAGGGACGAGAAGCGCAGCGACGCGGACCGCTCCGACGACCAATCGCTGCCCGCCCTCGCCGTCGGGGACGTGCTGGCGCTCGCCGAGATCGAACCGAAGGGTCACAGCACCAGCCCCAAGCCCCGCTATACGGAGGCGAGCCTGGTCAAGGCGCTCGAGGAGAAGGGCATCGGCCGACCCTCGACCTTCGCGAGCATCATCGACGTGATCCTCGACCGCGGCTATGTCGTCAAGCGCGGCCAGGCCCTCGTGCCGACGTGGCTCTCGTTCAGCGTCGTGCGACTGCTCGAACAGCACTTCGCCGACCTCGTCGACTACGACTTCACGGCAGCCCTCGAAGACGACCTGGACGCGATCGCCCGGGGTGAGCAGCAGCGCACCGCATGGCTGAAGGAGTTCTACTTCGGCTCCGACGCCCACGTCGGGCTGCGCAACATCGTCGAGAACCTCGGCGAGATCGACGCCCGCGAGCTCAACGCCACCCGGATCACCGACACCGTGACCCTGCGTTTCGGCAAGTACGGACCGTATCTCGAGGTCGTCGACCCCGCGAACCCGGATGCCGAGCCGCGCCGTGTCAACATCCCCGAGGATCTCGCGCCCGACGAGCTGACCCCCGCGAAGGCGCAGGAGCTCATCGACGCGCCCGTGGCCGGCAACCGCGTGCTCGGCGAGAACCCTGCCAACGGCAAGCTCATCGTCGTCAAGGACGGCCGCTTCGGTCCCTACATCGAAGAGACCGAGCCCGAGGCCCCGGTCGCGGTGGACCCCGAGACCGGCGAAGTGATCGAGTCCGCGCCCGCCGCGAAGGAGACCGCCCCCGCGAAGGGCAAGAAGGCCAAGGATGCCGCGCCGAAGAACCGCACGGCATCGCTGTTCCGATCGATGTCGGTCGACACGATCGACCTCGAGACGGCGCTGCGGCTGCTGGAGCTTCCCCGCGTCGTGGGCGAGGATCCGGCGACGGGGGAGCAGATCACGGCGCAGAACGGCCGCTTCGGCCCATACCTGAAGAAGGGCACCGATTCGCGCTCGCTCGAAAGCGAGGCGCAGATCTTCGACATCACCCTCGAGCAGGCGCTCGAACTGTATGCGCAGCCGAAGTACGGGGCGCGGCGCGCGTCGAGTGCGCTCAAGGAGTTCGACGCCGACCCGACCAGCGGCAAGCCGATCCGCCTGCGCGACGGTCGATTCGGTCCGTACGTCACCGATGGGGAGACCAACGCCACGATTCCGCGGGGGGAGCAGGTCGACGACGTGACCTTCGAGCGGGCGGTGCAGCTGCTGGCCGACAAGCGCGCCAAGGGCCCGGCGCCCAAGCGCACGACGACCCGACGCAGCACGACGGCACGCAAGACGACGGCGAAGAAGTGACCGGACCGGGACTGTTCATCACGCTCGAGGGTGGTGACGGCTCGGGCAAGACGACGCAGGCGAGACTGCTGCAGGAGTGGTTCGAGTCCGAGGGGCGCGTCGTGGTGCGCACGAGAGAGCCCGGCGGCACCGAGGTCGGCGGACTCATCCGCGACATCGTGCTGCACCACCGCGGCGAGGTCTCACCGCGGGCCGAAGCGCTCCTCTACGCCGCCGACCGCGCCCACCACATCGCCACGGTCGTCCGGCCGGCCCTCGCGCGCGGCGAGGTCGTGCTCCAGGATCGCTACCTCGATTCTTCGGTGGCCTACCAGGGCGCGGGTCGGGTGCTCGGGCGCACCGAGATCCGGGACCTGTCGCTGTGGGCGACCGAGGGGCTGCTTCCCGACCTGACGGTGCTGCTGGACCTTGATCCGGCGGCGGCGCGAGCACGGCTGGATGCCGACGACAAACCCTTCGACCGGCTCGAGTCCGAACGGGACGAGTTTCATGCGAGGGTGCGTGCCGAGTATCTCGCGCTGGCCGCGGCCGAGCCGGACCGTTTCCTCGTTCTGGATGCCTCGCTTCCCGCGGATCAGATTGCGGGAGTCATCCGCACCCGGGTCGCCGAGCTCCTTGCCGGGTGACCGGAGCTGCGGCGCCCTCCGCTCGCGGGTCATGGTCGGGTGCCGCAGCTACGCTGGTCAGCATGCATGCAGCGCCCCCCGAGCAGGATGTCCCGTGGGGCGCCGTGTGGGGGCAGCCCGATGCCGTTGCGCAGTTCCAGGCAGCGGCATCCGACCCTGAGTCCCTCGCACACGCGTGGCTCATCACCGGACCACCGGGGTCGGGAAGGTCGACTCTTGCCGCCGCGTTCGCGGCAGCCCTGATCGCCGAGCCCGGCGACGAGGCGACCATGCGGCAGGTGATCGCGCGCACCCACCCCGACGTGACGGTGCTGCGCACCGAGCAGGTCATCATCCGCATCGACGAAGCACGCCAGCTCGTCGAACGCGCCTACTTCGCGCCATCGCTCGGTCGGTACCGGGTCATCATCGTCGAGGACGCCGACCGCATGGCCGAGCGCACCTCGAACGTCCTCCTCAAAGCCCTTGAAGAGCCCCCCGAGCGGACGGTGTGGGTGCTGTGTGCACCCAGCGACGCCGACCTGCTTCCGACCATCCGGTCTCGCGTTCGGGTCGTGCGCTTGCGGGAACCCGAGGTCGCCGACGTCGCTGCCCTCATCGCGCGCCGCACGGGAGTCGACCAGGCGACAGCCGAGCAGTCCGCCCGGCACGCTCAGCGGCACATCGGGATGGCCCAGCGGCTGGCGACGGATGCCGAGGCTCGCGCCCGGCGCGACCTGACGCTGCGCTCGGCGCTGGGGGTACGCAACGTCGGCGACGCGGTGGATGTGGCAGGGCGCATCGTGCAGGCGGCGACCGACGACGCGAAAGCGCTCACGGCCGAACGCGACGACGCCGAGCGTCAGAGTCTGCTGCGCACGCTCGGCATCGCCGAGGGAGCTGCGGTTCCTCCCGCCGTTCGGGCCCAGGTCAACGCCCTCGAGGAGGACCAGAAGCGCCGCTCCACACGGAGCCTCCGCGACGGCATCGACCGCGTGCTGACCGATCTGCAATCCCTGTACCGGGACGTGCTGATGATCCAGTTCGGACGGACCGGCGACGCCGGCGGAAGCATCCTGATCAACCGGGAGCTGGATGCCGACCTGCGCGCGCTGGCCGAGGCCTGGCCGCCGCAGCGTACGCTCGTGGTGCTCGACGAAATCGCCCGGACTCGTCGCAACCTCGAGCAGAACGTCGCGCCGACCCTCGCGCTGGAGAGTCTGCTCATCACCGTTTCGACGGGAAGGACGCCATGACTGCACGCCTCGCTCGACGACTTCTCGCGCTCGGTGCGGTGACAACCGCGACTGCAGTGGCACTTGCCGGATGCTTCCTGCTGCCGGCTCCTGACCGCAGTGACGCGCCGCACCGCTCGCCGACTCCGATCACCGACGGAATCGCCGAAGACCTGCTGCCGTTCTATCAGCAGACCCTCGAGTGGGCGGCGTGCGGCGACGGCTTCGACTGCACTACCGTGACAGCCCCCCTGGACTGGAGCGATCCGGAGGCCGGCACCCTCGACCTCGCGGTGATCCGCCACGCCGCCACCGGCGGCGAGCCGCTCGGCTCTCTTCTGACCAACCCCGGCGGGCCGGGCGCGAGCGGTGTTGCGCTCGTCCGGGACTCCCTGGGCTTTGCCGTCGGACAGGCGCTGCAGGAGAGCTACGACATCATCGGCTTCGACCCGCGGGGTGTCGGCGACTCCAGCGCCGTCGCGTGCCTTGACGATGCGGGCATGGACTCCTTCGTGTTCGACATCCCTCCGGGGCAGCGTCGATCCGCCGAGTGGGATGCCCGCGTCGTGGAGCAGCAAGAGGCGTTCGCTGCCGCGTGCGAGCAGAACAGCAACGGCATCCTGCCGTTCATCGACACCGAGAGCGCAGCGCAGGACATGGACCTGCTGCGCGCGGTGCTCGGCGATGAGAAGCTGAACTATCTCGGCTACTCGTACGGAACATTCCTCGGCGCGACGTACGCGAAGCACTACCCCGACCGCGTCGGGCGGCTCGTGCTCGATGGCGCGATCGACCCGTCACTGAGCGGACTGGACGTCTCGACACAGCAGGCCATCGGGTTCGAGAACGCCTTGCGCGCATACATGGCCTCGTGCGTGGGGCAGAGCGAGTGCCCGTTCAGCGGCTCCGTCGATGAGGCGATGGGCGACCTCGCGATCCTGCTGGCCAGTGTCGATCGTGATCCGATCCGCAATGCCGACGGTCGGATGCTGGGCGCCGACTCGTTGGTGACCGCGATCGTGACGGCTCTGTATTCGGAGGACAGCTGGCCCTTCCTGACGCAGGCTCTGACGGATGTGCTCCAGGGGGATGCGCGCAACGCCTTCCTGCTCGCGGACTTCTACTACAACCGGCAGGACGGCGAGTACCTCGACAACTCGACCGAGGCCTTCCTGACCTACAACTGCATGGACTATCCGGGCGGCGAAACGGATGCCGAAGAGGCGGCCTCGGCTGCGGCGATCGCCGAGCAGGCGCCGACGGTCGCGCCGTACTGGGAGGGCGTCGACCTGTGCGAGGTGTGGCCCTACGCTCCCACCGGCGTCCGGGAGCCGATCTCGGCTGCGGGAGCCGAGCCGATCCTGGTGATCGGTACGACCGGGGACCCCGCGACACCGTACGACTGGTCGGTGGCGTTGGCTGAGCAACTCGACTCCGGCGTGCTCATCACCCGCGTCGGGGAGGGGCACACGGGCTACAACAAGGGCAACGCGTGCGTGGATGCCGCGGTCGAAGCGTATTTCCTCTCGGGAACCGTTCCGGAGGATGGTCTCGTCTGCCAGTAGCGCTCGCCGTGGTCACGAGGCGGACGGGGACACGGTAAGATCGTTGATCGTGCATCGCGCGAGCGATCACGCCACCTTAGCTCAGACGGCAGAGCGATTCACTCGTAATGAATAGGTCAAGGGTTCGATTCCCTTAGGTGGCTCTGAACGAGAAGAGGCCGTCCCCAGGGCGGCCTCTTCTCGTTCATCGGTGGGGACGATTCCCTTGGGTGGCTTCGGCCCACTCCCTGCGAGAATGATGGCGTGCCTCCCGCGCTCGCCGTTGCCCTCGAGATCTACACGTGGATCGGGCTTGGTGCGACGGTGCTTCTGGGGATGGCCGCGCTGGTTGCCTGGGTCGCCGATGGTTCATGGGTTGCCGTGCGCGCCGTCGTCACGACCACGCCCGGCAGCGAGGTCGTGCGGTGGTTCGACGACAGCGGCGTCCTCGGTGAGGCGCCGCTTCCATCCGGTGCGAGCGTGCACGATGAGCAGGTCGACCTCTGGGCGCGTCTGGGTCGACACGACACCGTCCGGGTCTCTCGAACCTCGCCACTTGTCCGATCTCTTGCGCGCCTGACTGTCGGCTTCGCTGCGCTCGCTCTGGCCGGACTCGTCGTGTCGACGGTACTGCTGTTTCTCGAGGGCTGATCGAGCGCCGCTCAGGCGAGCGCCAGCAGAACTCCTGCCCCGAGTGCGAGAGCGAGGCCCGCCCACTGCACGGGTGCGATGCGCTCGCGAAGCGCGAGTGCGGCAAGCACGATCGTTCCGGCCGGATAGAGCGCAGTGAGCGCCGCCACGATCGACAGGTCCCCGAGCCGCAGGGCAGCCAGGAGCAGGACGTTCGCGATCACATCGAGCACTCCGCACACGATGGCCAGCCACCATCCCGTGGGCCCCGAGCTCGGGGGAGCGGATGCCTTCGCGCTCGCGTGCTCGAGATCGGCATGACCGGTCGGTGTCGCACCGAGCTCGACCGCGCCGACGCGCAGTGCGGCGGCAGCGCCCGCTCCGCGACGCACGGCCGCGACGATCATCACCAGGACGATGAGAGTCGTGATGATCGCGTTGGTGGAGCGGTTCGCGATCATGGGTACCAGGCCGCTGTCGTCGCTGGTCTGATCGAGGGCGATGAGGAAAGCCCCGATCGCAAGCCCCGAGCCGATGGCCATGAGCAGACCCCGGGCGGAGGGGCGTACCGCACCCTGGCCGGGAATGAAGCCGACGAGGACCACGGCGACGAGCGCGACGCCCAGCCCGACGTATCCGATGACCGTCAGGCTTTCGCCGCCGATCGTGAGTCCCCAGATCATCGGGGCGATGGCGGAGGTCACGGCGGTGACCGGCGAGAGGATGCTCATCGGTCCGATCGCGAGGCACGCGTACAGCAGGGCGATCGCGATGACACCGAAGACACCGGAGAGCGCGCCCCAGGCCACGTCGGCGAGGTTCCACCGGGCGCCGAAGAACGGGACCAAGGCGAAAAGGATCACCAGTCCGCTCAGGGCCGCGGTCGCGGTGACCACGATCGAGCGGAGTCGTCGCGCCGCGAGTCCGCCGAAGAAATCGGCCGCGCCATAGATCAACGCTCCGAGCAGAGCAATGGATGCCGAGATCACCCGTCCACCCTAGGGGTTGCGGTGTGGACGCTATTGCTAGATAAACTAGCGATATGCCTTCTGCGAAAGAGCGTCTTCGTCCCTCCCGGTGGTTGCGGATCGGTATCCCTGCGCTCCTGGTGCTCATCTGGGTGGGGGTCGGCTCCGTCGGGGGCCCCTACTTCGGCAAGGTCGACGAGGTTGCCAGCAACGATCAGTCGAGCTTCCTTCCCGAGAGCGCCGATGCGACACGGGTTGCCGAGCGACTTCCGGACTTCCTCGGCGACGAGGCGATTCCCGCTGTGCTCGTCGTCACCGGCGACGGCGATCTCACGGACGATCAGATCGCGGAGGTCCAGACGGTGGTCGACGAGATCGCCGGCATCGAGGGCGTCCTGGATGGGGTGTCGCCACCGGTCGTCTCAGAAGACGGCGAAGCCGTGCAGGTCTTCATTCCGATCGACTCCTCCGGTGAGGTACGTGACGTCGTCGAAGAGATTCGAGCGTTGGTGGTCGAGGAACTGCAGGCGCCGCTGGAAGGCTGGGTGACGGGCCCGGCAGGATTCACCTCGGACCTGGTCAAGGGCTTCCTCGGCATCGACGGTCTGCTCCTGGTCGTCGCCCTCGTCGCCGTCTTCGTCATCCTGGTGATCGTCTACCGGTCGCCGCTGCTTCCGATCCTCGTTCTCATGACCTCGACGTTCGCGTTGACTGTCGCGCTTCTCGTGGTGTGGTGGCTCGCGTTCGCCGGCGTGTTCGTTCTCAACGGGCAGGTGCAGGGCATCCTGTTCATCCTCGTGATCGGCGCCGCGACCGACTACGCCCTCCTCTACGTGGCCAGATTCCGAGAAGCCATCGGCGAGGGCGAGCCGCGCTGGACCGCGACCCTCCGCGCATGGAAGGGCTCCTTCGAGCCGATCCTCGCCTCCGGTGGCACGGTGATCGCCGGCTTGCTCATCCTGCTGCTGTCGGATCTTGCCACCAACCGAGCACTCGGCCCGATCGCGTCGATCGGGATCGCTTTCGCGATGCTGTCGGCACTGACGTTCCTTCCTGCGCTGCTCGCTCTGTTCGGACGCGTCGCATTCTGGCCGTTCATCCCGAAGCGCGGGCTCACGGAGCTCCCCGACGATTTCACGCAGCCCGTCAAGGGATTCTGGCCGCGGCAGGCGCGGCTCATCGCGCGCCGTTCGCGCCCTGTCTGGATCATCACCACCGTCGCGCTCCTGGTCGCCGCGCTCGGCGTGACGCAGTTCAAAGCCGACGGGGTCGCCTCGAGCGATCTCGTGCTGGGGTACTCGGAAGCGCGAGACGGCCAGGAGGTCCTCGCCGAACACTTCCCCGCGGGCTCGGGCAGCCCGGTCTACGTCATCGTGCCCGAGGGGGAGCTGGCGGCAGTCGTCACCGTGCTCGAGGACAACGACGGGATCGACTCCGTCTCGGTCGCGTCGGAGGACTCGCTGAGCGGGCAGGCGCCTGTCGCTGTCGAAGACGGGGAGCCGGTGTTCACCGCCGTCGGGCCCCCGGGCACGCCCGCTCCGACCCCCACCACCTCCGACGGGGACGTGCTGGTGATCGCGACGCTCACGGATGCCGCGGACTCCATCGAGGCGGAGCAGACCGTGCGTGAGCTCCGCGTCGCATTCACCGAGGACCTCGGCGAGGGCGTCGCTCTGGTCGGGGGAGTCACGGCGACGGATGTCGACTCCAACGACACCTCGATCCGCGACCGCACGGTCATCATCCCGATCGTGCTCGTGGTCATCCTTCTGATCCTGATGCTGCTGCTGCGTTCGGTCCTGGCGCCCGTGTTGCTGATCCTCACCGTCGTCGTATCGTTCGGTTCGGCTCTGGGCGTCAGCGCGCTCGTGTTCGACTATGTCTTCCAGTTCCCGGGTGCCGATCCCGCGGTCCCCCTCTACGGGTTCGTCTTCCTGGTCGCCCTGGGTGTCGACTACAACATCTTCTTGATGTCCCGGGTGCGCGAGGAGTCGCTGGTGCACGGTACGCGGCGCGGCATCCTGCGTGGGCTCGTCGCGACGGGCGGGGTGATCACGTCAGCCGGTCTGGTCCTGGCGGCGACCTTCGCGGCGCTCGGGGTGATTCCGATCCTGTTCCTGGCTCAGCTCGCGTTCATCGTCGCCTTCGGCGTGCTCCTGGACACTTTCGTCGTTCGCTCGCTTCTCGTGCCGGCGCTCTCGTACGACATCGGACGGGCGATCTGGTGGCCGTCGAAGCTCTGGCGAAACGGTCCCGAGGTGCGCGGGACGGCGACCGATCCGCGCGCGCCGGCCCCCGAGCTGGTCGGGGCGACGCACGCGGACGGAGACGCACAGCCGGTGAGCCGGCGGGCGCTCCGGGAGCGCGGACGGCATTCCGACGGCGCGTGAACGGGCGTAGCCTCGGGGTATGGGTAGGGCACTGTTCATCGTCGACGTCCAGAACGACTTCACCGAGGGTGGGGCGCTCGGTGTCGAGGGTGGGGACGCCGTGGCCGAACGGATCTCGCGGTACCTCGTCACGCACGCCGAGGAGTACGACATCATCGTCGCCTCACGCGACTGGCACCATCCCGACCACGACAACGGCGGGCATTTCCATCCCGAACCGGACTTCGTCGACACCTGGCCGGTGCACTGCGTCAGCGGGACGGAGGGTGCCGAGTATGATCCCGCGTTCGATACGGCATCCGTCACCCACCATGTGAAGAAGGGCCAGGGCGAACCGGCCTACTCCCTGTTCGAAGGCACGACGGATGACGGGGCGAAAGTGTCGGATCTGCTCACGGCCCACGGGATCCTTGAGGTCGATGTCGCCGGAATCGCCACCGACTACTGCGTGCGCGCCTCGGTGCTCGACGCGATCGCGCACGGGCGTCGCGTGCGCGTGATCACGAACCTGGTCGCCGGGGTCGCCGCGGAGTCGAGCGAGGCAGCGCTCGCTGAGGTTGCGTACGCCGGCGCGCAGCTGGTCGAGATCTCGGTCTGATCAGGCGCCGCCCGACATCCTCGTCCAGGCCGCCTTGCCCTGCGCGCGCAGCGCTGCATCGTTCGGGGTGATGTCAGGGCTCTGGCCCGCCCGAAGCATGTCGTTATGGGGCTTCGTGCGCTCATCCGCGGTCAGAAACCGCCACGACACCCCGACCGCAGCGACGACGGCGAGGATCACGATCGCGAGGATGTACGGCATAGCGTCATCGTATGCCCGCCGCAGCGGGCAGGGGCGGGGGTTGCATGACCTGCCGGTATCTGCGTGGACAGATCAGTGGGCGCCGAGAGCCGCCAGCAGGATGCCGCCGGCACCGCCCACCAGTACCACGGCCCACGGCGGCAATCGCCAGGAGATCAGCAGCACGAAGCACGCGAGGGCCAGGCTGAATGATCCTGGTCCGATGATCGAGGTCGTGAACAGCGGATCGTAAAGAGCCGCCCCCAGGATGCCGACCACGGCGGCGTTTGCCCCCCGCATGAGTGCCTGCATCCAGGTCCGGGTCTGCAGCGCATTCCAGAAGGGGAGAACGCCGACCAGCAGGAGAAAGCCCGGCAGGAAGATCGCGGTCAGCGCGACCGCGGCGCCGAGCACGCCGCCGGGGCCGACTGTCGCGAGCGTGCCGAGGTAGGCCGCGAATGTGAAGAGCGGGCCCGGCATCGCCTGGACTGCACCGTAGCCCGCGAGGAACTGCTCTGGCGTCACCCACCCCGTCTCGACAACTCCTGCCTGCAAGAGCGGGAGCACGACGTGTCCGCCGCCGAAGACGAGGGCGCCGGCACGGAAGAAGGTGTCGAACACGGAGAGCGACCCGTTGCCGGTGAGCGCGGCGAGAACCGGCATCCCGAGAAGGATGACGACGAAGGCTGAGAGGCTGACGACACCGACACGCCGAGACACCGGGAAGCGCGTCAGCCCGGTGTCGCCGAGGCCGGCGACCGGCTGCGAACGGCACAGGATCAGGCCGGCCAGGGCGCCGAGCACGATCGCGAGCACCTGACCGATCGATCCGGCCAGGAGCAGAGCGATGACTGCGGCGACGACGGCGACCGAGGCGCGGCGCGCATCAGGCGTGAGGGTCCTGGCCATGCCCCAGACCGCCTGCGCAACGATGGCCACCGCGACGATCTTGAGGCCGGTCAGCAGGCCCTCGCCGATGACTCCCTCGAACAGCGCCGCCCCGAACGCGAAAGCGACCATGAGGATCGCCGAGGGCAGCGTGAAAGCAAGGAACGCCGCGACCGCGCCGAGCGCGCCGGCGCGGTGCAAGCCCATCGCGAAGCCGACCTGGCTCGAGGCGGGCCCGGGCAGGAACTGGCACAGCGCGACCAGATCGGCATATGCCTTGTCGGTCATCCACCGTCGGCGCGCCACGAGGTCATCGCGGAAATAGCCCAGGTGAGCGATGGGCCCGCCGAAGGAGGTCACGCCCAGCCGCAGGAACGCCCAGAAGACCTCCCACACCGACCCGCGTGCCGCGACGGATGCGGAGGAGGTCGTGTCTGGCTCGTCCGCGGTCACGGGCGGAGTCTACGGGGCGCGCCGTTCGTAGGGGTGAACCGCCGACGTCGGGTGCGCTGAACGGTCAGAGGCGAGCGGCGAGCTCGCGCACGCTGCGCAGAACATCCTCGCGCAGCCCGCGTGCCCCATCGGCATCCCAGTTGGCGGGGTCGGGGAACTGCCACTCGATGAGCTCTCCGGCGACCGGCCCGGGCAGGGCCAGGCCCGGCTTCATCGTGACGACGACGTCGGCGCCCGCGAGGTCCTCGGCAGTCACAGCGCGGGGTACGGCCGCGGAGGTGTCGATGCCGAGCTCGGCGAGGGTCGCGGCGATCGCGGGGTTGATGCTCGCGGCGGGGGAGAGGCCCGCGCTGGTGGCCACGACGCCCTCGGGTGCGACATGGTTCATGAGGTGGGCACCCAGCTGGGAGCGTCCGGCGTTGTGCTGGCAGATGAACAGGACGGTGGTCATGGCGTCTCCTCGAGCGGGGTGGGGGTGTGGTGGCGCTCCCAGGCCTGGGCCGCCACCTGTACGGCGTCCCACGGTGAGCCCAGCGGCGGCGTGTAAGAGAGGTCCAGCTCGCTGACCTGCGCGACCGAGAGTCCCGCGTACAGCGCGGTCGCGTACGTGTCGACGCGCTTGGCGGTCTCGGTGCCCAGCCGCCCGACCAGTTGTGCGCCGAGCAGCCGACCCGTCGCGCTGTCGCCGGTCACCCGGATGCTGATCGGCTGCGCACCGGGGTAATAGCGCTTGTGGTCGTCGGCGACAGCGGCGACAGTTGCCGGCTCGAAGCCCGCGGCGCGGGCCTCGTGGTCGCGAAGTCCCGTGCGCGCCGCGACAACGTCGAACACCTTGACGACCTGGGTGCCGACGGAACCGGCAAATCGCGCCGCGCCGCCCAGCGCGTTCTCGCCCGCGATCCGCCCCTGCTTGTGCGCCGTGGTGCCCAGCGGAAGGTACGTCTCGCCCAGCAGGCGGTGATGCGTGATGACGCCGTCACCGGCAGCGAACACGTGCGGAATCCCGGTTCTCATGGACTCGTCGACCACGACCGCGCGCCCGGCGCCCAATCGCGCACCGGCCTGCTCGAGCAGCGCCGTGATCGGTCGCACTCCGACGACCAGCAGGATGACGTCGGCGTCGTGGCTGACCGCTTCACCGTCGACCGTGGCATGTACGCGCAGTGCCGCACCGGTGCGCTCGACGCTGCGCACGATCGTGCGGGTGTGGACGGTCACCCCGTGAGCGACCAGCTCATCGTGCACGATCGACGCCAGCTCCGGGTCAAGCGTCGAGAGCACCTCGGGTCCTCGCTGCAGCTGGGTCACCGCCATCCCGCGCGCCGCGAAGCCCTCGGCCATCTCGAGTCCGACGTATCCGGCGCCGATGATGATGGCAGTGCGCGGCTGGCGCTCCTGCAGGTCGCGTTCGAGCGCGAATGTGTCGCCCATCGAGTGGATGACGTGCACGCCGTCAGCCGGGCCGAGCTCTTCGAGCCCGTCGATCCCGGCGCGCGAGGGGAGCGCCCCCGTGCCGACGATCAGTTCGTCGTACGCGATCTCGGACTCGCCGCCCTCCGTGTCGCGCACCGAGAGACGCCGCGCTGCCGTGTCGATGCGCGTGGCCAGGGTGTCCAGGCGCAGCGCCATCCCTGTCGCTTCCAGATCGGCGTGCGTCCGGTGCGCGAGACTTTGCCACGGTGAGACATCACCGGAGAAGTAGTAGGGGATGCCGCAGATCGAGTAGTTGGGATAGCTGTCGGCGACCACCACGGTCACCTCGGCACCGGCGTCCAGTTCTCGCGCCCGCAAGGCGGCGGAGATTCCGGCATCGCTGCCGCCGACCACGACGATATGCATGGTGCTCCTGGTGGTGAAGGGTCAGGGTCGGGTCGGTTTCAGCGGCTCTCAGCGTCCAGCTGCGGGATGACGATCTCTTCGGCGGCATCCGTGACGTGGGGGAACAGCAGCATCGCCGCGAACACCGCGATCGCGGCTCCGACCAGCTGCGCACCGATGAACGGCAGCACCGACGACGCCCCGATTCCCGCAAACGTATCGCTGAAGAGGCGCCCGACGGTGACGGCAGGGTTGGCAAACGATGTCGAACTGGTGAACCAATACGCGGCACCGATGTACGCGCCCACGGCCGGAGCCGCTGCAGCCCCCCGGCCGGTGCGCGCGAGTGCCACGATCAGCAGGATCAGCCCGAACGTCGCGACGACCTCGGCCAGGAGCGTAGCCGGGGTTGCACGATCGGTCGTCGACAGGCTCGTCGGGACGTCGAACATGAGGTTCGCGAGGACGGCCCCGCCGATGGCGCCCGCGATCTGCGCGATCACGTACACCGCGAGAGTCGGTGCCGATAGACCGACCCGGCGGCGTCGGCCGAGCAGCCAGTCCACGAACGAGACGGCGGGGTTGAAGTGGGCGCCCGAGACGGGCCCGAGCATCAGGATCAGCACGGCCAGGCCCAGGGCTGTCGCGATGCTGTTCGCGAGCAACTGGATGCCGACATCCTCGGACAGGCGGGTCGCCATGATGCCCGAGCCGACGACGACCGCGACGAGCAGTCCGGTACCGAGGAACTCCGCGAAAGCGCGGCGAAGCAGAGGAGCGGGGTGCACGGTGCGGGGGCCGATCAGCCGACGAGCTCGGTGACGAGCGTTTCGACGCGGCGTCGGATCTCGTCCCGGACTTCGCGGACACCATCCAGGTCGAGCCCCGCCGGATCCGTGAGCTCCCAGTCGAGGTAGCGCTTACCCGGATAGACCGGGCACGCGTCCCCGCAGCCCATCGTGATGACAGCGTCCGCCGCGCGCACGACATCGTCGGTCAAGGGCTTGGGGAACTCCTCGTCGACGTTGATGCCGATCTCTTCGAGCACCGTGACGACACTCGGCAGGATCGACACCCCCGGCTGCGATCCGGCGGAGCGGACGTGAACACGATCGCCGGCGATGGCGCGGGTGAGCGCAGCGGCCATCTGCGAACGTCCCGAGTTCTGCACGCACACATACAGCACCTCCGGCGCCGGCTTGGCAATGAGGCCCTTGGACTGGGCGAGCGCGGTCAGGCGGTCGCGCGCGAACTTCTCGGCCAGGCTCGCCAGGTGGGTGTCCACCCGCGCGGTGCGGGCAAGCGCCGTGTACGACTCGAACACGACCCGCTCGACGGTCTCTTCGTTCACGATGCCCGCGAACTGGTGGGCCAGTCGCTGCGTCGCGCGACGCAGGGTCGCCTCGACCGAAAGCAGCGGATCCTGCCCACGTCCGGCGCTCATGCCCGTTCTCCTGCCGGGACCAGCTCGGCGATGAGGTTCTCCACGCGCCCGCGAATGTCGTCGCGGATGATGCGCACGCTCTCGATGCCCTGGCCGGCCGGGTCGTCGAGCTGCCAGTCCTCGTAGCGCTTGCCGGGGTAGATGGGGCAGGCGTCCCCGCATCCCATCGTGATGACGACGTCGGATTCCTGCACCGCCTGAACCGTCAAGACCTTCGGGGTGTTGCCCGCGATGTCGATGCCCTCTTCGGCCATCGCCTGGACGGCGACGGGGTTGATCTGATCCTTGGGCTGGGAGCCGGCCGAGCGCACCTCGATCTGGCCGCCCGAGAGTGCCTCGAGGTACCCAGCGGCCATCTGGGACCGGCCGGCGTTGTGGACGCAGACGAACAGGACGGTGGGCTTGACACTCATGGGGTCACCTTTCTCGAGGGCTTCGAGAAAAGCATAGACCACGATCTATTGATTTGTCACTCGAGTGTCGTCATCCGTGGCGCGCGACCGGGCCGCGCAGATCGGCGAGCAACCCGCGCACGCGTCGTTCGATGTCGTCGCGGATGCCGCGCACGGCCGCGAGGGGTTTGCCGACGGGGTCTTCGAGGTCCCAGTCGAGGTACCGGCGCCCCGGGTAGACCGGGCACGCGTCCCCGCATCCCATCGTGATGACGACATCCGCGGCGCGGACGGCCTCGTCGGTCAAGGGCTTGGGGAACTCATCGCCGATCGTGACGCCGATCTCGTCGAGCGCCGTCACGATGGTCGAGCGCACCTCGGCGGTCGGGGCCGACCCTGCCGTGCGCACGGTCACGGCATCTCCGGCGAGATGCCGCAGGATCCCGGCTGCCAACTGTGACCTGCCCGCGTTCTGGACGCACACGAACAGGACGCTCGGTGGGGTGTCGGCGTCGATGGCGGGCGCCGACGAGCGAGCGATCGCCTCGAGTCTGCTCGCGGCGAACGAGAACGTCCGTGACGCCAGCAGCGCGGAGCCTCCCGCGGCGAGGCGCTCATGACTGTCGGCGACGACCTCGCGGATCTCTGTCGGATCAATGCGACCGTCGAAGCGTGTTGTGAGATCGTCGACGATCCGATCCAGGTCGACGGCTGCCGTCTCGCGCGGGCGCCCGAGAATCGCGTCGACCCGCTGCTCGGCATCCGGTGCGACCGAGTACCAGACCTGACGGCCCTCGGGTTCGCGGACCACGATCCCGTCGGTCAGGAGCGTCTTCATGTGGTGGCTCACGGTCGGTTGCCGCAGTCCCAGCTCGGTGGCAAGGCGCCCCACGAGCACTCTGCCGTCGGGCGAGGTGCGCATGAGGTGCAGGATGCGGGCGCGCGTCGGGTCCCCCAGCGACGTGAGCGCGGCATCCGTTCCAGCATCCATCGATCGCAGTCTATTCGATTGTCGTCGCGGAGGGCGTGCGACGATGTGTGCATGGGGACTGTCGCGGCACTGTTCCGGTATCCCGTGAAGGGCTTCACGCCGGAGGAGCGCGACGAGCTGGTCGTGCAGCCCGATGGGCGGATCGAGGGCGATCGGGTCCTCGCATTCCGGTTCGCGAGCGCCGTCGAGCCCGAGCGCGTCGACGGCCTCGACCACTGGCCCAAGAGTCAGGGACTCGCGCTCATGGATGTGCCCTCGCTGGCCCGACTTCGCCTGGCCTACGACGCAGAAAGCCGTCGGCTGCGCATCACGGACGGCTCCCGCGTGCTCGTCGACGCGGGGCTCGACCCCGACGGTCGGCGCGAGATCGAGGCGGCGGTGACGGATGCCGTGACCGCCGGTCCGGATGCGCGCAGGCTGCGCGGTGCGGGGCGGCTCCCACTGCGGCTGGTCGGCGACGGCGCGAATGCCCGGTTCCAGGACCGCGCTCGCGGCTACATCTCGCTTCACACGTCAGCATCCGTCGCTGCGATCGACAGTCTCGTCGACGTCCCGGTCGACGATCGCCGGTTCCGATCGAACATCGTCGTCTCGGGTGTGCCTGCTTGGGACGAGCTCACCTGGGGTGGGGTCGTGAGGATCGGCGCGGTGCGTTTCGTGGTGTCGGAACCCATCCGGCGCTGCACCGCCATCATGGCCAATCCCGACAGCGGGGAGCGGGATGCGAACCTGCTGCGCATCCTGACGACGCAGTTCGATCAGGCCGCACCTACCCTCGGCGTCCTGCTGCTTCCCGTCGAAGGCGGCGGAGTCATCCGTGTGGGAGATCACGTCGAGGTCGAGTGACCGAGGTGCTGAGAGGGCACCCGCGCCGGTTGAGTCTGCGCGAGAGAGGGTTTCCGGCAACGGGGGTAGCCGTAAAGTCGCGTACGTGTTCAGAACCGTCGGACTATCCGGTGTCCTCATGGCTGCCCTCCTGCTGGGCGCGTGTTCGACCGCCGATCACCGACCGGCTCCTCCGGCCGAGGCGCCTGGGTATTTTGGCAACCCGACACTGACCGGAACGCCTCTCGACCTGATTGGCGACCCCCTGAAGGCATGACGGCGATAGCGCACGGACCTGTGCTTGTGATCACCACAGTGGGGTCGGGGAGCTGCCCCTGGGTGCCGGCGGCCGACTCGATAGACGATGAGCAGATGGTCATTTCCGTCGAACTGACTGCATGGGGTATCGCAGGCGAATGCACCGCGGACTCCGCGCCGCGAACGTTCGAACTGCCGATGGACCGAGACGTCAGTCAGTACGTCCTGCGTGTGTCGGCTGTGCCCCCGAGATGATCATCGCCGGGATCCCCGGAAACGCCCTTCTGGCGATTTTTCGAGTAACGCTGACATGGTGGGGCTCGTGAACGCGTACTCGAGAAAATCGGTGGACGCGGCTCGCTTCCGTAAATTGGCTGTTCTAACAGAGGTGCGGGCCGTCACGGAGCGACTGGTTCCGCGCCAGGCCAAGCGGCTCACGTCTGCCGAGATTGCCGAGTTCTGTGAAGCGTATCGCCGTGGTGGCAACGTTCGGGAGTGGGCGCGGAAGCTCGACGTGCACCGCTCGACGTTGCACGAGATCGTGCGAAGACAAGGTCTCGAGCGTCTATCCGGAATCGTGACGCCTGAGCAGCAGGTCTTGGCGGACGCTTATGCCCAGGGGGCGACGCTGGCCGAACTCGCAGCTCAGCACCAGATGGGACCGAACCGGGTTGCCCGGCAGTTGCGGGCGGCTGGTGTGGAGCTTCGTCCGCGTGGTCGGCGCCCGTCCTAGGCAGGTGGGATCGGCAGGTTGAGCATAGGTGTCACTGATCGTGAAGCAGTGTGTACTTGCCCACGGGCCTGAGTGGCACGCGCTTATTGACATGAATTATATCGGGAGTATAATACTAGGCATGCATAACCGTCCGTCCGTTACCGGTCTACTTGAGAGCTGGGAGAGCGTTTTTCGGCAGGGTCTCCTCACGTTCTGGACGTTCGTAGTTCTCGATCGTGAGGCCTCGGATGTGACCATGATCCGGCACGGCGTTGAACGGATGAGCGGCGGGACTTATCGTCCGTCGGAGCAGGTGCTCTACCGGCAGCTACGTCGGCATGCGGATGTCGGGCTCGTGGATCGCCGTCAGGAACCGACCCGCCATGGTCCCCCGAGAAACCTGTTCTCCTTGTCTGAGCTAGGGGTAACCGTTCTCGAGTCGTTCGCTGCTCGGAACATTCTTCCGTTCGCCGCAGCTGAAGTGCAGGCGATCATCGAAAGAGGCGCCAAATGAACCTCGCCGTGATTCGAAACACAAATCTCAAGTGGTTCATGCTCGTGAACACGCTGACGACGATCGCTTTCTTGCCGGCAATGGCATGTGCGGTCGCGCAGCAGAACGAAGTGGCGACGATCTGGGCTGCCGCGGTGTACGGGGGCGTCTGGTTCTTGTCTGGCCTCATCTGCGGGATCGCGGACGGGGCGAGTTCACGTGGGCTGCACCGAGAACTTGCCTACGCCTCATTCATGTTCGTGTGCGCCTTCTACATACTCCTCGCGGGCCGCATCTTCTGGTCGAGCATTCTCCCGCTCGGTTGGATCGAGACGACTCTCGCCGCAGCAGTGTGTGCCCTGGCGGTCGCGCTGATACAGATCTACAGCCGCCGCAATCACGCGGGATACACGCGCGACGAACTATTCAAATAGCCCGGCCGGCGAGTCATCGACGGGACGCTCTTGGTTGTGCGCGCTACAACACCATCGGTACATCCGACAGGGGTGACTCAAACGTCCGAAACGTGTACCGATGCCAAGACCCCTCATGGGGTTCGAAAAAAGAGAACAGAGGTCAGGCCGCGAATCGGGCGTACAGGCGGGATGAACCGTGATGTACCGACCGGGCGCCGAGATGCAAGAAATCACCCTGGTCAGAGGGTGATTCGGGAATAGTTCGGTTTTGTGGTGGGCCCGGAGGGGCTCGAACCCTCGACCCGCGGATTAAAAGTCCGATGCTCTACCGACTGAGCTACAGGCCCCAGGCCTCCCAGCCTACTTCGTGCGCGCTCGGCGTTCGACGGCGCCCCGGAAGCGAGATCTCCGGATCGCTCCCGCGCATCAAAGCATCATCGATTCGGATGAGATGATGCTCGCGTGCGCACGACGATCACCCTGACCCCCGCCGCGGAGGAGGCTGTGCGCAAGGTCATGCGAGAGCGCGGGCTGTCGTTCAAGGATGCGGTGAATTCGGCGATCCTTGCGGGGCTTGCACCCGACGCGGCTGCGCCCTTCGAGACTCCCGTTCGTCAGCTCGGGCAGGCGCGCGTTCCGCTAGATCGGGCTCTGGCTCTCGCGGCCGATCTCGAAGATGAGGCCATCGCGCAGAAGCACGAACTCGGCAAATGAAGCTGGTCGATGCCAATGTCCTCCTCTATGCCGTGGACGCTGACGCCCGCCACCACACGGAGGCCAAGGCGTGGCTCGACGGCGCCTTGAGCGCCAGCGAGACCGTGGCGATCCCGTGGGTGTGCGCCCTGGCGTTCGTGCGTTTCACGACCAGTCCGCGCATCTTCCCGCATCCGCTCGACCCCGACGACGCGTTCGACATCGTCAACCGGTGGATGAGGTGCCCGAGCGTTGTGAGCCCCGAGCCGGGGGCAGGACACCTCGACCGGATGCGCTCCCTGCTCGCTGTGACCGGAACCGGCGGGAACCTCGTGACGGATGCGCACCTTGCCGCCCTCGCGATCGAGAATCGCGCCACGGTCGTGACCTTCGACGGAGACTTCGCACGCTTCCCTGGCGTCACGTGGCGCCGACCCGGGGACTGAGTCAGCCCACTGGCATCCGTAGGCGCAGTGCCGGACGCAGCGGAGCCGCCGGCATCCGAAGACACCGACGGCTCCACTACCCCTCCACCCTGGGGGATCGCCAACCGGCGCTCACATGGGAGGCATGAGCACCGTGTCGACGAGGTAGACGGTCGCGTTGGCGGTCTGGACCCCGCCGCAGATGACCATGGCGTCGTTCACCATGAGCTCGTCGCCCGAGCCGGTCACCTCGACGTCGGCGCCCTGCACGGTCGCGTGGGTGCCGGGGAGGTCCTCCGGCAGGATCTGACCGGGAACCACGTGGTAGGTGAGGATCGAGGTCAGTAGCGCTGAGTCGGTCGACAGCGTGTCGATCGTGGCCTGGTCGATCTTCGCGAAGGCGTCATCGACGGGCGCGAAGACGGTGAACTCGCCGCCGTTGAGGGTGTCGACCAGATTCACGTCGGGGTTCAGCTGACCGCTGACGGCCGCCGTGAGGGTCGTCAGCAGCGGGTTGTTGGATGCTGCCGTGGCGACGGGATCCATCGCCATGCCGTCGACCGATCCGGCCCCGGAAGGCACAGCCTCGGCATACTCCATGCAGCCCGGTCCCACGAGGTAGGCGGCGGCGTCCATCTCCTCCATGTCGTCCATGGGTGCGGTCTCTTCGGCCATCGGCGTTTCGGCCATCTCGTCATCCGTGCCCTCCGTGCTCGCGGTGGAGCAGGCGGACAGGGCGAACGCGGCGACGAACGCCAGCGAGGCGCCGGCTGCGATGCGGGACTTCTTGGTGATCAGCATTGTTCCTCCGGTGTATTCGGAGCCTCGTCGGGGCTCTCGATCGTCCGCACGTGCGGCGTACACAGGGGTCTTCGGAAGCGCGGCGACATCGGATGGGAAATCATGCGGCATGCTGGATCCATGGTGATCGACGGCATGGACGTGCCAGACGACGGGACGGATGCCGTCGATCACGTCGCCGAGCTTCTCGAACGCACTGCGCGTGGAGATCAGCAGGCGTTCGCGAGCCTCTACGACATGCTTTCGGCGCGGGTCTTCGGACTTATCCTGCGGGTTCTGGTCGATCGTTCCCAGAGTGAGGAAGTCCTCCAGGAAGTGTTCCTGGAAGTGTGGCAATCCGCCGCCCGCTTCGCTCCGAACAAGGGACAGGGCAGGTCCTGGGTGCTGACGATCGCACACCGCCGAGCCGTCGACCGCGTGCGGTCGTCGCAGGCGAGCGTCGAACGCGACATCCGGATCGGGTTCCGTGACATCGACGTCGCCCACGACGGGGTCGCCGAGCAGGCGGAGCTGCGGATCGAGAGCCGACGGGTGACAGAGGCTCTCGCCGCCCTTCCCGACTCACAGCGCGAGGCCCTGACTCTCGCATATTTCGGGGGTTACAGTCAGAGCGAGATCGCGGCGCTTGTGGGAGCGCCGCTAGGAACAATCAAAACCCGGATGCGTGACGGACTGTCGCGCCTGAGAGCAGAGATGGGGGTGGCCTCATGAACGAGAAGGAGTTCGCCGAGCTGTCGGCGGCGTCGGCGTTGGGCGCCCTCGACGCCGAGCAGCAACAGACCTTCGATCTCGCCCTCGCGATGCATCCGGAGTGGCGAGGCATCGCCGAGCGCGACCTCGAGACGGCTGCCGCTCTCGCCGACTACACGCCCGAGGTCGAGCCGCCCGCAGAGCTTCGGCACCACATCCTTACGCGCATCGCGCTGGCACCACAGACGGATGCCGTTCCTGTCGGCGCTGAACCGCGACCGAACACCGGTGTGATCCAGACGCGATCGCGAACGCGGTGGATGCGGAGCATGTTCGCGCTCGCAGCATCCTTCGTCCTGCTGGTCGCGCTCGGGTTCACGGCCGTGAGCGTCAACGACTGGCTCAATCGTCCGTCCGACGCCGTCCTCGCGCTGGAGCAGGTGCGGGCGGCGCCGGATGCCCAATCCGCGGCGGCCGAGATCGAGGGCGGCGAAGGAGAGTCCACGGTCTACTGGTCGCAATCCCTCGGCAAGGCCGTGATCGTGTCGGACGGGCTGCCGCAGATCCCCGATGACCGCAGCTTCGAACTGTGGTTCATCCGGGACGATGTCCCGATCGCAGCGGGCGCCTTCGACCCCAGCGGCGGCGAGCAGGACACGTGGCTGCTGCAGGGCGAAATGGAGCCCGGGGACGTCATCGCGATCACTGTCGAACCCCAGGGCGGGTCGCCGGATGGTGTTCCTTCCGGCGACGCGATCGTTGCAATTCCGACCTGAGCCGAGGCCGTCGCGACTACCCTGGAGCGAGTGACTGACGACTCCCGGCCCTATCACAAGCCCGTGCGCAGACCCGCGGAGCTGTTCGACCGGCTGTTCGCGGCGGAAGACCCCGCAGAAGTATCCCGGGTGGCCCATTCGACGGCGCAGGCGCTGCTGTCTCGCGTTCGCGCCGACCCCGACGAGGCCGTGGTGGAAAGGCTCGTGGCGTTCACTGCTGAGCACGGCATCGACGACATCGCGGAGTTGTGGTCCCGCTCGCCAGCCAAGACCCTTCCCGGGGCGTTGTGGCGGCTGTATCTGGTGCAGCTCATGATCCACGACGACCCGCTCACCGCGGCGCTTACCTATGAGCGCGGACGCGCCGCGCTCGAGACCGCCGACGCGCTCATCGCCGGGGCGCCGGTGCCCGCGAGCCCGGACGAGCTCGTGACACTCGTCGACACGATCCTTCGGGGGCTTTTCCGGGGCGATTTTGCCGTCGCCCTCGATCGCGCTGCCGCGTTCTGCCGTGTGCAGGCCGCTGGCGCCACCTACCTCGCCGACGATTACGACGCGACCGAGTCCGACCGCAGCGCCGCCTTCACGACCCGAGCCCTGCGACTGAGCGACTACGCATCCGATCTGAGCGCGTGCGCGGCCCTGTGGCGTCGCGAATCCCTCACCTGACCCGGCGCGCCGCGCCGCCGGCATCCTCGCGCGCCCCCTGGCGCGAACCCACAGCATCCGTCGCGAACCCTCCGGTTTCGGGCGCCGGATGCTGTGGGTTCATGCGGAAATGTGTGGGTTGGGCATCCAGACGGTGCGTCCGGAAAGGGTGCGCGCCCGAAGGACAGCCCGCAGGTCGGGCAAGAAAGTGCCGGGCCGCAGAACGCCTCTCGGCGCGTGGCCGCTCGTAGCGGCAGAAGATGGAGCCCGGGGTTACTGCGGCCCGGCTACCCCAGTCTAACCGCCACGACGCGGTGGGTATTCCGCCGCGTAGGCTTCATCTCATGCCCACGACGTATGCCCTCATGATCCAGCCGGTCGACGTGGATGCTGACCGCACGGACTTCGCAGACACGTTCGCGCCTGTCGACCCCGAGGCGCCGGCGTTGAGCGTCGGGGAATTGAGCACACAGCGCGGGGACGGCATCTTCGAGTCGATCGGTGTCGTCGACGGGCACGCACAGGAAGTCGACGCGCACCTCGAGCGGCTGGCTCACTCCGCGCGTATCTGCGATCTTCCCGCACCGCATCTCGCACAGTGGCGAGCGGCCATCGACGAGGTCGCCGCGCACGCGAGCGCGGGGGAGTCGGTGATCAAACTCATCCTCAGTCGCGGGATCGAGCACGGACCGACTCCGACGGCGTGGGCGACTCTTGCGCCGGCAGCGGACTTCACGGCTGCGCGGGAGCGCGGCATCCGTGTCGTGACCCTCGATCGCGGGTACGACTCGACCGTTCCCGCCCGAGCACCCTGGCTGCTCCTGGGCGCCAAGACCCTCTCGTATGCCGTCAACATGGCCGCGCTTCGCGAAGCCCGGCGGCGCGGGGCGGATGATGCGATCTTCACCACGACCGATGGTTTCGTGCTCGAGGCGCCCACCGCCTCGCTCGTGCTGCGTCGCGCAGACCGCTTCACGACGCCGGCGCCGACGGGCGGCATCCTGCATGGCACGACGCAGCTGAGCCTCTTCGCCCACCTCGAACAACGGGGGTTCGAGACGGGCTACGAGCAGATCCCGACGGATGCCCTCGCGACCGTCGATGCGGCCTGGCTGGTCTCGAGCGTCCGCCTCGCCGCGCCGATCACCGCCGTCGACGGCGTCGCGATCCCGACGGATGCCGCATTCACGGCGGGTCTGAACGCCTATCTGCTCAGCCCCCGCGACTGACGCTCGTCCTCGCCGCGAGAGGGCAGCGCCGTTACGACGGCCTGCCGCCGAGTGTGCCGATCACCGATGCCTCGGCCCGGCGTATCGGCTAGGGAATGCGCCGTTGCGACCGAACGAGAGAGGGGGCGCGGCCTGATCGCCACGCCCCCTCATCCAAAACGGATGCTTACCCGAAGCGGCCCGAGACGTAGTCCTCGGTGTCCTTGACCTTCGGGCGCGTGAAGATCGTCGTGGTCTCGTCGTACTCGATGAGCTTGCCCGGCTTGCCGGTCCCGGCGATGTTGAAGAACGCCGTCTTGTCCGACACGCGCGAGGCCTGCTGCATGTTGTGGGTCACGATCACGATCGTGTACTCGCTCTTGAGTTCCTCGATCAGGTCCTCGATGGCAAGGGTCGAGATCGGGTCGAGCGCCGAGCACGGCTCATCCATCAGCAGCACGTCGGGCTCGACGGCGATGGCGCGGGCAATGCACAGGCGTTGCTGCTGACCGCCCGAGAGGCCCGAACCCGGGCGGTCGAGGCGATCCTTGACCTCGTTCCAGAGGTTCGCGCCCTGCAGCGACTTCTCGACGAGCGCGTCCTGGTCGCTCTTGGACATGCGCTGGTTGTTGAGCTTGACGCCGGCGAGCACGTTCTCACGGATCGACATCGTCGGGAACGGGTTGGGGCGCTGGAAGACCATGCCCACCTGACGCCGCACAAGCACGGGGTCGACGCCGGGGCCGTAAAGGTTGTCTCCGTCGATGAGCACTTCGCCCTCGACCCGGGCGCCGGGGATCACCTCGTGCATCCGGTTGAGCGTGCGAAGGAAGGTCGACTTGCCGCAGCCGGAGGGGCCGATGAAGGCCGTCACCGAGCGGGGTTCGATCGCGAGCGAGACGCCTTCGACGGCGAGGAAGTTGCCGTAGTAGACGTTGAGGTCGTTGACATCGATGCGCTTGGACACGGATATTTCCTTCGGGTTCAGCGACCGGTCTTGGGCGCGAAGAACTTCGCGACAAGGCGGGCGGCGAGGTTGAGCACCATGACGATGAGGATCAGGGTCAAGGCCCCGGCCCAGGCGCGGGCGATAGCCGAGTCGGGGCTGGTGCCTTGGTTGGCGTACTGGTTGTAGACGAACACCGGGAGGGTCATCATGTTCCCGTCCCAGATGTTCCAGTTCATGCTCTGGGTGAAGCCTGCCGTCAGCAGCAGCGGAGCGGTCTCACCGATGACGCGGGCGATGGCGAGCATGATTCCGGTCGTGATACCGGCGATGGATGTCGGGAGCACGACCTTCGCGATGGTGAGCCACTTGGGCACACCGAGCGCGTAGGACGCCTCGCGTAGTTCGTTCGGGACGAGGCGCAGCATCTCCTCGGAGGAGCGTACGACGACCGGGATCATGAGCACGCTCAGCGCGATGGCACCCTCGAAGCCCGACGAATATCCCGCGCCGAAGAAGATCACGAACACCGCGTAGGCGAACAGACCCGCGACGATCGACGGGATGCCGGTCATGACGTCGACGAAGAAGGTGATGGCCCGAGCGAGCTTGCCGCCGTTGCCGTACTCGACCAGGTAGATCGAGGTCATCAGGCCGATCGGCACCGAGATGATCGTCGCGGTCAGCGTGATCAGGAGCGTACCGACGATCGCGTGGGCAGCGCCGCCGCCGGCGCCGACGACATTTCGCATGGACTCGCTGAAGAAGGCGATGTCGAAGCGAGCGAGACCGTTGACCAGGACCGTGAACAGCAGCGATACCAGCGGCAGCAGGGCGACGATGAACGCTGCCGAGACGACCGCGGTGACGAACCTGTCGGTCGCATTACGGCGTCCCTCGACGATGGATGCGACCACGAAGATGAGCACCGCGTAGAGGACTGCGCCGAGGAAGACGGTTGCGACGATGTTGAAGTTCGCGATCGGCTGGCCGAGGTTGACGAGGAAGAAGACCAGGCCCATGACCAGCCAGGAGCCGAGGAGCAGGAGCCAGCTGGTTCCCTTGGGAAGCCGCCCGTTCGCGAAGTGGTTCGCGGTGGGACGGGACTCGGTAGCAGTAGCGGTGGTCATCAGTTGGCTCCCGAGAATTCAGCGCGGCGGTTGACTATCCAGCGAGCGATCGCGTTGACGGCGAAGGTGACCACGAACAGGACCAGACCGGTCGCGATCAGGACGCTGATTCCCGTGCCGTAGGCCTCAGGGAAGCTGAGCGCGATGTTGGCGGGGATCGTGGTCGGGTTGGTTGCTGTCAGCAGCTCGAAGGTGACCACGCCCGACACCGAGAGGACCATCGTCACGGCCATCGTTTCACCGAGCGCTCGACCCAGAGCGAGCATCGCCGCCGACACCATTCCGCCGCGGGCGAAGGGCAGCACGGCCATCTTGATCATCTCCCACCGCGTCGCGCCGAGCGCGAGGGCTGCCTCTTCGTGGAGGACCGGGGTCTGCAGGAACACCTCGCGAGAAATCGCGGTCATGATCGGAAGGACCATGATCGCCAGGACGAGCGCCGCCGTGAGGATGGTGCGTCCCGTGGCCGAGACCTGGCCGCTGAAGAGCGGGAACCATCCGAGGTAGGTGTTCAGCCAGACGTAGAACGGCTGGACGAAGCCGGCGAGGACGAGGCCGCCCCAGAGGCCGAAGACCACCGAGGGGACGGCGGCGAGAAGATCGATGATGTAGCCGAGGACCGCGGCCGCGCGCCGCGGCGCGTAGTGGGAGATGAACAGGGCGATTCCGATCGCCACCGGCGCTGCCATGACCAGCGCGAGAATCGACGACCAGATCGTGCCGAAGATGAGCGGCCAGACGTACTCGAGGAACGATGTGCCCTTGAGGATCGGGTTCTCGTCAGCGGGGGTCGTGAATGCGGGAACGCTCTCGGCGATGAGGAAGACGGTGACCGCCGCGAGCACGACCAGGATGGTGATCCCGGCGCCCAGTGCCGTCCCCGAGAAGATCACATCCCCGGGTCTCTTGCGGGCTGTGATCTTTGTCGCGGTTACCGGCCCCGCGTCCGTGCTCGTCGCCATGTACGTGTCCTTCGTGTCGAGTCCGGGTCAGGCTCAGCGAGGATTCCGGGAGGTCCGGCCCCCTTGCTCAGCCTGCCCGGTTCGGTCCATCCGTGAATGTACCGAACCGGGCAGTCGCGGGGAAGAGATCAGCCGATCAGTGCGATCGCAGCGTCGACCTGCTCACGCAGCGACTCGGAGATCGGAGCCGAACCGGCGTTCTCGGCAGCGGCGTCCTGACCCTCGGGGCTGGCGACGTAGGTGAAGTACGCCGACACGAGCTCGGCGGTGTTCGCGTCTTCGTACTCGATGCAGCCGATCAGGTAGCTGATGAGGGCGATGGGGTAGACCCCGGCCTCTTCGGTCGCGTAGTCGATCTCGATCGAGAGGTCACCCTCGCCGCGGCCCTCGACGAACGGCGACGCGTCGACGATCGCCGCAGCAGCCTCAGCCGAGTAGGGGACGAACTCGCCGCCGACACCGACGGAGACGGTGCCCAGGCCGGAGACCTGCGAGGAGTCGGCGTAGGTGATGGTTCCGTTGCCGCTCTTGGTCGCGTCGACGACACCCGAGGTGCCCTGCGCAGCCTCGCCGCCCTCGATCGGCCACACGCCGTCGGCCTCGTAGGTCCACACGGTCGGTGCGGCCTGCGAGAGGTAGTCGGTGAACGTCTCGGTGGTGCCCGAGTCGTCCGAGCGGTGAACCGGCGAGATCGCCAGGTCGGGGAGCTCGACCCCCTCGTTGAGGCTCGCGATGGCCTCGTCGTTCCAGTTGGTGATCGTGCCCGCGAAGATGCCCGCGATGACGTCGGGGGTCATGTTCAGCGAGTCGATGCCCTCGAGGTTGAACGCGACGGCGATCGGGGCGATGTAGATCGGCAGCTGGACGATGCCGGCCTCACCGTCGTTCGCGCACGCGGCGAAGGAGCCCGCGAGCTCCTCGTCGTTGAACGAGCGGTCCGAACCGATGAACTGGCTGGCGCCGGCGACGAAGTTCTCGCGGCCCGTGCCCGAACCGGTGGGCTCGTAGTTGACGGTGACGTCGGGGTTCGCCGTCTGGAAGCCGGCAACCCACGCCTCCTGAGCGGCGGTCTGCGCGGACGAACCCGTGCCGCCGATCGTCCCGGAAAGAGTGGACTCCATCGGCTCTTCGGTCGAGCCGCCGCTGGACTCGTTGGTGGCGCAGCCGGCGAGTGCGAGAGTGGCGACAGCTGCGACAGCGCCCAGCTGGGCGAAGCGGTTGATCTTCACTGTGAATCCTTCACTGTGTCAGGTTTTCGTGAGTGGCCCGGTGCAGGGCACGCAGGCGACGCTAGACAGCGACTCTTAAGGGTTCGGTTGGTAGAGGTGAACACGAGGTAAACGGGCTCAGGCGGTCTGCGGTGTGTGCGGCTCACGCGGCCATGGTCGCGGGTACCGTCGTACGGTGACCCACGACCAGTCGAGCGTCCTCGATCGAGCCGCCCTCGCCTCCTCGCCGCGGACTCTCATCGACGTCCTCCAGGAGACAGTGCGCCGCCACCCCGAGGCCTCCGCGATCGATGACGGTGCCGGCGCCGCCCTGAGCTATCGCGAGCTCGCAGCGCGGGTCGCCCTCACCGCCTCGCGCCTTGCCTCGGCGGGCGTGGGGCATGGGGACCGCGTCGGCATTCGCATGACCTCGGGAACCAAGGAGCTGTACATCGCGATCCTCGGGGTCATGGCCGCGGGCGCCGCGTACGTGCCCGTCGACGCCGATGACACCGAGGAACGCGCCGCGCTCGTGTTCGGAGAGGCGGGTGTCAGAGGTGTCATCACGGGTCGGGGGCTCTACTCCCCGGCTCACGGCGCGCCCGGTGACGATCCGGCCGAACCGTCGGATGTGACAGCCGAGATCCCGCGCGTGGACGAGACGGATGACGCCGACGACGCGGGAGATGAGGACCTCTTCGCCGGCGATGCCCCCGCCGGCCACACACGCGCGCTCGACATCCTGCGGCAGCCCGAGCCCGACGACGATGCGTGGATCATCTTCACCTCGGGCTCGACGGGAGTCCCGAAGGGCGTGGCGGTCACGCATCGCTGCGCGGCGGCGTTCGTGGATGCCGAAAGCCGTCTCTTTCTCCAGGACGAGCCGCTCGGCACCGCCGACCGGGTGCTCGCCGGGCTTTCGGTGGCCTTCGACGCATCCTGCGAAGAGATGTGGCTCGCGTGGGCGCACGGAGCCTGCCTCGTTCCCGCTCCGCGATCGCTCGTGCGGTCGGGAGTCGATCTCGCGAACTGGCTTGCGCGGCAGGGAATCACCGTGATCTCGACGGTGCCCACTCTCGCAGCGATGTGGCCGAGCGCGACGATCGACAACGTCCGCCTGTTGATCTTCGGCGGCGAAGCCGTGCCACCCGAGTTGGGCACGCGTCTTGCGGCGGAGGGCCGCGAGGTCTGGAACACGTACGGCCCTACCGAGGCGACGGTCGTCTCGTGCGCGGCGCCGTTGGTGCCCGATGCTCCCGTCCGGATCGGGCTTCCCCTGGAGGGATGGGCGCTCGCGGTCGTCGATGCGGGCGGCACCCCGGTCGCGGAGGGGGAGAGCGGCGAGCTCATCATCGGCGGGGTGGGGCTCGCTCGCTACCTCGACCCGGTGAAGGATGCCGAGAAGTACGCGCCGATGCCGACCCTCGGGTGGGAGCGCGCCTACCGCTCGGGAGACCTCGTCCGCTACGAACCCGAGGGTCTCGTCTTCCTCGGACGTGCCGACGACCAGGTCAAGATCGGCGGACGCCGCATCGAACTGGGCGAGGTCGAGGCTGCTCTCCAGGATCTTCCCGGGGTGACCGCGGCGACGGCAGCCGTGCGGACCTCGGACGCCGGGAACCCCGTCCTGGTCGGCTACATCGTGGTGGACGAGCCCGACGGTTTCGATCGTGCGGCGGCACGGGCCGCTCTGGTCGAGCGGTTGCCGGCCGGCATCATGCCGCTGTTCGCGCTGCTGCCCGATCTGCCCGCGCGCACCTCGGGCAAAGTCGATCGTGCCGCGCTGCCGTGGCCGGTTCCCGGCGCCGAGCAGCCGGTCGCGGGTCTGTCCACGAACGAGGCATGGCTTGCCGAGCAGTGGCAGGCGGTGCTGGGCTTTCCCGCCGATGACCGCAGCTCGGATTTCTTCGATCTCGGCGGCGGATCCCTTGCGGCGGCGCAGCTGGCATCGCGGGTGCGCGTGCGGCTTCCGGAGTTCACCGTCGCCGACATCTACGACATGCCGCGGCTCGGGGCGATGGCTTCCCTGCTTCCCGACACGGATGCCGACGACGGGGCCTCGGCGGGCGAGTACCGTCGGTCGCTCCCGACGCCTGCCACGACCGGGATCGTGCAGACCCTCCTGGGTGTGCCGCTGTTCATCCTGTCGGGCATCCGGTGGCTGCTCTACCTGCTCACCGCCGGCATGCTCCTGCAGCTCACGGGAGGTTTCGAGTTCCTCCCGGACGTCCCGTGGTGGGTGCTCGCGGCGGGACTGGTCGTGTTCGCGACGCCGTTCGGTCGCATGGCGATCGCGGTCGGCGCGGCCCGGGCACTGCTTGCCGGGCTCCAGCCCGGGGACTACCCGCGTGGCGGCAGCATCCACCTCCGCCTCTGGCTCGCAGAGCAGATCGCCGACCAGGTCGACGCCGTCGGACTCGTCGGCGCGCCGTGGGTGACCTATTACGCGCGAGCCCTCGGCGCGTCCATCGGCCGCGATGTCCACATGCACACGCTGCCTCCGATCACGGGGATGCTGCAGGTCGGCGACAATGCGGCGATCGACCCCGAGGTCGACCTCAGCGGCATGTGGGTCGACGGCGACACGGTGCGGGTGGGGGGCATCCGGATCGATGCGGATGCCGTGATCGGCGCCCGCAGCACGCTCGCCCCGGGCACCAAGATCGGGCAGCGCGCCCGCGTCGCTCCCGGCTCCGCCGTGTTCGGCCGGGTCAAGCCCGACCAGGCGTGGGCCGGTTCGCCCGCCGTGCGCGTGGGCGAGCCGGCGGCCGACTGGCCTCCCGGACGCGCGCCGGCTCCGCACCGCTGGCTCTGGGCCTACATCGTCTCGGCCCTCGCACTCGCGCTGCTGCCGATCGTCGCCTTCGCTGCCGGTGGTGGCCTGATGGCCCTCGCGATGCGGAACGCGGCGACGCTCGGTGAGGCGGCGCTCATCGGTCTCGCGTGGCTCGTGCCCGGCATCCTGACGGCGGGCGTGGTGTTCGCGGGCACCGTCGTGCTCGCGGTACGGCTGCTCTCGCTCGGTCTTCGTGAGGGGTCCTACCCGGTGCGCAGCCGGCTCGGCTGGCAGGTCTGGACGACCGAGCGCCTTCTCGACTCGGCACGGACGGTGCTGTTCCCGCTCTATTCGAGCCTGTTCACCCCCGTCTGGCTCCGAATGCTGGGGGCCTCGGTCGGGCGCAACGTGGAGGCCTCGACGGTGCTGCTGATTCCCGCGATGACGACGATCGAGGATGGCGCGTTCCTCGCCGATGACACGATGGTCGCCTCCTACGAGCTCGGTGGCGGGTGGATGCGGGTCGATCGCGTGAAGATCGGCAAGCGTGCGTTCGTGGGCAACTCCGGGATGGTGGCACCGGGCCACCGCGTTCCCAAGGACGGCCTCATCGCGGTGCTGTCGGCGGCGCCGGCGAAAGCGAAGGCGGGGTCGTCGTGGCTCGGGTCGCCGGCGGTGCGTCTGCGGCGTGTCGCCGCGACCGTCGACGAGTCGCGCACGTACGAGCCGCCCGCGGCGCTTCGCGTGGCTCGCAGTCTGTGGGAGCTGCTGCGGATCGTCCCGGTGCTGGTGACCGGACTGATCGGGTTCGCGGTGATGATGTGTCTGGCTGCCCTCTGGCAGGCGATCGGCCCTTGGTGGACGGTGGTGCTCTCGGGGATCGTCATGCTCGCTGCCGGCGCAGCGGCGGCAGCTGCCACGACCGCGGCCAAGTGGCTCCTGGTGGGCCCCATCCGCGCCGGCGAGCATCCGCTGTGGTCGAGCTTCGTGTGGCGCACCGAGGTGGTCGATACGTTCACGGAGATGGTGGCAGCGCCATGGTTCGCTCGGGCGGCATCCGGAACCCCGGCGCTGACGGTGTGGCTGCGTTCGCTCGGCGCACGGGTCGGACGCGGGGTATGGTGCGAGTCGTACTGGCTGCCCGAGCCCGATCTGGTGCATCTGGGGGATGGATCCACCGTCAATCGGGGCTGCGTCGTGCAGACGCACCTCTTCCATGATCGGATCATGAGTATGGATGCCGTGGTACTCGAACCCGGTGCGACTCTCGGGCCGCACTCTGTGATCCTCCCCGCGGCCACGATCGGTGCGCACGCGACCGTGGGACCCGCTTCCCTCGTCATGCGGGGCGAGACCGTCCCGGTCGGTTCGCGGTGGAGCGGGAACCCGATCGGTCCGTGGCGTGCAGTCAAGATCCGCGCTTACGCGGCGGCGCCGTGAGCTCGGGTATCGGGAGTCGCGATGGCTCCACCGCGGACGGCTCCGCCCCGGCGGATGCCCGCGCCCATGACTCCTACACGCCTCAGAGCGGCGATCCGTCCTTCGACGTCGACGCGTATGACCTGGATCTGACCTACCGGGTCCGCACGAATCGGCTCGAGGCCCGCGCGACCTTGCGCATCCGCCTGCTCGCCGCGACCTCCTCGATCGCGCTCGACCTGATCGGTCTTCGCGTCAGCCGGGTGCGGATCGAGGGGCAGCGACGCACCGCGCACACACAGGGTCCGCGCAAGCTGCGGGTCACGCTGCCGCGCACGATGCAGCCGGGGGAGACGGCGACCCTCACGATCGAATACGCGGGCGCACCCGCTCCCCGACGGTCGCGTTGGGGGGCGATCGGGTGGGAAGAGCTCACGGAGGGTGCGCTCGTCGCTTCTCAGCCGATCGGGGCGCCCACGTGGTTCCCGTGCAACGATCGTCCCGGCAATCGGGCGAGATACCGTATCCGGGTCACGACGGATGCCGAGTACACGGCCGTCGCAACCGGGGTGCTGCAGTCCCGGACTCGCTCGGGCGGGCAGGTCACGGCCGAGTATGTGATCGGCGTTCCTGCGGCGACATATCTGGTCGCCGTGTACGTCGGGCGGTTCGAGTCCCTCCGACTCGACGATCGCATCGTGGTAGCCGCGCCCGCCTCGTTGCGTGCGGACGTGAAGCGCGCCCTCGATCCCGTACCTCGCATGATGGCGGCCTTCGAAGAGCGGTTCGGGCCGTACCCGCAGGATGACTGCACGATCGTTGTGACCTCGGACCCCCTGGAGATCCCCCTCGAGGCGCAGGGAACAGCCGTGTTCGGCTCGAACCACCTCGATCCCGCTTCCGAGCGCCTCGTCGCTCACGAGCTGGCCCACCAGTGGTTCGGCAACAGCGTCGGCGTCGCGCAGTGGCGCGACATCTGGCTCAACGAGGGCTTCGCGTGCTACGCGGAGTGGTTGTGGTTCGAAGCGGCCGGGGTCGAATCCGCCGATGCCGCTGCGCGACGGGCGCACGCGAAGCTCGCGGGTCTCGCTCAAGACCTCGTGATCAGCGATCCCGGCGCTGACCTGATGTTCGATGACCGTCTGTACAAGCGGGGGGCGCTGGCCCTTCACGCCGCGCGACTGACGATCGGCGATGACCCGTTCTTCGACCTCCTTCGAGGCTGGGGGGCCGCGTACGCTCACGAGTGCGTGACCACCGAGGATTTTCGGCGCTTCGCCTCCCACAGCGGGCACGACCTCGAAGGACTGTGGGATGCCTGGCTCGACGCCCGCCCGCTGCCCGACCTGCCCGCTCGCGCCCGGACGGCGCGTGCCCGGACCGCGGCGAAGTCCGCACCGAAGGCGGCATCCAAGAGCTCCGCGAAAGCGTCCTCCAAGCGCGCGTCGAAGAAGAAGTCCAGCCGCTAGTCGCGCGCGATCGCGGCACTCACGAACACCCCGGGCGGTCCGGCAAGGTCCCAGCCCGCGATGGTGCCTCCGTGCCCGGGGACATGGGCGTGCCACGCGCCCATGTCGGCGGCTGACGCGTCGGTGCCACCGCCCCGTCCTCGCGTGACACGCACCGTTCCGGGTTCCACGCGAAGCCCCCGACGGTCGGCCTTGAGCGCGGCCTCCACCCGCACCCAGTCCCGCACTGTCGCAGATCCCGCGCCCAGGACGCCCGCAAGGCCCGCGCGTTCGCGCCGCTCATCGTCCTCGGGTTCGGCATCCACCCCCACGGCGCCGGCATGCGACGGGACGACAGCCACCAGCGCCCACCCGCCCGCATAGGTGACGCTCGCCGTCACCGCGGCGCCCTCGATCCGGACCGGGCCGTGGTCGCCGCCGCACCGGGGGCACGGATTCGATATCCGGATGCCGGGATTGCCGACGACCTCGCGAAGCAGTCGCCATGCGACCTTGCGCCGGTCATCACCGGCACTGACGGCGGCCCACCCGAGCCGGATGAGCCCGCTCACGCGGGAGGCTGATGCGTCTCGATCGCGACGATCCCCGAGCCCGGGTTGTCGGTGGACAGGTGAACGACGGAGAAGCCCGCCGTCGACAGTGCGGAGGCGTTGCCCAGGTGCGAACCCATGAGCGACCCCGTGGCCATCGCGAGCTCCTCGATGATCTCGGGAAGCACCGGACCGTGGCTGCACAGCACGGCGGGCTTGCGGGCCCGAACGCGTTGGCCCACGATGGTGCGCGCGTCGCTGGACCCCTCCTCCCACGCGTCCTGACTGATCAGAGGCGAGTAGTCGACGCGGCGCCCGAGCGCTGCCGACAGGGGGCCGACGGTCTTCACGCACCGCACCGCAGGGCTCGAGACGATGCGGCGCACACCGAAGGCCAGCAGCGGACCGACGAGAGCGTTGGCCTGCTTGCGTCCGCGCGGTGCCAGCGGGCGCGAGGCATCCGTCCCGTCCCACTCATCGGCGGGAACGGCCTTCGCGTGGCGCAGCGCGATGACGGGGAACGTGCGCAGCACATCCTTGTCGCGGATCTCGAGGAACTTGTCCAGGATCTCGATGTCGACGGGGTAGCTGAGCTTCGCGCGCGCCTTCTTCACCGAGACCCACTCCAGCGCGGCGATCTCTTTGTTGGGGACGAACGACGACGCTTTGATGGCGGCATCCGTCGCCTCGGCCGCCCAGTAGTGCACGACCTTCTCGCGCTTGGAGGGCATGTGGTAGGTCGAGATCCCCACGGGAACGCCCAGCGACACCCGGATGCCGGTCTCTTCGTGGATCTCCCGCACAGCGGTTTCGGCGAGCGTCTCGCCCGGGTCGACCTTGCCCTTGGGGAGGGTGACGTCGCGGTACTGCGTGCGGTGGATGAGCAGAATGCGCAGTTTTCCCTCGACAATGCGCCACAGCACGCCGCCGGCAGCGTAGACGGTGTTCTCGGCCATCGTGGGGTCGGGGACGGTGAGAGCGGCGGTCATCGCGTGGCACGCGCCCGTCGTCTGCTCTGCACATCCGTCATCGTCTGGTCCTGCAGGTCGACGAGCTGGTTGCCGTGCTCGTCGAGGTGGTGGCGCACCCATGTGCCGGTGCCGTCGAGCCACCAGGAACTGGTCGTGTCGCTCATCGCCAGGTCGAACAGCGTCATCAACTGGGCCAGGTGCCCGGGATCGGTCACCCGCACGAGTGCTTCGACTCGGCGGTCGAGGTTGCGGTGCATCATGTCGGCGCTGCCGATGTAGATCTGTTCGTCGCCTTCGTTGAGGAAGGCGAAGATGCGCGAGTGCTCGAGGTAGCGGCCGAGGATGCTGCGCACGGTGATGTTCTCGCTCAGGCCGGGCACGCCGGGCTTGATGGAGCAGATGCCGCGGACCCAGATCTCGACGGGGACTCCGGCCTGGCTGGCGCGGTAGAGGGCATCGATGATCTGCTCGTCGACCATCGAGTTGACCTTGATGCGGATGCGGGCGGGTTTGCCCTCGATCGCGTTGCGGCGTTCGGACTCGATGAGCCGCAGCAGTCCTTTGCGCAGGTGGAGCGGCGCGACCAGCAGGCGCTTGAACTTCTTCTCGATCGCATAGCCGGACAGTTCGTTGAACAGGCGGGTCAGATCGCGCCCGACCTGCTCGTCGGCGGTGAACAGGCCGAAGTCTTCGTAGATGCGGCTCGTCTTGGGGTTGTAGTTGCCGGTTCCGATGTGGCAGTAGCTGCGCAGTGTGCCTTCCTCTTCACGGATGACGAGCGCGAGCTTGCAGTGCGTCTTGAGTCCGACCAGACCGTAGACGACGTGAACACCGGCTTTCTCGAGCTTGCGCGCCCACACGATGTTCGCGGCCTCGTCGAAACGGGCCTTCACCTCGACGAGGGCGAGCACCTGCTTGCCCGCTTCGGCGGCGTCGATCAGCGACTGGATGATGGGACTGTCGCCCGAGGTTCGGTACAGCGTCTGCTTGATCGCGAGGACCTGAGGGTCCTTTGCCGCCTGATCGAGGAAGGCCTGCACGCTCGTCGCGAACGACTCGTACGGGTGGTGCACCAGGACGTCTGCGGTGCGAATCGCGCTGAAGATGTCGGAACGCTCGGTGTTGTCGCCGGGCTGGAACGCGAGTGCGGTCGTCGGCAGGTGGGGCTTGTACTTCAGCTCCGGGCGGTTGAGGCGGTTCAGACCGAACAGCCCCCGCAGATCGAGCGGCCCGGGGATGCGGTAGACCTCCTGCTCGGTGATGTCGAGTTCGCTGATGAGGAGCTTGAGTGTCAGCTCATCCATGTCCTCGGTGACCTCGAGGCGGATCGGCGGGCCGAAGCGGCGCCGCATGAGCTCGGCTTCGAGGGCCTGGATGAGGTTCTCGGTCTCGTCCTCTTCGATGACCATGTCCTCGTTGCGGGTGAGGCGGAAGGCGTGGTGGTCCAGGACTTCCATACCCGGGAAGAGGTCACCGAGGTGGTTGGCGATGAGGTCTTCCAGCGCGAGATAGCGGACGCGTTCGCCGTCCCGCGAGATCTCGACGAACCGCGGCAGCATCGGCGGAACCTTCAGACGCGCGAACTCCTGCCGCCCCGTCCTGGCGTTGCGGATCCGGATCGCGAGGTTGAGCGAGAGACCGGATATGTAGGGGAACGGGTGGGCCGGGTCGACAGCCAACGGCATCAGGACGGGGAAGACCTGCTCGTGGAAGTACTCGTAGAGTCTTGTGCGCTCGTCGTAGCCGAGCGACGCGAACGAGACGAACTCGACCCCGGCATCCGCCAGCGCGGGCGCCACGAGGCGGCTCCAGGCATCCGCGTGGCGCAGTTGCAGACGGTGCGCTTCGGCGGAGATGTCGGCGAGTGCGTCTTGGGGGGAGGTGCCGATGTTCGTCGGCACGGCCAGTCCCGTGACGATGCGGCGCTTGAGACCTGCCACACGGACCATGAAGAACTCGTCGAGATTGCTCGCGAAGATCGCCAGGAAGTTCGCGCGCTCCAGCGGCGGTAGCCGGGGATCCTCGGCCAGCTCGAGCACCCGCTGGTTGAAGGCGAGCCAGCTCAGCTCACGGTCGAGGAAACGGTCGCTGGGCAGGAGATCGTCGTCTGCCACCGCGGTGTCGAAGTCGTCGTCATCCTCGTCGCCGAGCCCGGTGTCGAGAACCTCGTGGTCGATCATGGGTCCATCCTGTCAGCGCTAGGTGACTCTCGCGTGAACAGATTCGCCAGGGGTGCAGCTGCCGCCCGGACCGCGCCGTCACGCCTCCGCGCGTTCGCGCGCCGGCGGGGCATCGTCCTCATACACGTTGAACCGATACCCGACGTTGCGGACAGTGCCGATCAGCTGCTCCAGGTCGCCGAGTTTGGCGCGCAAGCGCCGGACATGGACATCGACGGTGCGAGTGCCCCCGAAATAGTCGTACCCCCACACTTCGCTCAGCAGCTGTTCGCGGGTGAAGACCCGTGACGGGTGGGTCGCGAAGAAGTGCAGGAGCTGGAACTCCTTGTACGTGAGGTCCAGCGGGCGGCCATGGACTTTGGCCGAGTACGAAGACTCGTCGATCGTGATGCCCGAGGTCTGGATGCGCGTGGAGACCTGCTCCTTCGCCATCCGCCCGACGGCGAGTCGGACCCGCGCGTCGACCTCGGCCGGGCCTGCCGTCACGAGGATCACGTCGTCGACACCCCAGTCGGGGGAGACCGCAGTCAGTCCGCCCTCCGTGACGATGAGGATGAGCGGGACATCCAGGCCGGTCGTCCCCAGGATCTTGCAGAGCGATTTCGCTCCGACGAGGTCGGTGCGCGCATCCACGAACACGATGTCGGCGTGAGGGGCGTTCACCAACTGCGCCGGCTCCGCGGGGATCTGACGCGTGCGGTGGCTCAGGAGCTCGAGCGCGGGCAGGGCCGGGCCGCCGCCGGGGGCGGAACTCAGAACCAATAGCTGTGCCACGCTGACATCCTCCCGGTGCCGGAGGCGCACCGCGCCCCTCAGTTTAGGGCGTCACCCCGCCATGGGAGACAATAGGGCCATGGGAGACAATAGGGCGATGGACCTCCCACCGCTTGCTCCCCGCCGCGCGTTCGGCGGGATCGTCGCCGTGTGGGCGGCAGCTGCAGTTGCCGGCACGATCATCGGGTTCCTCGTCCCCGCCGAATGGCGTATCGCCTGGCTCGGTGTGGCGTTGGGGCTGTGCCTCGTGCTGGCGTTCGCCGTGCAGCTGGCCTACGGGCGCTCACAGGCCTTCGTCGAGCGGGTCGCGCTGAGCACTCTCGGTGCCGCGATCGTGCTCGGCGTCATCAGCCTCGGTTTCGGACTCGCCTCGATCGTCCCCCGATGACCGGATAGCGATTCCGGGATAGAGTGGCCCCATGGACCTCGTAGCGCTCGAACTCTTCTTCGTGGGCCTGCTTGCGCTCGCGTCGCTGGCGATCGTGTTCGTCTCGGGTGTCGTCGTGAAGAACCTGTACCGCGGCCAGCGCTGACGCGCCGTGATCGATCTTCCCACCGACCTCCCTGCCGAACTCGCCCCCCTCGCGTGGCTCGTCGGTGTCTGGGAGGGAACCGGTGTCATCGACTATGAGGCCGACGGCACCCACTTCACGGGTGAGTTCCGCCACCGGGTGAGCTTCAGCCATGACGGTGGCGACCACCTCAACTACTCGGCCCAGGCCTGGCTGTCAGACCCCGACGATCCCGCCGCCGCGACGCCGCTGGTCAGTGAGATCGGCTACTGGCGGCTCGCGATCGCCGCGACGGATGCTGTCGCCGGCCCCGGCCTGCTTCCGGCGATCAGTGCACCCTCGCCGCTGACGGTCGACGACGTCGAGGCGCTGCGCACACCCGAGGGTGGATTCGAGATCGAGGTCTCGCTCGTCCACTCGGACGGCGTCTGCGAGCTGTACCTCGGACAGATTCGAGGTCCCCGCATCGACATCGCCACCGACGCCGTCATCCGGACCGCGTCGGCCAAACCCTACTCCGCCGCGACTCGCATGTACGGACTGGTCGAGGGGCACCTCCTCTGGGCCTGGGACATCGCGGCGCTCGGCAGCGCTCTCGCCTCGCACGCGTCGGCGCGACTCGCGAAGGCCGACTGATGGCCTCCCCCTTCCACGCGGTGCCCGGAGCGGTCGTCGAGGACGGCATTCTGAGGCACCTCGGCAACCCGCTCGTCGAGCAGCGCCGACTGATGCGCGGCGAGGCCGTCGCCCCCCTCGAGGACCGCGCCGTCGTCGCCGTCACGGGCCCAGACCGGCTGGCGTGGCTCGACTCGATCACCTCCCAAGCTGTCGGCAGCCTCCTGCCGGGCCAGAGCAGCGAACTGCTCATCCTGGACCCGCACGGACACGTCGAGCACGCGGCGGGAATCGTCGACGACGGCGAGACGGCGTGGCTGCTGGCAGACGCCGCCGATGCCGACGCGCTCGCGACCTGGCTCACTCGGATGCGGTTCCGGATGCGTGTCGAGATCCGCCGCGCCGAGGATGTCGTCGTCGTCGGCGCCAGCGCACTCGAGTCGGCCGACCTCACTCCGATCTCACCCGCCGGTGTCCCGGTGGTGTGGCGCGACCCGTGGCCGGGCGTGTCCCTCGGTGGGCACGGGTACGCGGCCGGCGAGCATCCGGGCACCGAGCGACGCTGGGTCGAGGTCCTCGTCGACACGTCCGAACGCGATCGGATCGCGCGTGCGGCGACGGCGGGAGAGCGCGCCCTCGCCGGCGCGATCGCCGTCGACGCTCTGCGCATCGCGGCGTGGCGCCCGCGCTGGGCGAGCGACGTCGACGAGCGGTCTCTGCCGCATGAGCTCGATTGGCTGCGAACCGCCGTGCACCTGAGCAAGGGGTGCTACCGCGGCCAGGAGACGGTCGCGAAGGTGCACAATCTCGGTCACCCACCGCGCCGTATCGTGGCGGTGCACCTGGACGGGGCACACAGCATCCTGCCCCCGCCTGGCTCCGAGGTTCGCGTCGACGGGGACACCGTGGGGGTGCTCACGTCCGTCGCGCTCCACGTCGAGGAGGGGCCGATCGGCCTCGCCGTCGTACGGCGCACAGCCCGGGACGGCGACGCGACCGTCGACACCGCCGAAGGCCCCGTGGCGGCGCGCCTGGAGACGATCGTGCCGCCCGAGGCGGGCGCCGCCGCCTCCGTGCCGCGCCTGCCCCGGCTCAGCCGTCGCGCGGCATCGTCGGGATCCTCGGCACAGTGAGTTCGGCGCCGTGAGTCCGGGGCAGGATCCGCGCGCGCCGCGGACGAATCCGCCCGATGAGACGGCGCCCCTGACCCTGCCGGTGCGCATCCGCTGGTGGAGTCGGTTCAGTCCCCGCCCCGGATGGACACGGCTGCGAGGATCGGCGATCGCGATCGTGCAGATCGTCGTGGCGGCAACGGGCGCCTATGCGTTCGCCGCCTATGTCCTCGGACACGACGCGCCGCTGCTGGCCGCGACGGTCACGGTCTCGAGCCTGGGATTGGTCCGAGACGCCCGCCCCCGTCGCGTCCTGGAGACCGTGATCGGCATGATCGTGGGCATCCTCGTCGCCGAAGTGCTGCTCATCATCGCCGGCACCGGGTGGTGGCAGCTCGGCCTCGCGCTGGCGGCAACGCTCGCGGTGGCGCGCTTTCTCTCCGCACAACCCGGATTCGCGATCGCGGCGGCCATCCAGTCCCTCATCGTCATGATCATCCCGACGAGTTCACCGATGCTGCGGCTGATCGATGGTGTCGTGGGTGGCATCGCGGCGCTGCTGGTGACGGCGCTGATCCCGCGCAGCCCGCAACGCACCGAGGTCGCGTCCGGCGAACTGCTGTTCACCCGATTCCAGAGCGCCACCGAGACCATCATCCGCGCTCTTCGCCGGGGCGACCGAGTCCGCGCCCAGCGAGGACTCGAGAAGGCTCGGGCCCTCCAGGCCGACATCGACGACTGGCGGTTGACCCTCGAGTCCGGCATCGCGATCGCCCGGATCTCGCCGTTCCTGCGGTCGCAGCGCCACGAGATCGCCCGCCACCAGCGGATCTGCCAGTCGATGGATTTCGCGTGCCGCAACCTGCGCGTCATCGCGCGGCGCACCGTGTACCTCGTCGACGACCGCCAGCCCCGAGCCGTCGGCGCCGACCTGCTGGCCGATCTCAGCCGGGGCGCAGACCTCATCGCGCAGTCGTTGCGGGACATCTCGCTCGAACCCGTTGCGCGCGAGACACTCCGCTCCGTTGCCGTGCGACTGGATCCCGCGGCCGTCCTTCCCGACGCGACGCTGGGCGATCAGAACCTGATCGCCGCGCTGCGCCCGCTCGCTGTGGATCTGCTCACCGCCGCGGGAATGCCGGGAGAGGACGCCTCCCACGCCGTGCCGCGCATCTGACGGCGAGGCGGTCATCGCGCCTTCCGCGACCAGTCACCGCGGGGCGACAGCTGTCCACGGCACGGTGACTTCCCCCAATCGCCAGCGATGCCGCGCGGGAAGCATCCAGCCGGCATCCTGCATCGCCTGCAGACTTGCCTGCCAGCGCTGCACGGGGGAGAAGGTCGCGAGGGGCGCGGCGCGCTCCCATTCCCGCGAGAGCCCGGCGAGGAACGCGTGCACGGGTTCCCCGGGCACGTTGCGATGGATGAGGGCCTTCGGCAGGCGTTCGGCGGCGACCGCCGGAGACACGAGCCCCGTGAGGCGCAGCGAGATCGTGAAGGAGCGGGGAGCGGCATCCGGCCCCACCACGACCCACGTCATGACCCGTCCGATCTCATCGCAGGTCCCCTCGACGAGCAGGCCCTCGGGCTCGAGCCGGCTCGCCATGCGCTCCCACGCGTCACCGACCTCGCCCTCGTCGTACTGCCGCAGCACATTGAGTGCCCGGATCACGGTCGGTCGCCGCGGCGCGGGGATCTCGAACCCGCCGCGCGCGAACGATACCCGCAGGCCCGGATCGAACGCGGTGGCTCCCGCGCGGACAGCCGCCAGTTGCTCGCGCGCCCGCGCGACGCGCTCTGGATCGATCTCCACGCCCACGACCTCGACATCCGGCCGGGCCTGGGAAAGCCGCGTCGCCAGTTCGAACGTCGTGACACCGTTCGCGCCGTACCCGAGATCGACCACAAGAGGTTCGGGTGCGCGGCGCAGCACCGGATGCCGGGCGATCCACCGATCCACCCGCCGCAGCCGGTTCGTTCCGGTGGTTCCGCGCGTGGGCCGGCCGGTCGGTGCGGAACGTGGGGCGGACACGCCCCCATGATGCCAGCGGATCGGCGCCGGTGGTGGGCATTCACGGCCCGCCCCGCAACCTCCGCGACACCCTGCCTGGCTATCATGAGGGCCATGACCGAGCCATACACGCTGATCCTTCTCCGACACGGCCAGAGCGAGTGGAACGAGCTCAATCTCTTCACCGGATGGGTCGATGTGCGGCTCACCGAGAAGGGCCGGGCTGAGGCGCGCCGCGGCGGTGAGCTGATGGCCGAGCACGGCATCCTCCCGGACGTCCTGCACACCTCGCTGCTCAGCCGCGCCATTCAGACAGCCAATATCGCACTGGATGCCGCAGACCGCCTCTGGATCCCCGTCACGCGCACGTGGCGGCTCAACGAGCGCCACTACGGCGCGCTCCAGGGCAAGGACAAGGCGCAGACCCTTGAGGAGTTCGGGCCCGAGCAGTTCATGCTGTGGCGCCGTTCGTTCGATGTGCCGCCCCCGCCGCTGGACGATGACAGCGAGTTCAGCCAGGTCCACGACCCGCGTTACGCGGGGATCGACGGCGAAGTGCCGCGTACCGAGTCGCTCAAGCTCGTCATCGACCGGATGATGCCGTACTGGGAGAGCGATATCGCGGCGGATCTGCGGGCGGGCAAGACGGTGCTGGTGGCGGCACACGGCAACTCGCTTCGGGGCCTCGTCAAGCACCTCGACGGCATCAGCGATGCCGATATCGCAGAACTGAACATCCCCACCGGTATCCCGCTGGTGTACCGACTCGACGAGAACCTCACTCCACTCGGGCCGGGAGAGTACCTCGACCCGGAGGCTGCCGCCGCCGGCGCCGCCGCCGTCGCCGCGCAGGGCAAGAAGTAAGCCGGATCGGCCGGAAACGAGAAGAGCGGATGCCTCGCGCGAGACATCCGCTCTTCTGATGTTCCGGGGTTACTCTCCCGTGCTGGACCCGTCCCCGGCGTAGAACTCGCCGCCCTCGGCCAGGTACTGCACCTTCTTGGCGACGGAGACGGCGTGGTCGACGAAGCGCTCGTGGTAGCGGCTCGCGAGGGTCGCATCCACCGTCTGCGCGGGCTCGCCGGACCAGCTGTCGCTGAGGACCTTCTCGAAGACGCTGACGTGCAGGTCGTCGACCTGGTCGTCGATGTCGCGGATCTGGTCGGTGAGTGCGAGATCCTCGGTCCGCAGCAGTTCGGTGAGCTTGCGTGCCGCCTCGACATCGAGCTCCCCCATGCGCTGGAAGGTGGACTTCAGGCCCGACGGCACGGCGCGCTCGGGGAAGCGCAACCGGGTGAGCTGAGCGATGTGCTCGGCGATGTCGCCCATCCGCTCGAGCGACGCGCTGACACGAAGCGCCATGACGACGATCCGCAGGTCACGGGCCACCGGCTGCTGACGCGCCATGATCTCGATCGCGATCTCGTCCAGCTCGTGTGCCTTGTCGTCGATCTCGGCATCCGCGGCGATCACCTCTTCGGCAAGAGCGACGTCGCCGGTCTTGAACGCCGTCGTGGCCTTCTCGATAGCGGTCGTGACCATCCCGGAGATCTCGACGAGACGGTTCTGCACATCTTCGAGCGACTGGTGGAAGACTTCGCGCATTCCGATCCCTTTCGTGTGTTGTCGCCCGGCTGATGCCAGACGACCCGGCGATTCTCGCCACCGAAGGTTAACGGACAGTGCCGCCCCGGTGAATAGTGGCGCGCCCGGGGCGGGCCTCACGCGCCGCCCGCGAGGTCGTTGCTCGGGCCGCCCGTACGCTGTTCCCATGCAACCGGCGCAGATCGCTCTGCTCGGCCTCCTGGTCGGGCTGCTCATCGGCGCGGGGCTCGCGACCGTCATCCTGCTGGCCCTGCGTGCGCGCGAACGCGCTCAGTACGGGGCGGGAATGGATGTTCCCGAGGGCGCACGGGTCGTGCTGCAGGGCCTGGATGATCCGGCTGTCGTTCTCGACGCGTCCGGCGTCATCATCGCCGCGTCAGCATCGGCCGCGCCCTTCGAACTGCGCGAAGGAAGCATGCTGCCGACACCGGAGTTGCGCGGGGTGGCACGGCGGGTCAGCGATGCGGATGCCGCCTCCAACGCGACATTCCGCATCCGTCGCGGATCGGGTCCGGGGGAGTTGCGGTTGGTGACGGTGCGGGCCACGCCCCTCACGGCCCGGCTCACCCTCCTCGTGCTGCGAGACATCACCGAGAAGGAGCGCGTGGAGCAGATGCGTCGTGACTTCGTGTCCAACACGAGTCACGAGCTCAAGACCCCGGTCGGTGCGGTCAGCCTGCTGGCGGAGGCGATCGAATCCGCATCCGATGACCCCGCGCAGGTGCGGGTGTTCGCGGCCCGTCTGTCGGCCGAAGCGACCAGACTTGCCACGCTCACCTCTCGCATCATGAACCTCTCGCGGCTGCAGGCCGCGGACGAACTCAACGATGAGCGGGACGCGTCGATCGATGAGATCATCGCCTCGGCCATCGAAGCCCACACCGTCCAAGCCGATTCGGCGGGCGTTCAGTTGGTGCGCGGCGGCACACGAGGGATCTTCGTCCGAGGCGACGCACAGGTGCTCAGCGAAGCGGTCGGCAATCTCATCGCGAACGCGATCGCCTACTCACCGAAAGGCTCGAGCGTCGGAATCGGGGTCAAGGGGGCCGATGGAATCGTGGAGATCGCGGTCACCGATCGAGGTATCGGTATCGCCGAAGCCGATCAGGATCGCGTGTTCGAGCGGTTCTACCGAGCGGATCAGGCGCGCTCGCGTCGGACCGGGGGGACGGGCCTGGGCCTGGCGATCGTCAAGCATGCAGTGCAGCGCCACGGCGGCGACGTACGCTTGTGGTCGCGCGAGGGCCGTGGTTCGACGTTCACCATCAGGCTTCCCATGATCGCTTCGCCCCTCGACGAGCCGCCGCGCAAGCGCGCTCGAAAAGAGAAGAAGGTCAAGAAGAAGCAGAAGAAACTCATCGCGGCGGATGCCGCAGCGATGAGTGGTGTCACGGCTCACAGAACGAACGACGCCGCGGCCCAGAGGAAGAATGGAGACACCGCATGACTCGCGTCCTGCTCGTGGAGGACGAACCCGACCTCGCTGACCCGCTCGCGTACCTGCTCCGCCGTGAGGGTTACGAGGTCGAGATCGCCGAAGACGGACCGACCGCCCTCGCGTCATTCCGTGAGCTCGGCGCCGACATCGTGCTGCTGGATCTCATGCTCCCGGGGATGCCGGGTACGGAGGTGTGCCGTCAGCTCCGGGCATCGTCACCGGTCCCCATCATCATGCTGACGGCGAAGGACTCCGAGGTCGACATCGTCGTGGGTCTCGAGCTCGGAGCCGATGACTATGTGACCAAGCCCTACTCTGCTCGGGAGCTGCTGGCGCGCATGCGCGCCGTCCTGCGCAGACTGTCGACAGCCGAAGCCGACCTGGACGATCGGGTGCTCGAGGGCGGCCGGGTCACGCTCGACATCGATCGCCACACCGTCTCCGTCGATGGCAGCGAGATCAGCATGCCGCTGAAGGAATTCGAGCTCCTCGAGGTGCTCATGCGCAACGCCGGCCGGGTGCTGACCCGCGGCCAGCTCATCGACCGCGTGTGGGGCACCGACTATTTCGGCGACACGAAGACGTTGGATGTGCACATCAAGCGCATCCGATCGCGGATCGAGAAGAACCCGAGCGACCCCACGATGCTCGTCACCGTGCGCGGTCTCGGTTACCGCTTCGAATCCTGACACCGCGGCATCACGACACAGCGGCCCCGCTCTCACGGAGACGGGGCCGCTGTGTGTGCGCGGGGGAGTTCAGGGCGCGAAGGGCGCGAGGTATTCGAGGTCCCCGTTGAGGACCGGCACCGAGATCACCGAGGTGACCCCGTCGCCCGACTGGAACGAGGCTGTCAGTGTCGAGCCGGGGGCGGCGTTCAGGCCGCGGATGAAGAGCGGGTCGGCGTTCTCGCCCAGGCTCTTGACCGTGCCTGCCGGGACGATGATCTGCTCGGTGACGTCATCCGCGAAGTCGATGTGCAGTACGTAGGTCTCCGTCGTGTTGTTCACGATGGCGGCGATGAAGTTCCCCTCGGTCCCCTCGCTGTTGGCGACGATGAGGGCGTTGCGAACCAGCAGCGGCCCCGACTCGTCCGGGACGTTGGCGCCTTCGCCGGGCGTGTACTCGTACGTCGTGGCGTGCGCGGCGATGAGGCTGCACCCCGAGGTTCCGAGGACGAGAGCAGCGCCCACAACGAGCGACGCGATGAGGCGCGATTTCACGGATCCTCCTTGAGCGGATGACGGCTTCCCCATGCATTCTAGGGGTTGATGAGGGTGCGGCTTACGTCTCGCTGAAGCTGTACCGCCGCTGCGCGCACGAGTGGGTGGCGAACTCTAGCGTATGACGCCTGTGGTATTCTGGAGTTTGCCGAAAGGAACATAACTCCATGCTTTTTGAGGTTGGCGAGACGGTTGTCTACCCGCACCACGGGGCGGCAACGATCATCGAGGTCAAGGAACGCGTCATCAAGGGCGAGACCAAGAAGTACTTGAAACTCAACGTCACTCAAGGCGATCTGATCATCGAGGTCCCGGCAGAGAACGTCGATCTGGTCGGCGTCCGTGACGTGATCGGCAAGGACGGGCTCGAGCGCGTGTTCGATGTGCTGCGTGCGCCGTTCACGGAAGAGCCGACCAACTGGTCCCGTCGCTATAAGGCGAACCTCGAGAAGCTCGCTTCCGGCGATGTGATCAAGGTGAGCGAGGTCGTGCGCGACCTCTGGCGCCGCGACCAGGACCGCGGTCTGTCGGCAGGCGAGAAGCGGATGCTGGCCAAGGCCAAGCAGATTCTGATCTCGGAACTTGCGCTCGCCGAGAAGACCGACGAAGAGAAGGCCAGCGTCCTGCTCGACGAGGTTCTCGCTTCCTGAGCCGTCGCTCCTGCAGCGGTGCCCCCGCGCGGTAGCGTGGCATCCGTGAGTATCGTCCCGGTTCCCCGCGTCGCGGTCATCGTTGTCGCCGCAGGATCCGGAACACGGCTCGAGTCTGACGTTCCCAAGGCGTTCGTCGGTCTGGACGAGCACACGATTCTGAGGCATGCGCTGCGCGGAGTGTTCGACGCACCGTCCGCGCAGGTCATCGTGGTTGCGCCCGCCGGTCGTGAAGGCGACGCGCTGACCGATGCCCAGGAAGCCGCCGGCGATCGGCGCGACCTCGTGACGGTGGTCACCGGCGGATCCAGCAGACAGGCATCCGTCGCCGCCGGCATCGCGGCGCTGTGGGGCGATATCGAGTACGTCCTCGTGCACGACGCGGCGCGCGCCCTCACGCCGCCGGAGGTGTTCTCGCGGGTGACCGCAGCGCTCGAGGCGGGTGCGCCGGGTGTCGTTCCGGTCATGCCGGTCGTCGACACGATCCGGCAAATGGATGGTGACGCGATCGTGGGGGTGGTCGATCGGGCGAGCCTGCGTGCGGCGCAGACGCCGCAGGGCTTCGCCCGCGGCGTCCTGGAGCGCGCGTACGCTCTTGCCGACCAGGAGTACACCGATGACGCCGCTGTTCTTGCGGCGGCAGGTCACACCGTCACCACGGTCGCAGGCGACCCGGCGGCGTTCAAGATCACGACGCGCGCGGACCTCGAGCGCGCGCGGACCCTCGTCTCGCCCGTGCCGCACGTGACACTGCCCGCCGGGGATTCCCCGCTGTCGCCGCGCGTGGGCATCGGGACGGATGTGCACGCCTTCGGAGGGGAGGGGACGCTGTGGCTTGCCGGGCTCGAATGGCCTGGCGAGACCGCGCTGTCGGGGCACTCCGATGGCGACGCGGTGGCGCACGCGATCGTCGATGCCCTGCTGGCGGCGGCCGGCCTCGGTGACATCGGCACGCACTTCGGCACCGACCGGCCCGAGTACGACGGCGCGCACGCGGAGGCCTTCCTCGACCGCACGCTCGCGCTCCTCGCCGAGGCGGGGTTTCGCGTGGGGAACGTGTCCGTGCAGGTTCAGGCGCGCCGCCCACGCTTCGCGCCGCGGCGCGCCGAGGCCGAGGCTGCGCTGTCGCGGGCGCTCGGCGGTGCTCCCGTCTCGGTGTCGGCGACCACGACCGACGGGCTCGGATTCACCGGCTCGGGCGAGGGCGTCGCCGCGTACGCCGTCGCCATGGTCGTTCCCACGCGATAGGCGACGGCATCCACCGCGGCGCCGCGCGCTCGGCGAGCGTGCCTACGCGCGCACAACGCCGCGGTCCCCGGCCGCGAACGCCGCCGGGTTCGGGCGGTGACCCGCCGGTAGGCTGGAGGGATGACCGATGCGGCGACGGCGGCGGGCTCAGGACCCCTGCAGCTCTACGACACGCGCACGCAGCAGCTGCGCGTGTTCACGCCGCTCGAGCCCGACAACGTGACCGTCTACGTGTGCGGACCGACGGTCCAGTCGGGGCCTCACGTCGGACACCTGCGCGGCGCTCTCGCTTTCGACATCCTGCGCCGCTGGCTGACGCATCGCTATGGCCGCGTGACGTTCGTGCGCAACGTGACGGACATCGACGACAAGGTGCTCGCGAACGCGACGGCAACCGAGCCGTGGTGGGCGTTGGCATACCGAGTCGAGCGCGAGTTCACCGACGCGTACGCGGCGATCGGCATCCTTCCCCCTACGTACGAGCCGCGCGCGACGGCCTCGATTCCGCAGATGATCACGCTCATCGAGCAGCTGATCCGGGCGGGCCACGCGTACCCGGCCGAGCCGGGAACGGATGCCGAAGGCGACGTCTACTTCGACGTGCAGTCCTGGGCGTCGTACGGGGAACTCACCCATCAGGCGATCGACGACGTGGCCCCGGCCGCCGACGCGGAGACCCGCGGCAAGCGGGACGTCCGTGACTTCGCGCTCTGGAAGGGCGCGAAACCCGACGAACCTGCCGACGCCGGATGGGACTCCCCGTGGGGCCGCGGCCGCCCCGGATGGCACATCGAGTGCTCCGCGATGGCCCGTCGCTATCTCGGGGACGCCTTCGACATCCACGGGGGCGGACTCGACCTGCGCTTCCCGCACCACGAGAACGAGCTGGCGCAGTCCCGCGCGGCCGGGGATGCCTTCGCCCGGTACTGGGTCCACAACGGACTGGTCACGGTCGACGGACAGAAGATGTCGAAGTCTCTGGGTAACTACGTGCTTGCCCAGGACGTGCTTGCAGAACGCGATCCGCTGGTGGTGCGCTATGCCCTTGCGGCAGCGCACTACCGATCGAACCTGGATCTGTCTGCGAAGTCCTTCGATGAAGCAGAGGCGGCTCTCGATCGCATCCGGACCTTCCTCGAGCGCGTCGTCCGCCACGGGGACTACCTGGGGGTGGCCACCGAGAACGCGGCTTTCGCGGCGGCGATGGATGACGATCTGGGTGTCCCACAGGCGCTCGCCGTCATTCATGAGCGCGTCCGAGAGGGCAACACCGCCCTCGACGCGGGGGACACCGAGACAGCGCGCGTCCTGGCAGGGGAGGTCTCGGCGCTGACGGGGGTGCTGGGTCTCAACCCCCTCGACGCGCAGTGGGCCTCGGCGCCCGGTGGAGCAGTCCCCGCACTGGATGCTCTGCTGAACGAACTCATCGCGCAGCGCGCCCGCGCGCGCGCCGACAAAGACTGGGCCGCGGCTGACCGCATCCGCGACGCCATCGCCGCCGCGGGGGTCACCCTCGAGGACGGCCCCGACGGAACGCATTGGAGCATCTCATGAGCAAGCCAGGGCGCCCCGGCGCACGCAAGTCGTCCAAGAAGGGCGCCACGAAGGGCTCCGGCGGGCAGCGGCGCAAGTCGCTCGAAGGCAAGGGGCCGACACCGAAGGCCGAGGACCGCAGCTGGCACGTCGCCGGCAAGCGCAAGGCGGCCCAGGAGCGGTATGTCGCCGCGGGCGGAACGGGTCGTCCGGGGCAGCGAATCGCGGGAGCGAGCGCGGCGCGCGGCGGCCGTCCGAAGCAGAACGACGACACCGAGATCGTCACGGGCCGCAACTCGGTGCTCGAGGCGTTGCGTGCCCGCATCCCGGCGACGGCCTTCTACATCGCCCAGCGCGTCGAGATGGATGACCGGGTCAAGGAGATGCTCTCGATCGCGACTCATCGCGAGATCCCGGTCCTGGAGGTCACTCGTCCCGAGCTTGACCGGATGGCCGGCTTCGATGGGGTGCACCAGGGTGTGGCGCTCAAGGTGCCGCCGTATGAGTATGCGCATCCGCAGGACCTGCTGGAGCAGGTGGTCGACGCCGACCAGCTGCCTCTGCTCGTCGCGTTGGACGGTGTCACCGATCCCCGCAACCTCGGCGCCATCATCCGTTCGACCGCTGCCTTCGGCGGTCAGGGCGTGATCATTCCACAGAGACGCTCGGCCGGCGTGAACTCCGCGGCGTGGAAGACCTCGGCTGGAGCGGCAGCGCGCATCCCCGTCGCGATCGCGCCGAACCTCACCACGACCCTCAAGGAGTTCAAGAAGCAAGGCGTCTTCGTTCTCGGACTCGACGGCGACGGGGACGTCTCTCTGCCCGCCCTGGAACTGGCCGATCGTCCGGTCGTGATCGTCGTCGGCTCCGAGGGGAAGGGCCTCTCGCGCCTCGTGACCGAGACGTGCGATCAGATCGTCTCGATCCCCATCTCGACGGCCGCTGAGTCGTTGAACGCGGGAATCGCGGCATCCGTCGCGCTGTATCAGGTCTCGACGATGCGGCAGCAGCACTAGAGGCCGGATGCGGCGACGGTGCCGACCCGAGCGGATCGGCACCGTCGATACGCCGGTGATCGGCTGTCGGATCAGTCCTTCTTGTACTGGTACGGGTTGTAGAGCACTTCGGCTTCCGGGATCTCGGGGAACTGTCCCGCGACCCAGTCGTCGCCGACCTCGCGCTCCAGGTACGACACGGTGTCCTCGAGCTTGGCCTTTACTCCCGGCAGGTCGCCGGCGACGAGGCGACCCTCCGACTTGACGACCTCGCCGCCGACCAGGACGGTGTGCACGTCGCCACGCTGGGCCTGGTAGACGATCTGGCCCCAGGGATTGATCAGTGGCGCCCAGGTGGCTGACGCGTCGTTCTTGAGCAGCACCACATCGGCGAGCTTGCCCTTCTCGAGCGACCCGATGAGGTGCTCCTTGCCGATCGCCTGAGCTCCGCCGCGGGTCGCCATGCGCACGACCTCTTCGGCGCGGAGCTTGACGTGCGTGACGGTCTCTGCGGGTTCGAGCTGGTGAGCGAGGTAGTGCTCCAGGGCGCGATCGGCGTTGACGGTAGCACGCATCGCGGAGAACAGATCAGCGCTGAACCACACGCTCGTGTCCACCGAGAGCGACGCGGGAATGCCGTATCGACGCAGCTGGTGCACAGGGGGGTAGCCCTGACCGCACGTGTCCTCGGACTCGGTCGCCAGCGACACGTTGCCTCCGGTCGCCGCGATCTTCTGGTACGACTCGGCAGACAAGGATGCGGCATGCACGTAGGTGTAGCCCTCCTTCATGACTCCCGCGTCGTAGGCGTTTCGGATGCCCCAGTCGTTGGTGGCGCCCCATACACCCGCGTGAGTCGTGACCGGAAGCCCGAGTTCTTCGGCCACACGGTATGCGGCCAACTCCGGAAACTCGTCGTCCTGGTTGGGAACGTCGAAAGCGATCTGCGTACCGAACATCCGGGAGTCGTCGCGGGATCGCACCAGCAGGTCCTGTACCGCGGGATCGGCTGTCCATTCCCAGGGCGAGCCGGCCAGGTTGCCGTAGGCGAGGACGAACCTGCCCGGCGATGTCGCAAGCGCTTCATAGGCCGCCTCGCCGTGCTCGACCGTGCGAAGCCCGTGCGACCAGTCGACGCTCGTCGTCACGCCCGACTCGACAGCGTCCAACGCCGAGATCAGGTTCCCCGCCGCGATGTCCTGAGGGCGGAACTTCGCGCCGTGCTGCAGGTAGTACCACACGAAGTACTGGGTCAGTGTCCAGTCGGCGCCGTACGCGCGCATCGCGGTCTGCCACATGTGGCGGTGGGTGTCCACCATCCCCGGCATGACGATGCCACCCTCCGCGTCGATCTCGAAGGTGCCGTCGGGGACGGCGAGATCGTCTCCGACCTCAGCGATCTTGCCGTCGACGACGAGCACGTCGCCATGTGGCAGAACGGTGTGGGCATCGTCCATCGTGACGACGATACCGCGCCGGAACACGACAGGCTGTCCGGGTTGGGGCAGCGGGCTCTCGGGCATTGACGCTCATCCTCCTTGATTTGCGGTCGATGCTCCCAATAAAGCACTACTGGACACTCTTGTCCAGTGTTACTCCTCGAACTGCTCCCGTGGCCGGATGCGTAGACCGCGTCGACTGACCTCGGCGATCGCGCTCCAATCGAGATCCTTCAGGTCGTCGTCGGCGAGCGCCGCCTCGAAGACGGCGGTGAGCGCCGGGAGAGTCGCGGGCATCAGACCCACCGATCGCGCAACCTGCTCGGCGAGATCGAGATCCTTCCGGCCCAGGCCGATGTGAAATCCCGGCGGTGCGTAGCCGCGCTCGGCGATGAGGTGTCCGTAGCCGGTGTACACGACCCCTCCGAAGAGGGTGCTCGAGAGAAGCTCGGTGAACGTCTCGGGGGGAACGCCGAGCCGTTCGGTCATTGCCACCGACTCGCCGATCGCCTGCATTGCGTGAATGATGTTGTAGTTCACAGCCGCCTTGACGGCGTTGGCGACCGCCGGCCGTTCTCCGAGCAGCCAGACACGCTTTCCCATGGCCTCGAGATACGGGCGAACTGCTGCGGTGGCGTCCGGATCACCCGCCGCGAGGATGTTGAGCTCTCCCTCTGCCGCGACCGACGGGCGGCCCAGCACCGGCGCCGCGACGTAGTGGCCGCCCGCCTCGCCGACCTCATCAGCCAGTGCGGTGGCCAGGTCGGGACTGATGGATGCCATCGCGACGTGAGTGCGTCCGCGGAGCACGCCGATCCGAGCGGGCGTCATGACAGCCTGCATCGCGTCGTCGTTCGCCAGCATCGAGAACGACACGGCGCACTCGAGCGCGTCCTCGGGGCGGTCCGCGCTGAGTGCTCCCCGGGCGACCGCGGCCGATACGGGCGCGGTCGACCTGTTCCAGACTCGTACGTCGTGGCCCGCGGCGAGCAGGCGGGCTGCCATGGCCGACCCCATCGAACCGAGCCCGAGAAAGCCGACGGTACTCACGCTTCGCCGCGTCCCCAGATCGTGTTGCGGTGGGACTGGGAATCGCGATTGAGATTGAGGGGCCCGTCGATCGTGTAGTAGCGGCGACCGGCGACGATGAGTTCCTCGGCGGGGAACTTCGTGATGATTTCGCACCCGTCGGCGGTCACGACGACCTCCTCTTCGATGCGCGCTGCGCCCCAGCCATCCGCAGCGGGCCAGTAGGTTTCCAGTGCGAAGACCATACCCTCCTCGAGCACCTCGGGGTGATCGAACGAGGTGAGCCGTGAGAAGATCGGCTTCTCCCAGATGGACAGGCCTACGCCGTGGCCGTACTGGAGCGCGAAGGCCGCCATCTCGTCGGGGAACCCGAACTCCTCGGCGCGAGGCCACACCGCTGCGATGTCGGCTGTTGTCGCACCGGGTCGCACCAGCGCAATCGCCCGATCCATGTACTCGCGCGCGCGCGAGTACGCGTCCTTCTGCGCCTGGCTTGCCGATCCCACCGCGAACGTGCGGTAGTAACAGGTGCGATAGCCGTTGAAGCTGTGCAGGATGTCGAAGAACGCCGGATCCCCGGGCCGGATCAGTCGGTCGCTGAACACGTGCGGATGCGGCGAGCATCGTTCTCCGGAGATCGCGTTGACGCCCTCGACATACTCGGAGCCGAGGTCGTAAAGGGTCTTCGCAACGACGCCCACCGCCTCGTTCTCTCGGACGCCCGGTCGGAGGAACCGATACAACTCCTCGTAGGCGGCATCCACCATGCTGGCCGCCTGGGTCAGGAGGCGGATCTCGTCCGAGGTCTTGATCCGCCTGGCCTCCATGAATACCTGCTGGCCGTCGACCACCTCGATCCCCTCGCGCTGGAGTGCGATGAGGACAGGCATCTCGATGACGTCCACGCCCAGGGGCTCGTTTGCCAGGCCGAACTTCTCGAGTTCGCGCTTGACCTTGCGTGCCACATCTCCCGCCAGGTCGGCATCAGGAGGGAAGGCGCCCCGAAGCGTCGAGATGCCGGCACGGGCGCCGCTTTCGAGTCGAGGGCGCTTGGCGCCTTCGTGCGGGGAGTGCGGATCGGCGTCGGCTTCGGCGGACGTGACGTCTAGCCACGGGTTGTACAGGGCGTGGTGTTTGGCGGCGGAGCCGAAGTCCCACACGATCGGGTCGGTCTTGCGCGTCAGCAGCGCGAACCGGATGAGCTTGTCCATCGCCCATGTACCGATGTGCGTTCCGCTCATGTATCGGATATTCGAGAAGTCGAAAGCGAGGACCGCGCCCAGATCCGACCGCTCCAGTTCTGCGTGGAGGCGATCGAGCCGCGCATCACGCAGGCGCTCGAAGTCGACGCGCTGCTCCCAGTCGACCGCGGCCGTCCCCGTCGTTCCCGTGCTCTTCATCGAAGCCCCCTCGTCCATGGCCTGCTTGACATCGACTCTCCGGTCGAGTTCACTCTAGTAAAGCTCTACTGGACATCGATGTCCAGTTTCACTTCGTCGGTGTAGGGAGAGCGTGAGGAGTTACCGTGAGCGAACGGACCATCGTCGTTGTCGGCGGAACATCGGGTATCGGACTGGAGATTGCGAAGGACTGCCTCTCGCGGGGCGACCACGTCGTCATCACCGGACGCGACCTGGAGCGGACCCGAGACATCGCGAGCGGCCTCGGGGAAGGTGCGAGCGGCGTCGCGCTGGACATCTCCGAACCGCACACCATCGCTGATCAACTCGCCGGAGTCGGCCGCGTGGACGGTCTCGTCCTCGCGGCAATCGAACGTGACGCGAATTCGATCCGCGACTACGACATCGACCGTGCGATCCGTCTGGTCACCCTCAAGCTGGTGGGGTACGCGGCGACGATCCGTGCGCTCCTGGACCGGATGGAGCCGAGCGTCGACACCGGAATCGTCCTGTTCGGCGGGCGGGCCAAGGATCTGCCCTACCCGGGGTCGACGACGGTGTCCTCCATCAATGGCGGCGTCACGGGCCTCATCAACACTCTCGCGCTCGAGCTTGCACCGATTCGGGTCAACGCGATCCACCCCGGGATCATCGGCGACAGTCCCTTCTGGGCGTCCAAGCCCGACGGCGTCCTGGAGCAGTACGAGCGGCACACCCCGGGAGGCAATCTGGCGACGATGGCCGACGTCGTGGATGCCACCCAATTCCTCCTGCGCAATCGCGGCGTTTCGGCGGTCAACCTCCCCGTCGACCGGGGAACCGTGTTGATGTAGTCGCGGCGTTCCGAGGTGGCGCGCATGTCCTGCTTTAGACTGAGCGGACGTTCGTGGCCGAGGAGTGGCTGCGCTGGTGGGAGATCATGACCGAGGGCCTGGGAGCCAAGCTCCGCGAGGTGCGCACTGCGAAAGGCATGAGCCTTCGCTCGCTTGCGCAAGCACTGGGCGTTTCCGCCTCACTCATCTCGCAGGTGGAGATCGGAAAGACGCAGCCGTCGGTGTCCACGCTGTTCGCGATGGCGAACCACCTCGGCGTCTCCTTGGACGAACTGGTCGGAAACGTCCCCACTGGGGGTCCCTCACCGATCGCTCCTGCGCCCGCCGCGCCGGATGCGTCGGTCGTTCGCCGCGCATCGGACTACCCCGTCATCGAGATGGAGAACGGTGTCCGCTGGGAGAAGCTCGCCAGCGTGCCCGGTGGCCCCGCCGACGCGCTCCTCGTGACCTACCAGCCCGGCGCGAGCAGCTCGGTCGAGGACCGGCTGATGCGCCATGCCGGAGTCGAGTACGCCTACCTGTTGGAGGGCGAGCTCACTCTGCAGCTGGACTTCGACACGTATGTGCTGCATCCGGGCGATTCGCTGAGCTTCGACTCGATGCGCCCGCACCTTTTTGTCAACCACACTGACCAGGTCGCGCGCGGGGTGTGGTTCGTCTTCGGCCGGCGCCCCCAGAACGAGACGATGCCGGCCGCGCGCGGCGTGCTTTCGCAGCCCGCTGCTCCGTCGTCGGCCGTGGATGTGCTGCGCGCGATGGAGCGGCTTCCCTGAGAGCGTGTCGGTCTTCCGCAGCCCCGCTCCGACGGTGACCGAGGTCAGGCTGGCGTGTGCGCGTGATTGGCGGGCCTGCGGGTCTCGATCCAGGGGTCGATCAACGTCTTGACCTGACCGGGAGCTCCGCTCAGCAGCGGTTGCAGCGCCCCGTCGACGACCTCGTCCAGCGGGAGGACCTCCGCGGCGACGTCCGACCAGTCGGCGCGCGCCGCGAGCAGCCGCACCGCTTCGGGGATGTCGTCACGGTAGACGTGGGCGACAGTTCCGACGATCGTGTACTCGCGCAACGTCCAGGATCCCAACGGAAGCGGTGGCTCCCCGCGCTGGATGCCGACCGGAACGATCGTTGCTCCGGGACTTGCGGCCTCGAGGACGGCCGCGAGTCCCGGAGCCGACCCCGAGACCTCGAAGAAGACATCCGGCACGATGCTCCGTTCGGCGAGGGAATCGTGAAGGCTCTGGGTGCCGGCCTGCACGGTCTCTTCCGCCCCGAGGGCGCGCGCCAATTCCAGTCGCTGGGCGTTGAGGTCTGTAACGAGCACGCGCGCTCCGGTGGCCGCCGCCGCATACGTGATGAACGCGCCGATTCCGCCGACGCCCACGACGACGGCGTCTTGGCCGGGCTGAAGGCCCGAGCGGCGCACCGCGTGAACCGCGATCGCCATGGGTTGGGCGAGCCCGAGCGTGTCGAGTGTCAGCCCACTCGCGGTCGTGTCCCAGACGATCGCCGCGGGGCAGACGACGTAGCCCGCAAGCCCGCCGTCGTGGTGGAAGCCGATGGTGGTGTACGACGTGCAGAGGTTGGTCCTGCCCGCTCGGCACATCTTGCACTCGCCGCACGACACGCCCGCGCCGCACACGACCGTCGCGCCCACGGCCAGGTCTGTGACGCCCTCGCCGACCTGCTCGATGATGCCGGCGAACTCGTGCCCGAGCGTGACGGGCGGCTGTGCGAGCACGAGCCCGCGACCGAACTCGGTGGCATCAGACCCGCACACCCCGCACACCCCGACTCGAACGAGCACCTCGCCTGGCCCAGGCTCGGGGACAGGCACGTTCTCCACCTGAAGATCGTGGACCTCGTGCAGCACCGCTGCGCGCATGGTGCTCATGCGAGTTCACCCTGCGTCAGGGGGAGCTGCGCGGCAGCGCGCTCGGCGAGCATTGCTCCCATGAGCTCGGCGTACACGCGCGCGTGGGCGGGATGGTCGAGGTACGCGTGCAGGCCGGCCTCATCGTCCACGATCGCGGCGACGGCATAGTCCATTCCGCTGGGCCGCAGTCGCAGATTCGGCCCGGCGACGTACGACCGCAACTCTGGGATCTGGGAGGCCATTGTCGTCAGGGCTGCCGTCAGTCGTGCAACATCATCGTCGGTGACGCTGTCGACCCACCGGAAGGATGCGAGGTGGAGGATCATGCTGTCCGCTCTCTGCGCTGATAGTGTCCAGTAACAGTGAACACTATCAGCCTCGGGGCCCAGATTCGAGACCCGGGCGACAGGGATGTACGCCGCTGCTGTATCGTGCGAGTGTTCCGGCAGCGGCGACGGACGAGGGGAGGCCGACGATGACGCGGATCGCGGTTCTGGGTGCTGGCGCCAACGGGGCGTCGATCGGCGCGGATCTCATCCGTGCGGGGGAGGATGTCACGCTCATCGAGCAGTGGCCGGCCCACGTCGAGCGCATGAGGGCCGATGGATTGCGCATCATCACGCCGGACGAGGAGTACCGTGTGCAGCCGGATGTCCGACACTTCTGTCAGGTGGCGGAGTTGCGCGGCCGGTTCGACGTCGTGCTGATGCTCGTGAAGGCCTATGACGCGGCGTGGGCTGCTCGACTTATCGAGCCGTACCTCGCCGACGACGGCATCCTCGTCGGCGTGCAGAACGGGATGACCGCCGGGGTCATCGCTGAGGCGGTGGGTCGGACACGGACTCTCGGGTGTGTGATCGAGTGCTCCGCGACGATGACGGATCCGGGAGTCGTCCACCGGCATACCCCGGTCTCCCGATCGTGGTTCGCGGTCGGGGCGACGGATGGCGGCCCGGCCCACCGTATCCCTGAGCTGGTCCGGATCCTCGGTCTGTCCGGCACGGTGGACGTCTTCGACGACATCTTGGCGGCGAAGTGGATGAGGCTCGTCAGCAACAGCACTCTGCTGGTCACTTCGGCGATTCTGGGGCTGCCGATGATCGATGCTCTTCAGCAACCGGGCTTTCGCGAGGTCATGGTCGCGGCGGGGAACGAAGCGATGCGAGTCGGTGCGGCGGAAGGGCACCCCGTTCTGCCGATCTTCGGTTTGAGCAGCGACGAGGTGAGTGACCCCGATCGGGTGGTGGACATCATGACGGACAAGCTGTTCGCGAGTTTCGTCGTTCCGGGAGCCACCACGACCGTGCTGCAGGACTGGGAGAAGGGGCGCCACAGCGAGGTCGACGACCTCAACGGTCATGTCATCGCCCGCGGCGCCGTTCACGGCATCCCGACCCCGGTCAATTCGCGGGTGGTCGAGCTGGCGCGCCTGATCGAGGGGGGACACCTCTCGCCGGCGGCCTCCCACCTCCCGGCTCTGCGGGAGCCGCTGGCCACGGTGTGATCTCCACCGCGGCCTGCTCGGTTCGGTGGGTGCGTGTCCTCGGATCCGGCGAAGCTCAGGGACTAACGAGGACCGAACCGGTCTGCGAAGATCTCCGGCGTACGGGCGAGCTGACGGCGTGTGCGCCGGATATGCGCAGCCAGCACCCGTTCGGCCTCGGCAGTGTCGTGGTCGCGCAGTGCCGCCACGATCAGGTGGTGCTCTTCGTGCGCGATGCGGCGCGCATCCGAGGTCCACGAGGCGACATAGCTTCGGCGGTACGGGGCTGTCATGTTCCAGAGCCGAAGCACCAGGTCCGACAGGTGAGCCGTGTCGGCTGCAGCGTAGCTGGCGTGATGGAACGTTGCATCGAGCGCGAGGAACGCCTCGGTGTCGTGGCCGGTGTTGCTGATCCGGTCGGCGAGCGCGGCGAGTTCGGTGACCGCCTCGTCGGAGAGGTGGGGAGCGCTGTACGACAGCAGGAGGGGCTCGAGGCGCTCGCGCATTCGGTAGATCTCCTCGCACTCGGCGAGCGTCATCGTCGACACCCACGCGCCCGCGTTGGGCACAACCGTCAACAGCCCCTCGTACTCGAGCTGGCGGATCGCTTCGCGCACCGGAACTCGACTCGCACCGTAGCGCGCAGCCAGATCCTCCTGGCGGACCCGTGTTCCCGGCGGTCGGCTGCCGTCGATGATGCCGCGTCGGATGTCGTCGGCGATACGGGCTCCCGCGTCACCGTCTCGACTTCGGGGACCGGCGATCGAGCTCAGGTGCGGCCCGCCGGTCACCGCGCCGGGTCCTTCGGATGCCACAAGAGCGTCGTGGCTCCAGCCTCGTACGCTTTGCCCGCGGGGTAGCTGACGAGCTCGAATTGCATGCCCCACGGGCTCCGGAAGTACAGCCATCGCTGGCCGGCGGATGCGCCGGCGCTGGCCACCGGGGTGCCCATGACCTCGACTTCGTGCTGTCGCAAGTAGTCCACGGCCGCGTCCATGTCATCGACATAGAGAGCGAGGTGGTGGCCGCCGATATCACTGTTGCGCGGCTGGGGGGCCTGTCCGTCGGCGCTGTCGTACTGGAACACTTCCAGGTTCGTGCCGTGTCCGAGTCGATAGAACCGGATCTCGCGGATCTCGGTGCGGGGGTCCACCCCGAGGTGCACGCTCATCCAGTCGTCGTCAGCGCGCTTCGCGCCAAGGGTGTAGACGTGTGTTGCGCCGAGGATGTCGACCAGGAACCCGTGCGCTTCATCGAGGTCGGGAACCGTGAATCCGACGTGATCGAGGCCGCGTACGCCGGGGAGTGCCATGTGAACCTCCTTGGTCGCGGGTGTTGGCTGGATTGTATCCAGATAGGCCGCTCAGGCTCAACAGAAACCGATTTCACCCACAAAAGTGTTGTGATTGGATGCAATCGCGCGTACAGTCTCAGCAGACAAGACCTGGATACGCAACGACGCGAGGGTGGATGAGATGCCGCGACGCCGACGACTGGAAACCGGCACCGACTGGGTGCAGCTGACGACGACCCCCGCCGACTGGAAGGCTGCAGGTCCCGACCTTCTCGGAACGATGCTCGCCGAACTCCACCTGATCCGTGCGTTCGAAGAGACCGTGCTCGCGCTCGCCGCGGAAGGGCTTGTCCACGGACCAGCGCACTCCAGCATCGGCCAGGAGGGCGGAGCCGTCGGATCGATCGTGGGGCTTCGCTCGACGGATGCCGTCAACGGCTCGCATCGCGGACACCATCAGTTCCTCGCCAAGGCCCTCACCCACGTCACCGGCGGCGCGGTGGACCCGCGCGATCCGGTCACGCCCGCCGTGCAGACTGTCTTGCAGCGAACCCTGGCCGAGATCCTCGGCCTCGCCCAGGGCTACTGCCGCGGACGCGGCGGGTCGATGCACCTGCAGTGGTTCGAAGCGGGGGCGCTCGGCACGAACGCGATCGTCGGAGGGGGCGCGCCGATGGCCGCGGGCAACGCCTGGGCCCAGAAGCACGCCGGCACCACCGACCTGACGGTGAACTACTTCGGTGACGGCGCGAGCCAGATCGGATCAGTGCTCGAATCGATGAACCTCGGGTCGGCCTGGCGGCTGCCGGTGTGCTTCTTCATCGAGAACAACATGTACGCCGTCTCGACCCACGTCGAGGAGATCACCGCCGACACGCGGCTGTCGGTACGGGGCCAGGGCTTCAGCATCCCAGGGTGGCGTGTCGATGGCATGGACCCTCTCGCGGTGTACCTCGCGATGACCGAGGCGGCCGAGCGCCTGCGTGCGGGGGAGGGTGCCACGATCATCGAAGCCGACGTCTACCGCTACTTCCACCAGAACGGTCCATACCCGGGGAGCGCCTTCGGGTATCGCACCAAGCAAGAAGAAGCGGACTGGCGCGCGCGTGATCCGCTCACGCGCGTCGCCGCTGAGATGCACACGCTCGGCCAGATCACCGAGGATGAGGTCGCCGAGCTTCGCGCTCGCTCCCAGGCGGCGATGGAAGCCGCGGTTGCGGAGCTCATCGAAGCCGATCCCGATCGGGACGGGCGCCGCCGCATCCGGCCGGAGCTCTGGCCCGATCCGAGTTTCGTCGATGTCGGCATCCGGGGAGATGCCAGCGAGCTCGAGGAGCTGCCGATCCTCGACGCCGCCGCGACCCGGGAGATCACCTTCGTCGACGCCGTGGCTGAGGTCATGGCCCGGCGGATGGAGACCGATGAGCGCATCGTGGTGCTCGGCGAAGACGTCCACCGGCTCAAGGGCGGCACCAACGGCGCGACGAAGGGCTTGGCTGAGCGTTTCCCCGGCCGAGTCGTGGGTACCCCGATCAGCGAGAACGGGTTCTTCGGACTGGCAGGCGGGCTCGCTCTCGACGGGCGTTTCCGGCCGGTGGTCGAGTTCATGTATCCGGATTTCATGTGGGTCGCAGCCGATCAGGTCTTCAATCAGGTCGGCAAGGCGCGACACATGTTCGGCGGAGACAATCCCGTGCCGCTCGTGTTGCGCACGAAGGTTGCGATGGGCTCCGGGTACGGATCCCAGCACCTCATGGATCCAGCGGGCGTGTTCGCGACCGCGCCCGGGTGGCGGATCGTCGCACCGTCGACGGCGGCTGACTACGTCGGTCTGATGAACGCCGCTCTCGCTCTCGATGACCCTGTGCTGGTGATCGAGCACGTCGACCTCTACAACACGGTGTCAGCGGTGCCCGACGGGGACCTTGACGGCATCCTGCCGCCGGGGCGCGCCGTGGTGCGCCGTGAAGGCTCCGATGTCACGGTCGTGAGCTACCTGTCGATGGTGGGGCACGCGCTCGAGGCCGTCGAGCAGACCGGGATCGACGCGGAGGTGATCGACCTCCGGTGGCTTGACCGGGCCTCCCTGGACTGGACGACGATCGAGGCGAGTGTGCGCAAGACCAACGCCGTGCTGATCGTGGAGCAAGGCGCTCGCGGCACCTCTTACGGCGCGTGGCTTGCCGACGAGATCCAGCGCCGACTGTTCGACTGGCTCGACCAGCCCGTGGAACGCGTGACGGGAGGCGAAGCCAGTCCCAGCATCTCCCAGGTGCTCGAGCGCGCCGCGATCGCACGGACCGAGGAGGTCGTCGCCGGGCTCGAACGGGTCCGCGCCGCGTGGGGAGGTCGATGATGGCCACAGTCATCCGCATGCCCGAGATCGCCACCGGCACCGGTGTCGCGGCCGTCCAATCCTGGCTGGTGGCGGTCGGCGATGAGGTGACCAAAGGGCAGCCCATCGCCGAGATCGAAACCGAGAAGGCTGTCGTGGAGTACGAGGCCGAGGACTCCGGGGTTGTCGCTGCGCTGCTCGTGAGCGCGGGGGAGGCGACTGCCGTCGGCTCCTCCATCGCTGTCCTCGGCGCGCCCGGAGAGTCCGCCGAGGAGGCGATCGCGGCCGCGGGGGCGTCGCCGGCAGGCGGGTCGGGCTCCGAGGATGCCGCGCGGGCGGTGAACGCGAGCGAACGATCGGCCACGGCGTCCGACCTGCCCGTGCCCACCGCGGACGGCGAGCCTGACCCCTCCCGGGCCGACGATCCTGCACCGGCCGGACGGATCTTCGCGACGCCGCTCGTCCGCCGTCTTGCGCGCGAGCGCGGCATCGACCTCACGAGTGTTTCCGGCACCGGGCCGAACGGACGCATCGTGCGCCGAGACATCGAGGACCTCAGGGCGACGTCGCCCGCATCCGATCCAGCCGCTCGCGCCGTGGGAACCTCGCCGGACGCGGCCTACACCGATATCCCGCACACCGGCATGCGGCGTGCGATCGCCCGCCGTCTCACCGAGAGCAAGACGACGGTGCCGCACTTCTACCTCGTCGCGCACTGCCGAGTCGACGCGTTGCTGGAGCTTCGGCGGCAGATCAACCTGGCGGAGACGGTTCGGGTCTCGGTCAACGACCTCGTGGTCAAGGCGGTGGCTGCTGCGCTGCGCGATGTGCCCGAGGCGAACGCGATCTGGACAGAGGACGCGACGCGTCGCTTCACGTCGGTGGATATCGCGGTAGCCGTGTCCGTCGAGGGGGGTCTGCTCACGCCGGTCGTGCGCGGCGTGGAACGGATGCCGCTGAGCGAACTGAGTGCGACGATCCGCGACCTCGCCGACAGGGCGCGCGCGGGGCGGATCAAGCAACACGAGCTGGACGGCGGGTCCTTCTCGGTCTCGAACCTCGGCATGTATGGGACCACCGAGTTTGCGGCGATCCTGAACCCGCCCCATGCCGGGATCCTTGCCGTCGGCGCGGCCGAGAAGCGGCCGCTGGTCGGGGCGGATGGCGGGATCGAGGTCGCGACGATGATGACGGTGACTCTGTCGGCCGACCACCGTGTGTGGGATGGCGCGCTCGCAGCCCAGTGGCTGGCAGCTTTCCAGCGCCGGGTCGAGAACCCCGTCTCCATCCTGGTCTGAGCGAGCCCCGGCCTCGCGTCGCTCGCCGTGGCGGCGCGAGGGAATAGCGCGGCCCGTGACCGGTTTGATCCAACGACGGCCTGCTCGGGCCGCATCGGCAGAAAGGGACCACAATGGCTCGTATCGCAGTGCTCGGAGGAACCGGCTATGCCGGATCGCACATCGTCAAGGAAGCGGTCGACCGCGGTCACACCGTGGTTTCGGTTGCGCGGTCAGTGCCATCGGAGCGGGTGCATGGTGCGACGTATGTCGAGGGAAGCATCCTCGACGTTCCCGGGCTCGTCGAGGAGCTCGCGGGTGTCGATGTCCTCGTGTCTGCTGTCGCGCCGCGCGGCGACATGCTCGGCAAGGTCCGCCCCGCGATCGAGCAGCTGCTGTCGGTGCTGCCCGGGGATGTGCGCATCGGCGTGATCGGCGGCGCGGGCGGCAGCCTTGTGGCTCCGGGCGGACCGCGGGTGATCGACAGCGGCTTTCCCGAGGAGTTCAAGCCCGAAGCGTTCGAAGCGATCGGCATCCTCGAGGACCTGCAGGCCGACACGTCCGGGAGGGACTGGTTCTTCGTCCACCCGGCGGGCGGGTTCGGCGCCTGGAATCCGGGTGAGCGCACCGGTACCTACCGGACCGGCGGCGACGTCATCGTGACGGATGCCCAGGGCGAGTCGTTCATCTCGGGGGCGGACCTCGCCGTGGCGGTGCTCGATGAGATCGAGAACCCCCAGCACGTTCGGGCGCGCTTCACCGTCGGATACTGACCGGCGCCGGTCTGCTCAGACCAGATCGCGCCAGTCGGTCGGCCCCGTCGACGGGCTGCGCGTGGTCGGAATCGCATCGGTGACGATGGGGATCGCGAGGGTGTCGGTCGGCGGACCCATCACTGTCGCTTCGTCGCGGCGGTACCGGAGGACGTCGTCGATGTAGCTCGTGACGGCCTCCGCAACGGGAACCGACTGACCCCGCGCCTGCGACATGTACCACCGGTGTTCAAGGAACTGGTGGTAGACCTCGGCGGGCTCGAGCTTGGCGCGCAGATCGAACGGGATGGCGCGGATGACGGGCTCGAACACCCGAGTGAGCCACTCGTGAGCGACCATCTCTTCGTCGTCGCCTGCCCGCGATCCGCGCGCCTGGAACTCGTCGAGATCGTTCAGCAGACGGCGAGCCTGGTTCTCCTCGACGTCGAGTCCCGTCAGACGGATGAGTCGGCGTTGGTGGTGGCCCGCATCCACGACCTTGGGCTGGATGGATACACGGGTTCCGTCGGCGGTGGTCTCCATCGACATCTCGCCGATGTCGAAGCCGAGTTCGTTGAGGCGCTCGACGCGCTCGGTGATCCGCCACGCCTCGCGTGCTTCGAAAGTCTCGATCTCGGTCAGTTCTCGCCAGAGCGATCGGTAGGCGCTCATGATGCCGTCCGCGATCTCGACGGCATCCACCCCGCCCTCCAGGCGTCCGCCGGCCTCGAGGTCCATGATCTCGCCCGCGATGTTGGTCCTGGCCACGTCAAGGTCGTGCTCCCGCTGCCCGGGGGTCAGGCCGCTCTCGTGCAGCTCACCGGTCTCGGCATCCACGAGGTAGGCCGCGAACGCACCGGCATCACGACGGAACAGCGTGTTCGAGAGCGACACGTCGCCCCAGAAGAACCCGACGTTGTGCAGCCGCACCAGGAGTACCGCGAGGGCATCGACCAGGCGCGTCGCGGTCGTCGGGCGAAGCACCTGGGTGAACAGGGCCCGGTAGGGCAGCGAGAACTTCAGGTGCGCGGTCACCAGGGCTGCCGGCAGCGGTTCACCCTCGGCGTCCCGTCGTCCGGCGATGACCGCGACCCGTTCCACGCACGGGGCGTCAAGGCGGGCGAGGTTTCCCAGCATGTCGTACTCGCGTCGTGCCATCTCCTCCGTCGTCTCTTTGATCGCGACGACCCGACCCGACAGGCTCGCGAAACGGACGGTGTGGCGAGAGATGCCCTTGGGGAGGGAGACGATGGTGTCAGAGGGCCACTCGACCAGCGGCACAGACCACGGCAGAGTCAGCAGGCCGGGATCGACGGTGCTCGCTGTGATGGACAGCTGCGTGTGCGACATCCGTTCCTCCGCATCGGGGTGACATGCGTGACGGCGCGGACGTCCCAGACATCCGCGCCGTCACGATGGGGAAAGGTCAGACCGAAGCGACGGCCTTCTCTGTCAAGCGCTCGCCCGACTCGAGGTCGAACAGGTGCACGTGGTCGAGGACCGGCGCCAGCACGACGGTCTCACCCGCGTGCGGGTGGCTGCGGCCGTCGACGCGAGCGACGACATCCGTGCGCTTGCCGTTGATGTCGGCGTGACCGTACAGGTAGCCGTCGGCACCGAGCTCTTCGACGAGGTCCACGACCACCGACAGGCCCTTGCCGTCGGCCGGCGCGACCTCGATGTCCTCGGGACGGACGCCGATCGTCAGCTCCTTGCCGGTGGCCTTGGCGAGCACCTCGCGCTCGACCGGCACGAGGTGGGTACCGAAGTTGACGCCGCCGTCGACGATGTCCACCGGGAACAGGTTCATGGCGGGGGAGCCGATGAAGCCCGCGACGAAGATGTTCTTGGGCGCTTCGTACAGGTCTCGGGGGGTGCCGACCTGCTGCAGGATGCCGTCCTTGAGCACCGCGATGCGGTCGCCCATCGTCAGAGCCTCGGTCTGGTCGTGGGTCACGTAGACGGTGGTGACTCCCAGGCGGCGCTGCAACGAGGCGATCTGGGTACGGGTCTGCACGCGCAGCTTCGCGTCGAGGTTCGACAGCGGCTCGTCCATGAGGAACACCTGGGGCTGGCGCACGATCGCGCGGCCCATCGCGACACGCTGACGCTGACCACCCGAGAGGGCCTTCGGCTTGCGGTCGAGGTACTGCTCGAGGTCGAGGAGCTTGGCAGCCTCCAGGACGCGGGCGGCGCGCTCGTCCTTGTTGACGCCGGCGATCTTGAGGGCGAAGCCCATGTTCTCGGCGACCGTCATGTGCGGGTACAGCGCGTAGTTCTGGAACACCATCGCGATGTCGCGGTCCTTCGGCGGGACGTCGGTGACGTCGCGCTCGCCGATGCGGATGTGACCCGAGTTGACCTCTTCGAGGCCGGCGAGCATGCGCAGCGAGGTGGACTTTCCGCAGCCGGAGGGGCCGACCAGGACGAGGAACTCGCCGTCTCCCACTTCGAGGTTCAGCTTGTCGACCGCGGGACGGGTTCCACCCGGGTAGAGGCGGGTTGCGTTGTCAAAGGTGACGGACGCCATTTCTTCTTCTCCTTCACCGGCAGGTACGTGCCGGACGATCCGTTGTGAGGATGAGCGGGGGCTTGGCCCGCACGCCCGTCATCGGGCGCACCTGTCAGTATGCCACTCCCACCTGGGAGCGACCAGCGAGGGCCGCGGTGCGAGGGGTCAGACGTGATCGCGCCAGGAATACTGCGGGGCGTAGCCCAGCATCCGTCGGGCCTTCTCGATCGACAGCAGCGTGTGGTTCGCCCCCACCTCGCCCTTCACGGGGACATCGGGGAACACCTCAGCGAGCAGTTCGGCGTTGGGCCGGGACATCACCGTGTCGGCGGCGGCGATGATGTACTGCTCGAAACCGGCAGGCGCGACCTCGAGCGCGCGCGCCACCGCCTGCGCGCCGTCGCGGGCGTCGATGTAGCCCCACAGGTTCCACTTGCGTGTCCGTGCGTCGGCGTCGAAGTCGGGGAAGGCCGCGTAGTCCTCGGGCACCATGACGTTCGAGAAGCGCAACGCCGTGATGGACAGGTCGGGATGCCAGCGCACCAGCTCGTGCGCCATCCGCTCTTCCAGCGTCTTCACGAGCGAGTACACGCTCTCGGGGCGAGGCTCGTACTCCTCGTCGACCGGCACATACGGTGGCGGGACGTCGAAGGGAAGTCCGAGGACCGTCTCGCTCGAGGCGTAGACAAGGCGACGGATGCCGAGTCTCACGCTCGCCCAGAAGACGTTGAACGTCGCCGCCATGTTGTTGTGGAAGACAGCCACGTCGGAACGGATGCCGGGAGCGGGGATGGCCGCAAGATGGACGACCGCGTCCACGCCTCGTTCGTCCCGGTCCCCGAGGCCCGAGAGCGCATCGATCACCTGCCCGTAGTCGGTGAGATCGACCTGCAAGAAGCCCGGCGCGGGGCTGCCGGCGATGTCCATGCCGATCACCTCGTGGCCTGCGGCGCGCAGGTCGCGGACCACGACGGTTCCCAGTTTTCCGGTCGAACCGGTCAGAGCGATACGCATCTGTCCAGCCTCCCACGCGCTGCGGCCCCTCGGGTGCGAGGGGCGATCGTCACCGGATGTTCACCCCGGGGTGGTCTAGGGTCTCGTGCGACGCAGCTGAGTGGGCGACAATGCGAACGGGGTGTGCGCGATCCCGACGGCGCACTCGGAGGTAGCCATGTTCGAGAACGTTCCTGCCGGCGACATGCGGGCCTACATCGAGTACCTGCGCGAGCGCGGCTACACCGTCCGCGACGGGCATACCCCCGACCCGGACCTGATCGACCCGCAGGGCAACCCCGTCTACACCTGGCAGGAGGGGTACCCCTACGCGGAGCGGATGAGCCGGGAGGAGTACGAGCTCGAGAAGTACCGCCTGCAAGTCGAGCTGCTGAAGTTCCAGTACTGGCTCGAGGACACGGGCCGCCGCGCGATCATCCTGTTCGAAGGTCGCGATGCCGCGGGCAAGGGCGGCACGATCAAGCGGTTCACCGAGCACCTGAACCCGCGCACCGCGCGCGTGGTCGCGCTGGCCAAGCCCAGCGACCGCGAGCACGGCCAGTGGTATTACCAGCGCTACATCCAGCACTTCCCGACCTCCGGCGAGATCGTCATGTTCGACCGTTCCTGGTACAACCGCGCCGGCGTCGAGCGGGTGATGGGGTTCTGCTCGGACGAGGAGTACGAGACGTTCATGGAGCAGACGCCCTCGTTCGAGCGGATGCTGGTCGAATCCGGCATCCACCTCACGAAGTTCTGGTTCTCGGTCTCGCGCACCGAGCAGCGCACCCGCTTCGCCCTGCGCCAGCTCGATCCCGTGCGCCGGTGGAAGCTCTCACCCATGGATATCGCCTCGTTGGACAAGTGGGCCGAGTACACCGTCGCGAAAGAGGAGATGTTCCGCCGCACCGACAAGAAGTACGCGCCGTGGACGATCGTGCGTTCCAACGACAAGAAGCGGGCGCGCATCAACGCTATGCGGTTCTTCCTCGGGCAGTTCGACTACGACGACAAGGATGTCGACGTCGTGGGCACACCCGACCCGCTGCTCGTGATGCGCGGCAAGCAGGAAGAAGCCGACGAGTAACACCGCCGTCGAGAAAGGGGCCATGTCTGGGCTTTTCCCAGGCTCTCTGGCTACCATCGGGGGCGGTGGCCGTCACCTGAGCGGCACCCGGGCCGGCACCACGGCCCCCTGCCGGGCACGGCCCGGCCCCTTGTTGTGTGAAGAGGTTCCATGTCGAGCGACCAGACGCCCAGCGGCGAGCAGCCCGCGGCGCCCGAAGCTCGCGACCGCCGCGAAGCGGTACGCGAGAAGGCCCAGAAGGTCCACGCGAAGCAGACGCGCGCGCGCCGCATCCGTGCCGGAATCATCGGTGTGGGGATCGTCGCGGTGGTCGCTGTCGTCGCGGTGTCAGTCACCTGGGCCGTCACCTCGACGACCTCCACGCGCGCGCTCACCCCTGCTGCCGCGAAGGCTGACGGATTCCCGGTCACCGCGGTCGGCGGTGTCGTGGTCGCTGCCGAGGGCGTTGACGACAGCACGTCACTGGAAGCGGGCGCGACGACGACCGCGACCCCGGAGCCGACCCCCGTGGCCACCGAGGCTCCCGAGATCGAGATCCGCGTCTACGTGGACTACCTGTCGACCGGCTCCGCAGAGTTCCAGTTCGCCAACGCGCCGCAGCTGTCGACGTGGGTCGAGGAGGGCGCCGTCAGCCTCACGTACTACCCGGTGGCGATGCTGACCGCGAAGTCCAACGGCACCAAGTACTCGTTGCGCGCGGCCGCGGCATCCGCCTGCGTCGCCACCCACGCGCCCGAAGCCTTCTTCGCGTTCAACAACGCACTGCTGAGCCAGCAGCCGGATGTCGACGCCGACGGATACTCCGACACCGAGCTCGCCGACATCGCGCAGGCATCCGGGGTGTCCAGCCCCAAGGTCGTTCGCGGCTGCATCGAGAACGGTGACTTCCTGGCGTGGGCCAAGAAGGCCACCGAGCGCGCGGTCGAGGAGATCCCGGGGACGGACGGCGAGCAGCTCACCGGAACGCCCCTGGTCCTCGTGAACGGGTCGGTGTACGTCGGCGCGCTCGATGACCCGAAGGAGTTCGCGCAGTTCGTTCTCACGATCGACTCCGACGCCTACTACCAGACCCCGACGCCCACACCGACCCCGACCCCGACTTCCTGAGGCAGGGAGGACAGCGGCGCCCCGATAGACTGGGGCATCTGCCGACGTGGCGCAATTGGTAGCGCACCCGACTTGTAATCGGGCGGTTACGGGTTCAAGTCCCGTCGTCGGCTCCACACACGTCGGTGTCGCGATTGGATGCCGACGCCGACGTTGTCATCGGGCGGTTACGGGTTCACGTCCCGTCGTCGGCTCCACGTACGTCGGTGTCGCGATCGGATGCCGACGCCGACGTTGTCATCGGGCGGTTACGGGTTCACGTCCCGTCGTCGGCTCCACGTACGTCGGTGTCGCGATTGGATGCCGACGCCGACGTTGTCATCGGGCATCGCCGCCGTCTCGGGCAGAATGAACCGGTGACGTCCGGCAGAGCAGCGACGGCCCTCGGGCTCCTCGGCACTGCCCTGGTCGGCGCCCTCACCGCGCTGCAGGTTCGCGCCAACGGCCAACTCGGTCACCGTATCGACGACAGCACGTTGGCAGCGGCGTTCTCGTTCGGCTCGGGACTCGTTCTCATCGCGGTGATCGCGGCGCTCACCCCTGCGGGACGGCGCGGACTCCTGGCGCTCCGCGACGGCGTGCGCGCGGGCAGCATCCGGTGGTGGATGCTGGCAGGAGGGCTCGCCGGCGCGTTCACGGTCTCCAGTCAGAGCCTGACCGCCGGCATCATCGGTGTGTCGCTGTTCACCGTCGGATTCGTCGCGGGCCAGATCGTCTTCGGTATCCTGATCGATCGGATCGGCTACGGGCCCTCCGGCGTGGTGCCGGTGACGGTCCGCCGAGTGACAGGAGGCGCTGTCGCACTGGTCGCCGTGGGGATCTCCGTGACCGGAGGAAACCTCACCGGAGTTCCGTGGTGGATGTTGCTTCTGCCGCTCCTGTCAGGTGGCGGGGTCGCGTGGCAGCAAGCGACGAACGGCAGACTGCGCGGAGCAACCGGATCCGCAATGGCCGCCACAGTGGTCAACTTCTTCGGCGGCACGATCGTCCTGGTGCTGATCGCTGCCGTGCATGTCGTCGCCGTGGGGCTCCCGACGAGCTGGCCGAGCGACCCGTGGCCGTACCTGGGGGGTGCACTCGGGGTGGGTTACATCCTGTTGTCTGCCGCTCTGGTGCGCAGGACGGGTGTGCTGCTGCTCGTTCTCGGTTCGGTGGTCGGTCAGCTCGTGACGGCGCTCGTGTTGGACGCGATCTGGCCGGCGCCGGCCAGTCCGGGCCTCGCGCGCGAGGTGCTGGTGGCGCTCATCGCTCTTGCATCCGTCGCCATCGTCGTTGTGCCGTGGTCACGGGTGTGGTCACGAGTATGGTCACGTGCGCGGCCGGGACCGCGCACGTGACCACGCGCCATCAGGACTCTTCGGGAGTGAAGTTCAGAGCGATCGAGTTCATGCAGTACCGGTCGCCGGTCGGGGTCCCGAACCCGTCGGGGAAGACGTGCCCGAGATGGGAGCCGCACTGGGCGCATCGCACTTCGGTGCGCACCATGCCGTGGCTGCGGTCCTCGATCAGTTCGACCGCCTCGGGTCGCACCGATTCGTAGAAGCTCGGCCATCCGCAGTGCGAATCGAACTTCGTGCCGCTCTTGAACAGCTCATTGCCGCACGCGGCACAGGTGTACAGGCCCGCGCGGCTCTCGTCGAGCAACTCGCCGGTCCAGGGGCGTTCGGTCGCGGCCTCGCGCAACACGGCGTACTGGTCGGCGGTGAGCTCTGCGCGCCACTCGGACTCGGACTTCTGGGTGGGATAGGACATTGTTCCTCCTCAAGAGAAGTCAACACGAATCGGCGGCGGACTGTTCCGTTCTCGTGACGCTCATCGTCGCGAACGCCTCGTGAGCGGCCCCTGCCCTCACAATGGGGGGATGCTGCCCACAACGGATGCCGAGGCGGCCCGCGTCGCGGAGCGCTACCGCCGCTTCGCGACCGAGGAGGCGCCGGGGCGCTCCGAGCTGTACGCGCAGTGGGCCGACGGAGTGGCGAACGACCCTGTCGCGCAGCGTCTCCTGGCCCGCCTTCCGGCGGCGCGCCGCCAACCGCCCCTGGTGTTCGCGGTCACCCGGATGCTGGGAGCGGCAGAGGGGGACTATCCGGCGTGGTCGCGCTGGTTGGCGGAGCACGTCGAGGCCGTCGCGGCCGAGTGCGTGGCCCGCGGACTGCAGACCAACGAGCCCCTGCGGTGCGCGGCTCTGCTGCCCGCGCTCGCCCTCGTCGACGGCCCTCTTGCGCTCCTCGAGGTCGGCGCCAGCGCGGGACTGTGCCTGTACCCCGACCGCTACTCCTACCGCTATGAGGACGGACCGGGCCTCGATCCGGTCAGTGGGCCATCGCCGGTCGTTCTTCGCAGCCGCGCGCAGGGGCTGCCCGAGCTTCGCCCTCCCGAGGTCGTGTGGCGCGCCGGCATCGACCTCGCGCCGCTGGATGCGGCATCCGTTGCCGACCGTCGCTTTCTGACCTCGCTCGTGTGGCCGGGCGAAGAGGGGCGCGTCGAGCGGATCACCGCGGCGCTGGACCTCGTCCGTGAGGATCCTCCGCTGCTGGTCGCGGGGGACGCGACCGCCGACGGGCTTCTCGCCGGGGCTGCCGAGGCCGCGCCCGCAGGGGCGACGCTCATCGTGACCACACCGGGCGTGCTGCCCCATATCCCGCGCGCGGGACGTGAGCGGTTGTTCGCACAGATCGATGCGCTGCGCGCGACGCGGCCGGGCACGCGCTGGGTATCGATCGATCCGCCTGCGCTTCACCATCGCTGGGGCAGGGATGCCGCCAGCTGGCCCGGTTTCGTGTTGGGGATGGACGAGAGAGCGCTTGCCGTCGTCGACCCGCTCGGAGCATGGGTGGAGTGGCGCGCCGCGGATGTCGCAGCTCGCGGATAACCTCGCACCGTGCCCTTGAACGAGCGTGAACGCGCGATTCTCGACTTCGAATCGTCGTGCCGCCTGCGCGGCTGGGCGAAAGAGGAACAGATTCGCCAGACGTTGGGGATGTCGCCTGCGCGGTACTACCAGCTGCTGGTGCGGATGCTGGACTCGGTCGACGCGCAAGCGTACGACCCGCTGCTGATGGGACGGCTTCGCCGCCTGCGCGATCGTGGTCGGGCAGGGGGACGGTCCGGTTCGGTCGGTGGCGACGCCGCGACCGGTACGCGCAGGGTTTCCCTCGGCGGCATCGGTACGATCGTCTGATGCCGAAGTCCCCGTTCCCACGCGATCGATTCGACGACCTGCCTGAGGACGTCGGACGGGTGGGCGCGCATCGCGCCGAGCAGCCTCACATGCGTGGGGGAGTCGTGTTCTTCTGGGCGGCGCTGGCGACCGTCATCCTGATCGCTGTCGGGATCTTTGCGACCTTCGTCGTCGCGGGGCGTATCGTGCTCTTTCCCGAGGCGGCGCCCGAGCCCACCCCGACCGTGACGGTCGATCCTGTCGTCGACACCTCCTATTCGGTGTTGATCCTCAACGCCACCCCCGAGACGGGGCTCGCGACCCAGATGAAGGATCAGCTCATCGCGGCAGGGTGGGTGCCGGAGACGGTCCTGGCAGGTCAAGCGGGAACCGATGACTTCCCCGAGACGACCGTGTACTACGCGACGGATGCCGACCTTGCCGCCGCCCTCGGGCTTGCGGACGTGATCGGGGGTGCCGCCGTGCAGCAGAGCACGATCTACCAGCCCACCGACGACCCGGCGACAGAAGCCGACGAGGGCGCCGTGAAGCAGCTGACGATCGTGATCGGCCTCGACCGCACGGCTGCGGGCGCACCCACTCCGGAGCCCACCGGCTGACGCGCGCGGCCCCCGTGTTTCCGGGCCGTAACAAGGTGAAGACGCGCGTGTCAATACTTCCCGTGGCAGCGGTTTCGGCGCGATCTCGGTGCATACGATGACGGTGTCCCACCAGCATCAGGAGTACGCATGGCCCAAGGCACCGTGAAGTGGTTCAACGCCGAGAAGGGGTACGGCTTCATCACTGTCGATGACGGTCAAGACGTGTTCGTCCACTACTCGAACATCGACATGACCGGTTTCCGTGTTCTCGAAGAGGGCCAGAAAGTCGAGTTCACCGTCGGCACGGGCCAGAAGGGCCCGCAGGCGGAGTCCGTGCGCGTCGTCTAGCATCCGCCCACGACAGGTCTCGTGAAGGGACGGATGCTGCCGCATCCGTCCCTTCGTCGTCTTCGTCGCGTGCGGCTTGCACTCCCCATGGTCGAGTGCCAGAATGGGTTAGCACTCCGTATCGCTGAGTGCTAAGACCTAGCCCCGTCCGGGAGGGACGACACACATGGCAAAGATGATCGCTTTCGACGAGGAGGCCCGTCGCGGCCTCGAGCGTGGCCTGAACATTCTGGCTGACGCCGTGAAGGTGACGCTCGGCCCCCGCGGCCGCAACGTCGTGCTCGAGAAGAAGTGGGGCGCCCCCACGATCACGAACGACGGCGTTTCGATCGCCAAGGAGATCGAGCTCGAAGACCCGTACGAGAAGATCGGTGCGGAACTCGTCAAGGAAGTCGCCAAGAAGACCGACGATGTCGCCGGCGACGGCACCACGACCGCTACCGTTCTGGCTCAGGCGCTCGTGCGCGAAGGTCTGCGTAACGTCGCGGCCGGCGCTGACCCCATCTCGCTCAAGAAGGGCATCGAGAAGGCCGTCAAGGCAGTCACCGACGAGCTGCTCGCCGGTGCGAAGGAAGTCGAGTCGAAGGAGCAGATCGCCGCGACCGCGTCGATCTCCGCCGCTGACACCGAGATCGGCGCTCTCATCGCCGAGGCCATCGACAAGGTGGGCAAGGAAGGTGTCGTGACGGTCGAGGAGTCGAACACGTTCGGCACCGAGCTCGAGCTCACCGAGGGTATGCGTTTCGACAAGGGTTACCTCAACCCCTACTTCGTGACCGACCCCGAGCGGCAGGAGGCGGTCTTCGAGGACCCCTACATCCTGATCGCGAACCAGAAGATCTCGAACATCAAGGACCTGCTGCCGATCGTCGACAAGGTGATCCAGGACGGCAAGGAGCTCCTGATCATCGCTGAGGACGTCGAGGGTGAGGCTCTCGCGACTCTCGTGCTCAACAAGATCCGCGGTATCTTCAAGTCGGCAGCCGTCAAGGCTCCCGGCTTCGGCGACCGTCGCAAGGCGCAGCTGCAGGACATCGCGATCCTCACGGGCGGCCAGGTCATCACCGAGGAGGTGGGCCTCAAGCTCGAGAACGCGACGCTCGACCTGCTGGGCCGTGCCCGCAAGGTCATCATCACGAAGGACGAGACCACGATCATCGAGGGTGCCGGTGACGCCGCGCTCATCGAGGGTCGCGTGACCCAGATCCGTCGTGAGATCGAGAACACCGACAGCGACTACGACCGCGAGAAGCTGCAGGAGCGCCTGGCGAAGCTCGCCGGCGGCGTGGCCGTCATCAAGGCGGGCGCGGCGACCGAGGTCGAGCTCAAGGAGCGCAAGCACCGCATCGAGGACGCCGTCCGCAACGCGAAGGCTGCCGTCGAGGAGGGCATCGTCCCCGGTGGTGGCGTCGCGCTCATCCAGGCGGGCACGAAGGCCTTCGCGGGTCTCGAGCTCACCGGTGACGAGGCGACCGGTGCGAACATCGTGAAGGTTGCGATCGAAGCGCCGCTCAAGCAGATCGCGCTGAACGCCGGTCTCGAGCCGGGCGTCGTGGCCAACAAGGTCTCGGAGCTGCCCGCAGGTCACGGTCTCAACGCCGCGACCGGCGAGTACGGCGACCTCTTCGCGCAGGGCATCATCGACCCGGCCAAGGTCACGCGGTCTGCGCTGCAGAACGCGGCGTCGATCGCGGGTCTGTTCCTGACGACCGAAGCGGTTGTCGCGGACAAGCCCGAGAAGGCTCCGGCTATGCCCGCCGACCCGTCGGGTGGCATGGACTTCTGAGTCCGGCTGCATTTCGCACCGAGGGCCCCTCCCGCGTGGAGGGGCCCTCGGTCGTTCGTGGCGCGGCCCGCGGCATCCTGCCCGCTGCCAGCGGCCTCAGCGGAACAACCCGAGGGTGAGCTGCTCGGCATCCGCGTACTGGTGCCCCGCGGTCTCGAGGGCCGCACCGATGGCGCTGAGCGCTTCTTCGACCTGTGCATTGGCCGCGCGCCATTGATCGATGACCCCCGCGAAGGCGAGGGATGCCGCGCCGGTCCACTGCGACTGCAGGCCGGTGAGTTGGGCGAGCATTGCGTGCGTCTCGGTTCGCACGCGGTCGGCGGTTGCGCGCACACCGGCTGTCGCGGCGAGAACAGCGTCGCTGTCGACGGAATAGACGGCCACAGGAACCTCCCGATGTCGTGACTGTGGCCCACACGCTACGGCCCGGTGGGGGTCTGCCGCGGCGACGCGTCGATTCCCGCGGCACCGCGACAGCTCTTGGATGCTGGGGAGGAAGCCCCGACCCGGTGCCGGCTCAGCTCGTCGGGTCGTCCCGGAGGTCTGCAGGGAGCCGTTCCAGCGGTTGCGTCTCGAGGAACGCGTGTTCGGCGGGGTCCAGGTGGTGCGCCAGCGGGAAACCCACCCGGAACGTCGCCCCTCCGCCCGGCGTGTCCAGGACGCGGACCGAGCCGTGGAGCGACTCCACGATCGAGGCGACGATCGACAGCCCCAGCCCCGACCCGCCGGTCTCGCGCGTGCGAGAGGTGTCGGCACGCCAGAAACGCTGGAAGATCTTGTCCTTGATCTGGTCGGGCACCCCCTCGCCGTGGTCGACGACCTCGATCCAGCCCGACTGTGCGGCGGCGTCGACGCCGACGCGGAGTTCGATCGGGGAGTCTTCCGCCGTGAAGCGACGGGCGTTCCCGATCAGGTTCGTGATCACCTGTCGGATGCGATTCTCCTCCCCGAGCACGATCGGCGGCAGGGCCACGGGCGCTGAGGACGAGGGGCCGAGATCAAGTGGCGCGATCACGATCTGCTCGGTCGTGGGTGCGGCACCGCGTCCGTCCCGGGGCCGCCGACGCAGCAGGATCGAGCCGGCACGGCTGAAGGCGGAGCGGGGGCGCTTGGGTGTCTCGGGAGTGTCGGTGGAGATCGGCGGCGTGACAACTTCGGAGGGTTCGACGATCGTGGTGTCGATCACCGCGACCGGTCGTTGCGGTGAGGCCGCGCGAACGTCGAGTGCGGCATCCCGAGCAAGCGGGCGCAGATCCACGGGGCTGAACTCGATCTCTCGACGTTCGTCGAGCCGGGCCAGCGCGAGGAGGTCTTCGACGAGAAGCCCCATGCGGACGGCTTCCTTCTCGATCCGCTCCATCGCCTGCGCCACGTCTTCTTCGGTGCGGATCGCCCCCATCCGGTACAGCTCGGCGTACCCGCGCACCGTGACCAGGGGCGTGCGCAGTTCGTGTGAGGCATCACCGACGAAACGGCGCATCTGCCGCACTGTTGCGTCCCGCTGAGCCAGCGCCGCGTCGATGCGTCCGAGCATCGCATTGATCGCGGTCTTCAGGCGCCCCACTTCGGTCGCGGGTGCGATGTCGGTCATGCGCTGACCGAAGTCTCCCGCGGCGATCTCCATCGCCGTGTTCTCGACCTGGGTGAGGCTGCGGAACGCGAGAGTGACCAGCAGTCGGATGGCCACGGCTCCCAGCACGATCGTGATCACCGAGAGGATGCTGTAGATGCCGAGGTAGGTCGCGAGGGTCTGTGTCACCGTGGCGAGAGGAACGGCGATCATTTGCGTGTAGAAGACCGTCGTTCCCTCCACTTCGATGAGGGCGGAGGCGGCGCGGAACTCGGTCCCCGGTGCCGTGCCCGGGATGGTGAAGGGTTCTTGCTGCTGCGCCAGCGCGCTCTGCGTCGGAAGATACTCGGCCGGGAAGTCGGGCTCGTTGCGCTGCCGCCCCCCGCCGGCGCTCGCGACGAAGTCGCCTTCCTGGTCGTAGATCGCGACGAAGTAATCCGTCGGAACCGATTCGCTCTTGGGCACGAACGCCGGATCCGCGAGAAGGTCGATGTCGAACAACGCGCTGACGCCCGCGCCGGCCAGCTGGGAGACCTGCGTGTCGACGTTGGCGAGGAGCTGGCTGCGCAAGAAGACGGTGGTTCCGATCCCCGTCGCCAACAGACCCAGCGCCAGGATCGACACGGCGACCCCGGTCACCTTCGCGCGCAGACTGATGCTGCGCCACCATCCGGTGACCGCGTCGGTCTTCTCGGCCCGCCCGGTCACGGTGTCCCCGACGGATGCCTCACGCCGACTTGCCTGCCTTGAGCATGTAGCCGAACCCGCGCTTGGTCTGGATCAGCGGCTCGGACGAGTGCGGGTCGATCTTGCGGCGCAGGTACGAGATGTAGCTCTCGACGATGCCGGCGTCGCCGTTGAAGTCGTACTCCCACACGTGGTCGAGGATCTGCGACTTGCTCAGCACGCGGTTGGGGTTGAGCATGAGGTAGCGCAGCAGCTTGAACTCCGTGGGGCTCAGGTCGATCGAGACATCTCCTACCGACACGTCATGCGTGTCCTGGTCCATCGTCAGCTCGCCGGCACGGATGACCGACTCCTCGTCGGTCTGCATCGTGCGCCGCAGGATCGCCTGGATGCGAGCGACGATCTCGTCGAGGCTGAACGGTTTGGTCACGTAGTCGTCGCCGCCGGCGTTGAGGCCGGTGATCTTGTCCTCGGTCTCGTCCTTGGCCGTCAGGAACAGGATCGGCGCCGTGTAGCCCGCACCGCGCAGGCGCTTGGTGACGCTGAAGCCGTTCATGTCGGGAAGCATGACATCGAGCAGGATGAGGTCGGGTTCCTCTTCGAGGACGGCCGAGATGGTCTGCGCGCCGTTGGCGACGGCCTTCACCTGGTATCCGGCGAATTTGAGGCTCGTCATCAGCAGGTCGCGGATGTTCGGCTCGTCGTCGACGACGAGGATGCGGGGTGCGCTCATGCCCCCATTATCGTGATGTCGCTGGTGCGGATGCTGGATATCGCGCGGATCGGCGGTTCTCGCCGTGCTTTTCGGGTCGGCGCTCTCCGCTGCCCGCGAGGTTCCAGGTCGATATCCGCCCGCCTTGCTGCGATCGCCGACGCGCATTCTGCGAGCCGTCGGCAACCCGCCCCTCCGGTCATGAGGATGCAGGTCGCGGCCTGTCAGTGTCGACCAGGCGGTGCGCGTCGGCTGCCCTCAGCGTCAGGCCATACACTTCGCGCAGAGACTGGATCTTCTCGAGTGTTTCCTCGCCGAACGGAGCTGTGCCCTCGAACGCATGGAGCAGGACCCCCTCCAAGAGGTCGCCAAGACTCATGTCAAGGTACTCCGCGGTTCCCTTCGCCACCTTCAAGATGCGCTTTTCGATGCGGACTCCGGTTTGGACCCGGGTCACGACCTCGCTCACGGCGTCCTCACCTGCGACCCGTCGATGTTATCTATGTACACGGGTACAAATGTACAGCTACTCTCGTCGTTGGGTGCCCAACGACAGTCAGGAGGGGAGAGAGTGATGGACGCCGAGAGGATGCCCGCCGAGGCCGAGCTCGCCGAGATCGTCGAGATCGGCGAAGGGTTCCTCGACTGCTCGCTACCCGGAGAGCGCTTCGATCACCGCGCGCACCTGATCATGACGACGTATCTGCTGACGCACTACCCCGAGCGGAATTGGGAACGTGACCTTCCCGAACACATCAAGCGATTCAACGTCGCCCACGGCGGCGTCAATGACCACACCCGCGGTTACCACCACACCATCACCCTCGCCTTCCTCCGGGCGGTGAGTTCGATCGTCTGGAGCACACAGGTGCAGGATCCTGTGGTCGCGTGCTCGCCTCTGACCTGAGGGAGCGCGACTATCTCTTGCGTTTCTGGAGTCGGTCACTGCTCTTCTCTCGGGAGGCGAGAGCGACCTGGGTTGCGCCCGACCTGCGCCCCGCAGCGTGGGAGGCTCGGTGGACACCCTCGCCGTCGGCTCCGGATCGCCCACGGGTTCGGGTGAAAGACGGGACGCCGCCATCGGCGTCCACGTCCTGAAACGTCGGGAATTCTTCCCGGAGTGCTCGCGGTCCTCTCACGCGCGGATCGGCGGCTCTCGCTGCTCAGGCGGCGAGTCGATCGGCATCCAGGATGGTGTAGCTGTAGCCCTGTTCGGCCAGGAACCGCTGCCGGTTCTGGGCGAAGTCCTGATCGACGGTGTCGCGGGCGATGAGCGTATAGAAGCTCGCCGTGTTGCCCGACTGCTTGGGGCGTAGCAGGCGCCCGAGTCGCTGGGCCTCCTCCTGCCGGGAACCGAACGACCCCGACACCTGGATCGCGACGGATGCCTCGGGCAGGTCCACCGAGAAGTTCGCGACCTTCGAGACCACGAGCACCGAAATCTCGCCCTCCCGAAAGCCTCGATAGAGATCCTCGCGCTCATCCACCGGCGTCGCCCCTGTGATCTGCGGGGCACCCAGAGCCCGTGCGATCTCGTCGATCTGGTCCAGGTACTGTCCGATCACGAGGATCTGCTCCCCGGCGTGCCGGGCGACGAGGTCCTTCACGACCTCGATCTTGGCCGGCGCGGTCGCGGCGAGTCGGTAACGTTCGTCATCCGCCGCGGCCGCGTACTCGAGTCGCTCTCCGGCCGGAAGGTCCACGCGCACCTCGAAACAGGCGGCGGGTGAGATGAAGCCCTGCGACTCGATCTCTTTCCAGGGTGCGTCGAAGCGCTTGGGGCCGATGAGGCTGAACACGTCGCCCTCCCGGCCGTCCTCGCGCACGAGGGTGGCGGTCAGGCCCAGTCTGCGGCGGGCTTGCAGGTCAGCGGTGAGCTTGAACACCGGCGCCGGGAGCAGGTGCACCTCGTCGTAGACGATCAGTCCCCAGTCGAGCGCATCGAGCAGCGCGAGGTGAGCGTATTGTCCTTTGCGCTTCGCGGTGAGGATCTGGTACGTCGCGATCGTGATGGGCTTGACCTCCTTGGCCTGACCCGAGTACTCGCCGATCTCCTCCGGCGTGAGGCTCGTCCGCTTGAGCAGCTCGTCGCGCCACTGGCGCGCGCTCACGGTGTTGGTGACGAGGATGAGCGTCGTGGTCTTGGTGTCGGCCATCGCGCCGGCCCCGACAAGGGTCTTCCCGGCGCCACAGGGAAGCACCACGACCCCCGAGCCGCCATCGGTGAACGCATCCACCGCCTGGCGCTGATACGGCCGCAGGTGCCAGTCGTGTTCGGCAAGATCGATCGGATGCGGCGTGCCCGGGGTGTAGCCGGCGAAGTCTTCCGCGGGCCATCCGATCTTGAGCAGTTCCTGTTTGATCTGACCCCGTGCCCACGCGTCGATGACGTACGTGTCGGTGGAAGGATGCCCCACCAGCAGCGGCTGGATGCGCTTGTTCTTGGTGACCTCGGCCAGGACGGCGGCATCTGTGGACCGCAGCACGAGCGCCGGCTCCTCGATACCGGGTACGGTGTCGCGCTCGATCACCAGGCGGCCGTAGCGCCCGACCGTCTCGCGGATGTCGATCGCGACCGACGGCGGAACGGGGAAGCGCGTCCAGCGGTCCAGGGTGCTGAGCATGTCGTCGGCGCTGTGCCCCGCGGCACGCGCGTTCCACAGGCCCAGGCGGGTGATCCGGTAGGTGTGGATGTGCTCGGGGGCGCGCTCGAGCTCGGCGAAGATCGCGAGCTCGTGGCGTGCGGACTCGGCATCCGGATGCGCCACTTCCAGTAGCACTGTCCGGTCGCTTTGAACGATGAGGGGGCCGTCAGCCATAGCGGTCCAGTCTACCCGCGAGGCATCGGGGCGGACGGTGGTCAGGTCGTCGAGACGCTCACGATGGTGGAGATCGGGAGGGTGCGCTCGACGTCCGCCCCCCGATCCTTGCCGCGCAGGCGACCGCCCCCGAGGCCGGTCGCCTCCAGGGTGAACGTGCGCGTCTCCGAGGGACTGATCTGGGCCGTCACGACGATGACGGACTTCGTGCGCACCGCTTGCTCGAGTTCGCGTTCGAGCCACGCGGTGTCGTCGTCGCCGCTCGCTGAGCGGAGTGCGCCGATGAGGCGCGCGTACGTGTCGCTCGCGCGTGCGTCGGCCGCACAGGGAGCGGCGGTGCGGCGCCGCAGCGACTCGGGTGCGCCGTGCTCGTCGAGAGCCACGACGGGGTACCGGGCATCGGCCAGAGCCCAGAACAGATGATCCCGGCCGACGCGGCTGACCAGCACGGTGCCATGGCGCACCAACCCGACCGGCCGTAGGGCTTGATCGACGAGGACGAGGTCGAGCAGGTGCGGATCTGTGCTCTCCACGACGGTGTTGGGGCTGCCCGGATCGGATCTGACCGTCACGGAGCCGTGGCGCGCCGCGGTCGTGTCGATGACGTAGTCGAGGGGCTGCGGGATGCCGGTCAGCGACAGTTCGCGGAGGAACTCCCGAATCGTCTCCGCTGTCTCACCGTCGGTCAGTCCGGCGCCGATCGACTCCGCCGTGAAGCGATAGGTCGAGGCTTGAGCGCGTGACTCGCGCCGAGCGATCCTCCGAAGGCGCAGGTCCAGCCGGGGGGCGAGGGGGCCGGGCGCGACCGCCGTGAGATCCGCCTGCAGGTAGATGCGGTCGATCTCGGCGGGGAGCGCGTCGCGGAGCGCATCCGTATCGAAGGGCGTTCCTTCGGCGAGCCCGCGTGACCACGGGGGAAGCGTCCCGTCGGTCGCGAGAATTCCCCACCGTTGTGCCGTGCGACGTAGTGCTGCGGCGCGTGCGGGCCATTCCGGGCTGAGCGGATAGGCGCCGAGCCAGCGCGATGTGTCGCTCATTCCGCCCTGTGGTGTGCGAAGTCCGGCCGGGAGATGACGGCGAAAACCCTCGGCGATCGTGACCCACCGCGCGACAGTACCGCCATCGAGCCATTGCTCGCCCGCCGCGGTGACGACGATCTCTCGGCCGATCGGGGTGAGCAGCTGCGCCGCCTCGCCACCGGCGATCAAATCGTCGAGATCTTCCGGCGCCCCGATCGCGCCCGATTCGGTGAGCCTCTTGCGATCCGCCGCGCTCACGGCGCCAGCCCCCGTCCGCGTCAGCGGCACGTGCAACGCGGCCAGAAGCACGTCCGCAAGCGAGGCGGATGCCGTGAAGATCCGCTCGGCAGCGCTCGCGGTCTCGGCAGCCGAAGCGGGGGCACGTGGCGCGGTGTCGGCGCCCGCGATCCCACCGACCGGCTCGGTAGGTCCGAGCGAGTGGACGTGGAGCGCGGAAACCCGTTCGGCGACGGGCCCGTAGAGAGCACCATCGGCCCGCACGAGGCCCCAGCTCACCGCGGCGTCCGGCGCGGCTCGGCTCGGGTGGGCAGCGGCGATCGCTGCTAGTTCGTCACGGTCGAGCCGCGCGAGGGCCTTATCGATGGATGCCGGTTCGAGCAGGGCCTCTGCGGCGTCGAAGAAGTCGCGCCACGGTGCGGCGGGAGAGACTCCGCGCCGCTGGAAGAGGTCAGCGAGGGCGTCCTCGTCGAGCGATGCCAGCCAGGTGGCGAGGGAACGCTCATCACCCGCCATTCACTCGCCCCGGTTCGCCCGCGCCCTTCGCACGAACGTCATGATCAACACCGTGAGCAGCATCGCGAAGGCGAGGATCGGAGCGACGTAGACGATGATGCCTATCGCGGGCCACAGTCCGGTGCTGAAATCGGCCTGCGACGCAGAGCCGATGAGGATCGCGAAGAAGGAGAGGACCGACAGTGCGAGCAGCCCGAGCGACATCGACGCGAGAACGCGGTCGATCGTGCGGACCGGGAGGTCGCTGCCAGGGCTTCGCGTGCTCATCCGCCTCAGACTACTCCGTCGCGGTGCTCTAGGCTTAACCGGGGGATCGATCGGTCCCTGTGTCGCTCTGCCGCCCCTCGGCGGCGCCGTTAAGAACGAGGTTCTCCATGCCCACCGGCAAGGTCAGGTTCTACGACGAGGACAAGGGCTTCGGCTTCATCTCCTCTGACGAAGGACAGGATGTCTTCCTTCACGCCACCGCGCTGCCCGCGGGGGTCTCGGTGAAGGCCGGCACGCGCCTCGAGTTCGGCATCGCTGATGGAAAGCGTGGGCCGCAGGCACTGTCGGTGCGGGTGATCGAAGCGCCGGCCAGCCTCGCCAAGCGCTCGCGCAAGCCCGCCGACGACATGGCGATCATCATCGAGGATCTCGTGAAGCTGCTCGACGGCGTCGGCGGGGACCTGCGTCGTGGTCGCTACCCGAGCAGTGCTCACGGGGCGAAGGTTGCCGCCGTGCTGCGCAAGGTGGCTGATGAGCTCGACGCCTGATCCGGCGCTGCTGGCCGCGCACGACCTCGCCCTGGCGGCCCTGCACGAGATCACTCCCGCGGCCACGGTCGGCCCGGCAGCCGGTTACACGGTCGAAGCCGATGGCGTGGTCTCGCTGCGGTTCGAGACGACCCTTCGCGGGTATCCCGGATGGTTCTGGACGGTGAGCGTGGCTCGGGTCGACGACGAGCAGCCGACCGTGCTCGAGGCCGAACTGTTGCCCGGCGACGGCGCGCTGCTCGCGCCCGAGTGGGTGCCATGGGCGGTGCGGCTGGCCGACTACCAGGCCGCGCAGGCTGCGCTCGTTGCCGATGCAGAATCCGGCGACGCGGCCGACTCCGATGACGAGTCGGATGTCGAGGACGATGACGATCTCGACGACCTCGACGTCGAGGACTTCGACGAGGACGGCTCGCGCCTGCTGCACAGCGGCGACGTCGACGGGGTCGACATCGACGAACTGGACGACGCCGGGCACGACGACGACAGCGACGACGACCACGACGCCGAGGGCGAAGACGGCGTCGAGGGCGAAGACAGCGAAGACTAGATCCGTTCGGCCGTGTACTCGATCGCCGAGATGAGTCGGAGGACATCTGACTCATCGATCGACACGAAGGTCGCGATGCGGAGCTGGTTGCGACCGAGTTTGCGGTAGGGCTCCGTGTCGACGATGCCGTTCTCGCGCAGGCTCTTCGCGATGGCAGCGGCATCCACACTGTCGTCGAAATCGATCGTCACGACCACGGGAGACCGATCAGCGGGGTCGGTCACGAAGGGTGTCGTGTACGACGTCGCCTCGGCCCACGCGTAGAGGGCCGCCGAGGTTGCCGCAGTCTTGGCGCCCGCCCAGGACAGCCCGCCGTTGTCGAGGATCCACTGCACCTGCTCGTCCAGCATCAGGAGCGTCGCGACAGCCGGTGTGTTGAGGGTCTGATTCAGCCGCGAGTTGTCGATCGCGTTCTTCAGGCTCAAGAACTCCGGGATGTACCGGCCGGATGCGGCGATCCGCTCGATCCGCTCGATCGCCGCGGGGGAGACGAGCGCGTACCAGAGCCCACCGTCGGACCCCAGGTTCTTCTGCGGGGCGAAGTAGTAGACGTCGGCCTCGGCAGCGTCGAAATCGATGCCGCCAGCGGCGCTCGTGGCATCGATGACGGTCAACGCGCCGGGACCCCCAGCGACGCGAGAGATCGGCGCCGACACGCCCGTCGAGGTCTCGTTGTGCGGCCACGCGTAGACATCGACGCCGTCGACCGGCTCCGGGACACCCCTCGTGCCGGGTTCGGTCTTGCGGATATCGGGCGTGTCCAGCCAGGGAGCTTTCGCTGCGGCAGCGAACTTCGAGCCGAACTCGCCGAACGCGAGGTGCTGGCTGCGCTGCTCGATCAGCCCGAAGGCTGCGGCGTCCCAGAACGCCGTCGAGCCGCCGTTGCCGAGGATCACCTCGTATCCCTCGGGTGCGCGCAGCAGTTCGGCGAGGCCCTCGCGTGTGCTCCCGACGAGGTTCTTGATCGGTGCCTGGCGGTGGGAGGTTCCCAACAGCGACGCTCCGCGCGTGACGAGGGCTTCGAGTTGCGCACCCCGCACTTTCGAGGGTCCGCAACCGAACCGGCCGTCGACGGGAAGCAGTTCTCGGGGCAACTCGACCATGTCCCGATTCTAGAGTCGCCCTGCGGGGGGCTCTGACCGGCTGGGCGCCGGGGAAAAGGCTAGGCTCGTCTTAGCCCCACGAGGATGCAGACACGAGGATTCCGCATGACCGATCTCATCGACACGACGGAGATGTACCTCCGCACCATCCTCGAACTCGAAGAAGAGAACATCACGCCACTGCGCGCGCGGATCTCCGAACGACTCGGGCACTCCGGTCCCACGGTGTCTCAGACGGTGGGGCGGATGGAACGTGACGGCCTCGTGATCGTCACGGAGGACCGAAGCCTCCAACTGACGGATCTGGGCCGCCAGAAGGCCATCGACGTCATGCGCAAGCACCGCCTTGCCGAGCGGCTGCTCTCCGATGTCATCGGACTCGATTGGGCATACGTCCACGACGAGGCCTGCCGCTGGGAGCACGTCATGAGCGAGCAGGTTGAGCGCCGACTCGTCGAACTGCTCGATCACCCGACCGAGTCGCCGTACGGAAATCCCATCCCGGGACTGGATCAGTTGGGCGACATACCGGCGCTGACCTTCGAGTCCGGGGTGGTGGGACTCGTTCGCAAGCTCGACGCCGCCGGAGAGCCGATCACGGGGACGATCCGCCGACTCGCCGAACCCGCCCAGGTCGACCCCGAGCTGCTGCAGCAGCTGAAGGGCGCCGGGGTCCTTCCGGGAGCTCACGGCAGCTACCGCTACAACGAGGGGTATGTGCTCGTCCAGATGGACGGCGTAGACGAGGGGCTTGAGCTGCCGGTCGAAGTCGCCGGGCACATTTTCCTCGTTGACGACCGCGCGTGACGGTGGCTCGTCGGCTCCTCCCCAGGCCTGCGCGGAGGCCATCCGACACGTCCTCGGCGTGACATGTTCGTTACCTTCCGGTAGCCTCGTACAGTCCGGGTGAGTCCAGCACAACCTCGGACCCCGATCGAATTGCCTCGCGGCTCGTCATTCGAACGGTGACACCCGTGATCGAGCGGAGCGCAGCTTCGCACCGAAACGTGACGAGCCGGCGCTCCGGCGCAGAGGCGCCGGAGGACTTACTTGGCTGAGAAGAACGATGCGACCGCGGCGGACGACCCGACCGCGGCCACCAGAAAGACCTCGCGTCTTGCCCGCATCCGTCGTGGGGACGTGACGAAGCCTGCGCCTGCCGCATCCGTCGCCCGCCCGGCCGTCCGCAAGCCCAAGACGAGTCCCCGGGGTCCCGTACGCAACGTGGCGACGCTCGCGATCGTCGGCGGGCTCGTGGCCACTGTCGCTTTGCCGGCATACGGCGCGTTCCAGACGCCCGAAGCATCGGTCACTTTGCAGCAGGTCGCCGAGGGCGACGCCCAGTCCCTGGTCGTTGCGTCCGACGCGGCGACCAGCGAACTGGATCGAGAAAGCTACTCGGCGACGACGCCCGAAGAGATCGCGAAGAAGAAGGCCGAAGAGGCCGCGGCGGCGGCTGCGCGCGCCGCGGCATCCCTCGCCTCCAGCGGCGGAGGGTCCTCCTCCGTGGATATCAACATGGTCGCTCCCGGCTCCGGCGCCGTTCGCTGGCCGGTCTCGAGCTTCCACAGTGACTGGTCGATCAACGGGTTCCGCACCCCGACCCGCCCGAACCACAACGGGCTCGACATGCTCAACGCCGGCGGTACGCCGATCTTCGCGGCCGCCGATGGCGTCGTCCGCGTTGCGCAGGACGGTCTCGGCGGATATGGCAATGCCGTGGTGATCGACTCGGTCATCGGCGGTCAGGTCGTCACGACGCTCTACGCGCACATGATCTGGGGAAGCCGTACCGTCAGCGCCGGACAGACTGTCTCGGCCGGTCAGATGATCGGTCAGATGGGACGGACCGGCTCGGCGACGACGACCCACCTGCACTTCGAGGTACGCGTCGGCGGCGCGCTCGTTGACCCGATGGCCTGGTTGCAGGCCAACGCCGGCTGAGTTCGGCCCGTTCCTCGACACGCCACTGTCCGTTCACCGTTCTTGGGCTGAGGGCACCATGAGGTGCATTAGCCTGGTCCCGACGTGTAAGAGAACGGGAGAGAGTCCGATGGGCAGCACACCGCGCAGCCGAACCACGGTTGCACTGGGGCGCCTCGTCCTTCGGCATCATGTTCTCGGACACCGCAGCTGTGCTGTGGTTCCAGGGCGCTGTCTGTAGAGACAGCGCCTTTTTTCATGCCTTGCGCGATCTGACCACGTCGAACGTCGAATAACCGTGAAGCCGTCTCGGGCCGTTCGTGAGGATGAACATGCGCACTCTGGTGTTGAACGCAGGATATGAACCGCTGGCCGTCGTGTCGTTCAAGCGAGCACTCGTGCTCGTCATGAACGACAAGGCCACCGTCATCGAACACATCTCCGGGGATCCGGTCTGGGGCACCGATGGCGCTCACGATCGCCCCGCGGTCATCCTGCTCAGTCGCTACGTGCGCGTCCCCGGGGGCCGCACGATTCCCGTCACCCGTCGCGGCGTCTTGCGCCGCGACGCTCACCGGTGTGGATACTGCGGCAGATCGGCATCCACGATCGATCACATCCTGCCTCGCTCGCGTGGCGGTGCCGACTCGTGGGAAAACCTTGTGGCGTGCTGCCTGAAGTGCAACAACCTCAAGAGCGACCGTACGCCGCAGGAGATGGGCTGGGAGCTGCGGATCACCCCGGGTGCGCCACGCGGGGCACAGTGGACCGTGCGCGGAACCGACCGAACCGATCCCGCGTGGGAGCCGTATCTCGCGCTGGCTGCCTGAGATCTCCTCCTCAGTCTGAGGCAGGCTCGAGGATGCCGAGCCAGCGGCGAAGGATCGGCTCGAGGATGTCGGCATCCGGTCCGAGCTCGGCGATGATCCGGTGCTCGCCAGCCATGTGCGCGGTGAACGCGTCGTCGATGAGGGCGAGTCCGGCATCCGTGAGCCCGATGAGTCTGCCGCGGGCATCGGATGCCTCGGGTCGGCGCTCGACCAGTCCGCGCGCGATCAGACGGTCGACGCGTTTGGTGAGGCCGCCGCTGGTGACCATGGTGTGGTCGGCGAGCTCTCCCGCGCGGCGCTGGTAGGGGGCGCCGGCGCGGCGCAGGGTCGCGAGGATGTCGAACTCCGCGGAGCTCAGACCGAAGCTCGCATACACCTGGTCGAGGCGTGCGTCCAGCAGCAGGCCGATGCGGTGCAGGCGCCCGATCACGCCTTGCGGGAACGGATCGATGTCGGGTCGTTCGCGCCGCCAGGCGGCCTGGATCTGCGCGACGCGGTCGGGGGCGGCATCCATGGATTCACGGTATCGGAATAAATCTTCCACGGAAGGCATTGATAGCTTCCGTGGAAGGTAAATCTCTGAGGTGGATCCTGCTGACCGCGATCGCTCCGATCGCCTGGGGGAGCACGTACTTCGTGACACGGCAGTTCCTGCCCGTCGACGCGCCGCTGTGGGGTGCGCTGTTTCGCGCGCTGCCCGCGGGCCTGATCCTGCTGCTGATCTCACGCCGCCTCCCGCACGGGGCGTGGTGGTGGCGCGCCGCCGTGCTCGGCATCCTCAACGTCGGCGGCTTCTTCGTGCTCGTCTACATCGCCGGCCAGCGCCTGCCCTCGAGCGTTGCGGCGACCGTGATGTCGGCGTCGGCTGCCGCCATGATGCTGCTGGCGTGGATGCTGCGCCGCCAGCGCCCCCGCGTGCTCGCCGCCGTCGGGGCGGGTGTCGGGCTCGTCGGGGTCGCGCTCCTGGTCGGTATCGGCGGGGAGCCGGTCGACGGCTGGGGGCTCGTCGCCGCGTTCGCGGGGATGATCTCCTCCTCGCTCGGGTTCGTGCTGACGGGGCGGTGGGGCAACGAGATTCCGGGACTCACGATGGCGTCGTGGCAGTTGACGATGGGTGGCCTCATGCTGCTGCCCGTCGCGCTCATCGTGGACGGTCCGCCTCCCGCGCTGACCCCGACCTCGCTCGTCGGGTTCGCCTACCTCTCGCTCGTGTCCACAGCGCTTGCCTTCACCGTGTGGTTCGCCGGCCTGCGGCGCCTGCCCGCCGCGACCGTGGGGCTTGTCGGGCTGCTCAACCCCGTCACGGGGGTCGCGCTCGGCGTGCTCATCGCAGGGGAGGCGTTCGGTCTCGCGCAGATCACGGGGCTCGTGCTCGTGCTCACCGGGATCGTGCTGGGCGCGGTGGTGCCGCGGCGGCGGGGTGCTGTGGCGGTCGAGCACCCGCCGATCCCCGCCAGAACCTCTGTGCATGGCGTGGATGTCGATGCGGCGTGATGGGATGGGGGCATGACGCGCGCACTCGTGGTGATCGACATGCAGCGGGGGTTCGACGACCTCGCGTTCTGGGGTCCGACGACCAATCCGGCGTGTGAGGCGAATGTCGCACGGCTGATCGACGCGTTCGCCCAGGCGGGGGAGCCTGTCGTGGTCGTGCGGCACGACTCGCGGCATCCGGATTCGCCGCTGCATCCGTCGCACCCGGGCAACGCGCTCGTGGATGCCGTGGCGGGCGCGGATGCCGCGGTGCTCGTGACCAAGAACGTGAACTCCGCGTTCTACGGCGACCCCGATCTGCACGCCTGGTTGCAGGAGCGGGGCATCGGCGAGCTCATGCTGTGCGGCATCCAGACCAACATGTGCGTCGAGACGACAGCGCGCATGGGAGGCAACCTCGGGTACGACGTGACCGTCGTGCTGGATGCGACGCGCACGTTCGATCTCGAGGAGCAGATCCCGGGGCTGGGGGTCGTGCGGCGCACGGCTGACGAGCTCATGGCCGGCACCGCGCTCGTGCTGCAGGGTGGCGGCTTCGCGCGGATCGCCACGACCGCTGACCTCGTGACCTGACTCGTCGGTCACCGGGGTGCGCTCGGGTCTCTCTCGAAGATAAAGACGATTCTCGCGTCATCTCCGCAGAAATGCCCCAACTTCGGATGATTCCCGGGGATTCCTGCGGGGTTGGCGCGTTTCTGTGACGAAAGACCCCGCGAGGCCTCTCCGAAGGCCCATTGATCAGGGTTGAGCGGATGTCGGAAGCGGGCCGTAGGGTGCTCTCACGGATTGACGCATTCGAACATGCGTTCTAGCCTGTGGGAGTGAGGGCGATCATGGGAGCACAGCGCGCGGAGACCACCGCCGCGGTCCGCGACCGGCTGGCCGAGGTGCATCGCCTCCGCGCGAAAGTCGAGCAGGTGCAGGGGCGATCGCTCGACGCTCCCGCGCTCCCCGCCTTCCCGGCGTTGGCGCGGCTGCTTCCGGGCGGCGGGTTGCGGCCGGGTTCGGTGTACACCCTCGCGCCGGGGTCGGCATCCGTCTCGCTGCTGCTCGCGCTGCTGGCCCCGCCCTCCCGGGCCGGGTCGTGGTGCGGGGTCGTGGGGATGCCCCACCTGGGGGCCGAGGCTGCCGAACGGCTGGGTGTCGAGTTGTCGCGGCTCGTGATGATCCCCGATCCGGGGTCGCGGTGGCTCGCGGTCACGGCGACCGTCGCCGAGGTGCTGCCGGTCGTGGCGGTGCGTCCGCCGGGGAGGGTCGCGGATGCCGAGGCGGCCCGGTTCGCCGCCCGCCTGCGCGACCGCGACGGAGTGCTGCTCGTGCAGGGATCCTGGCCGCAGGCCGAGGCGACCCTGTCGGTGAGCGCTCCGGGGTGGGGCGGACTCGGCCGCGGGCACGGATACCTCGACGCACGGGAGGTGACCGTGACCGTGACCAGCCGGCGGCTGTCGACGCCGCGGCGGGGACGGATGCTGCTGCCGGCCCCCGGCGGAGTGGTCGATGTCCCGGCGGCGGCGCCCGCGGTCGGGGCCGGATCCGCGCCCGGGGTTCCGGCCGTCCGGCGAGATGACTTTTCGGCGCGTGAGGCACTGTCGGCGCGGGAGGCCCTGCCCGTGCGGGAGGCCCTGTCCGTGCGGGAAGCAGGGTGAGATGCCTGCCGAGTCTGCAACGAGAAGCCTCGTGGTGTGGATGCCGGACTGGCCGGTCATCGCCCTCACCCGCGACGGCCCGCATCCGCTCGATCCCGCAGCCCCGGTCGCGGTGATCGAGAAGAACCTCGTCGTCGCGTGCTCGGCCACGGCGCGTGCCGAAGGGGTGAGGCGGGGACTGCGGCGCCGTGATGCGCAGGCGCGATGTCCGTCGCTGACGATCGTTCCGGCCGACCCGGTACGCGATCATCGGGCGTTCTCCCCGGTCGTGGCCCACCTCGAGGAGCGCGCTCCCGGGGTTCAGGTCGTGCGGCCGGGGCTGTGTGCCCTGCGCGCGCGGGGACCAGCCCGGTACTACGGCGGAGAGTCGGCGGCGGCGCACGTGCTGCTCGAACGGATGCGGCACCTCGGCCTGCCCGACGTGCGGATCGGCGTCGCCGACGGACCCTTCACCGCCGAACAGGCTGCCCGGGTCGCGACCTCTGCCGCCGACCCCGTGCGGGTCGTTCCCGAGGGGGCTGCTGCAGCGTTCCTCGCGCCGCTGTCGATCGCAGCCCTCGATGACGCCGACCCCGCCGCGGGTATCGTCGATCTGCTCGCGCGGCTGGGGATCCAGACCCTCGGCGCGTTCGCGGCGATGCCCGAAGAGCGCGTGCGTGAGCGGCTGGGGGAACGGGGCACGCGACTGCACGCGCTCGCGGGAGGTCTCGACTCCCGCGCCATCGAACCCCGAGTGCCCCCTCCCGAGCTGGCGCGCGAGATCGCGTTCGAACCGCCGCTGGAACTTGCCGAGCAGGTCGCGTTCGGGGTGCGCCAGACCGCGGATGCCTTCCTCGCCGGGCTCGGGGCGATCGATCTGGTCTGCACCGAGGTGCGCATCGAGCTGGTCGGGGATCGGGGTGAGCGCAGCGAGCGGGTGTGGCTGCATCCGGGATCGTTCGATGCCGCCGCGATCGTCGACCGGGTGCGCTGGCAGCTGGCAGAGGATGCCGAGAACCTCGTCACCGGGGTCGGGCTCGTACGGATCTCGCCCGAGGCCGTGGATGCGGCATCCCATCACGCCCCCGCGATCTTCGGCACCGGACCCGAGGAACGGGTACACCACGCCCTCTCGCGCGTGCAGGCGATGCTCGGGCACCGCGGCGTCGTGACGCCCGCGCTCGGGGGAGGGCGCTGGCTCGCCGAGCGGCAGGTGTGGGTGCCGTGGGGCGACCGTCTGCCGCGGGATCAGCGGGCGCTCGCCGCCGAGCGGGCCCGTCCCTGGCCGGGGAGCCTGCCCGATCCGCTGCCGGCCACGGTGTTCGCCGATCCGGTCGCCGTTGAGGTCGTGTCGGCATCCGGGGTCACCGTCTCGGTCGACGAGCGGGGGGCCCTCACCGGAACGCCGATGCTCATGATCGAGACCGGCCGCCGCCGCGCCGTGACGGCATGGGCCGGGCCCTGGCCCGTGATCGAACGCGGGTGGGATGCCCGGCGGGCGCGGCGTGCGCACCGGTTCCAGGTCGTGGATGCCGACCAGACCGCGTGGCTCCTGGTGTGCGAACAGGGCTCATGGCACGCCGAGGGGCGGTACGACTGATGGGGTTCAACAACCCGTCAGTGCCGTGGTCCGAGATGGAACGGCTGCTCAGCGATCGCCGTCGTCCGAAGCCCGCCGCCGGGGACGGCGGTGACAGTCCCGCGTGGTCGCACAAGCGCGGGCCGTACGTCGCCCCGCCGATCGAGCGCCCCGCCGAGACCGTGCCGTATGCCGAGCTGCATGCGCACTCGTCGTTCTCGTTCCTCGACGGGGCCTCCTCGCCCGAGGACCTTGCCGAAGAGGCCGAGCGGCTCGGCCTGCACGCACTCGCGATCACCGACCACGACGGTTTCTACGGCATCGTGCGGTTCGCCGAGGCCGCCGAGCAGCTGCAGCTGCAGACGGTGTTCGGCGCCGAGCTCTCGCTCGAGCTGCCCACGCCCCAGAACGGCGAGCCCGACCCGGTCGGCACGCACCTGCTCGTGCTCGCCCGCGGGGAGGAGGGGTATCACCGGCTCGCCTCGGCGCTGACCCGCGCCCAGCTCCAGGGGGCAGAGAAAGGACGCCCGCATTACGACCTCGAGCAGCTCGCGGCCTTCGCACGCGGCGACGAGCGGCTCGACGGGCTCACCGGCATCCGTGGCCGTTCGGAATGGGCGGTGCTCACCGGATGCCGCAAGGGCGCCGTGCGCCGTGCGCTCGCCGAGGGGGGTCCGGATGCCGCCGCCGATGCCCTGGATGGGCTGGTCGCCCTGTTCGGGCAGGATGCCGTGCACGTCGAGCTCATCGACCACGGGGGCCCGCTCGACAGTCGCGACAACGACATCCTCGCCGCGCTCGCCGCTGATCGGGGGCTGCCGATGCTGGCGACCAACAACGTCCACTACGCCGCTCCCGAGCGCGCGCAACTGGCGGCGGCGGTCGCGGCGGTACGCGCGAACCGGGGACTCGACGAGCTCGACGGGTGGCTGCCCGCGCACGCCGGGGCGCACCTGCGTTCGGGGGCAGAGATGGCCGAGCGCTTCGCCCGCTACCCCGGCGCCGTCGCCAACACCGTCGCCCTCGCCGACGAGCTCGCCTTCCCGCTGCGCCGCGCGAAACCTGCCCTGCCGAAGCTCCCCGTGCCCGAGGGGCACACGCCGATGTCGTGGCTGCGGCACCTCGTGTGGCAGGCCGTGCCGCGCAAATACCCCAACTTGGCGCCGAAGGATCGGGACCGCATCGAGCGGGAGCTCGGCGTCATCGAGATGAAGGACTTCCCCGGATACTTCCTCATCGTGCACGGCATCGTGCAGGAGGCGCGGCGGCGCGGCATCCTGTGTCAGGGGCGAGGGTCGGCGGCCAACAGCGCCATCTGCTACCTGCTCGACATCACCGCGGTCGATGCGATCGCCTTCGACCTGCCGTTCGAGCGGTTCCTCTCGAGCCTGCGCGACGAAGAGCCCGACATCGACGTCGACTTCGACTCCGACCGGCGCGAAGAGATCATCCAGTGGGTCTACGCGACCTACGGCCGGGACCGGGCCGCGCAGGTCGCGAACGTCATCCAGTACCGCCCCAAGAACGCGGTGCGCGACATGGCCAAGGCGCTGGGCTTCTCGCCCGGGCAGCAGGATGCCTGGTCCAAGCAGGTCGAGAGGTGGGCCCACGCGCCCGGAGGCTCGCCGCAGCGCGCAAGCGATGCGGGGAGTGGGCGTGGGGAGGGCGCGAGCCTTGAGAGCGGCCCGGAGCATGACATCCCGGACCAGGTCATCGCCTACGCCGGCGAGCTGCTGAAGGCGCCGCGGCATCTCGGCATCCATTCGGGCGGCATGGTCCTCACCGAACGGCCCGTCGGCGAGGTCGTGCCGATCGAGCACGCGCGCATGGAGAACCGCACCGTCATCCAGTGGGACAAGGACGACGCGGCCTGGATGGGCCTCGTGAAGTTCGACCTGCTGGGCCTGGGGATGCTCGCGGCGCTGCAGTACTGCTTCGACATGATCCGCGAGGCGACGGGGGAGCAGTGGGAGCTTGCCACGCTGCCGAAGGAGGAGGCGGCGGTGTACGACATGCTGTGCCGCGCCGACTCGATCGGGGTATTCCAGGTCGAGTCCCGCGCGCAGATGGGGCTGCTGCCGCGTCTGCAGCCGCGGCGGTTCTACGACCTCGTGATCGAGATCGCCCTCATCCGTCCCGGGCCGATCCAGGGTGGTGCGGTGCATCCGTTCGTGCGCCGCAAACTCGGGTACGAGCCCGTGACCTACCCGCATCCCAAGCTCGAGCCCGTCTTGGAGCGCACCCTCGGGGTGCCGGTGTTCCAGGAGCAGCTCATGCAGATGGCGGTCGCGATCGGCGACTGCACCCCCGAGGATGCCGACCTGCTGCGCCGCGCGATGGGCTCCAAACGCGGGCTCGAGCGGATCGAGTCGCTGCGCGAGAAGCTCTACGAGGGCATGGCTCGCAACGGCCTCGTGGGGGAGGATGCCGATGCGATCTACGCGAAGATCCAGGCCTTCGCGAACTTCGGGTTCGCCGAGTCGCACTCGCTCTCGTTCGGGCTGCTCGTCTACGCGAGCTCGTGGATCAAACTGCACTATCCCGCCGCGTTCCTGGCGGGATTGCTGCGGGCTCAGCCCATGGGGTTCTACTCGCCAGCGACCCTCGTCTCGGATGCCCGCCGCCACGGCGTCCAGGTCCGCCGCCCCGACCTCCACGCCTCGGGCGTGTGGCCCCGCCTCGAACCAGTCGCCCCACCCGCGGCATCCGCCCCACCCGCCCCCTCGACGCCTCGCGTAACCACAGATATCTGCACAACCACGGACGGATGCGGGGTGACTGGTCCGTCGTTGTGTGGATCCTGGCCGCAGTGCAGGCAGTGCGGGCAGTGCAGGCCGCGCGCTGCATCCATGCCATCCGCCCCGGCCATGCCTCGCACAACCGCAGGTATCTGCACAACCACGGACGGATGCGGGGTGAGTGGTCCGTCGTTGTGCGAATCCTGGCCGCAGTGCGGGCAGTGCGGGCAGTGCGGGCAGTGCGGGCAGTGCGGGCAGTGCGGGCAGTGCGCGCCGGGTCGGGAGTTGGGGGAGCCAGCGGGGGGCCCGGCTCGGGGGAGGGGGATGCCGACGGGTATGGATGCGTGTGCGCAGCGCATCCAGCCGCCCGTGGGGCCGTTCGATCCCGACGCGCCCGACGAGTCGGCAGCGCACCGGCGCGACGGCGGATTCGTCGTGCGGCTGGGCCTTGCGGGCGTCAAGGGCATCGGCCAGCAGACCGCGGAGCGGATCGTCGCCGAGCGCGAGGCCCACGGACCCTTCCGCGATCTGCGCGACCTGGTCCGCCGCACCGGCGTGACCGAGGCGCAGCTCGAGGCGCTGTCGACCGCGGGAGCGTTCGAGTCCCTCGGCATCAGCCGCCGGGAGGGGGTGTGGCTCGCGGGGTCCGCCGCCCAGGACCGCGCCGAGTACCTACCGGACTCCCTCGTCTCGGTGCAGCCGCCGCTGTTCACCGATCCGACGAGCTACGACATCCTCGCCGCCGACCTGTGGGCGACGGGCATCTCGACCGACGACCACCCGCTCACGCACTACCGAGCCCCGCTCGATGCGCGGGGCGTGCTCACCTCCCGTGAGCTGCGCAGCCACGACACGGGGCGGCGCATCGAGGTCGCGGGACTCGTGACGCACCGGCAGCGGCCGGCGACGGCATCCGGTATCACCTTCCTCAATCTCGAAGACGAGCACGGCGTCGTCAACGTCATCTGCTCGGTCGGGGTGTGGAACCGGTACCGGCGTATCGTGCGCGACTGCCCGGCGCTGATCGTGCGCGGGATGCTGGAACGCTCGCCCGAGGGGGTGACGAACGTGCTCGCCGACCGGTTCGAGGATCTGCGGGTCGGGGTACAGCACCGCTCGCGCGACTTCCGCTGACATCCCTAAGCTGGCGCCGTGAGCGATCCCGAACACATCGCGGCGCTGCCGGCCACGATGCGCGCCGTCGTGTATAACGCGTACGGGCCGCCCTCGAACCTCCGGATCGAGCAGGTCCCCATGCCACGGCCCGCCGCGGGCGAGGTGCTGGTGCGGCTCGTGGCAACCTCCGTCAACCTGAGCGACTGGGAGACGCTGCGCGGCGACCCCTTCTACGCGCGCGTCGGCGGGCTGACTAGACCCGCACGGCGCATCCTCGGGTCCGACATCGCGGGCACCGTCGTCGCGCTCGGGTCCGGCGTATCGCGCTTCGCCATCGGCGATGAGGTGTACGGCGACATCCTCGAGAGAAAGGGAGGCTTCGCCGAGTATGCCGTCGCTCCGGAGATAGCGCTCGCTCGGAAGCCGGCGCAGCTGAGCTTCGCCCAGGCTGCGGCGATCCCACAGTCCGGGGAGATCGCCGTCGAGGCGATGACCAAGGCCCGCCCGGGTTCCCGCCTGCTCGTCAACGGAGCGGGTGGCGGGTCGGGGGCGTTCCTGCTTCAGCTCGCGAAAGCCGCCGGGGTGCAGGTCACCGGGGTCGACAACGCCGGGAAGCTCGAGATCATGAGGCGGATGGGCGCCGACGAGACCATCGACTACCGCGAGCAGGACTTCACCCGCACCGGACCCTACGACCTCGTGATCGACCTCGTCGCCTACCGATCGGTGTTCGCCTACCGGCGGGCGCTCGCCCCAGGCGGACGGTGCTTTGTCGTCGGCGGCACGACCCGCGTCCTGATACGGATGCTGACCGTCGGCGCGCTCGTCGGTCTGGTCAGCGGCGCCCGACTGGGCATGCTCGCCGTGCCGACCGGGCCCGCGCGGTTCGAGCCGCTCGCGGCCCGGTGCGCCGCCGGCGAGATCCAGGTGCCGATCGATGCCGAGTACGAGCTTGCGCGGACGCGGGAGGCGCTGGAGTACCACGGCAGCGGCCGGGCACTCGGCAAGGTCGTGGTGCGGATCCGCGACGAGGTGTGACGTTCCCGATCGTCCGCGCCGGGGATCGGCACGTGATCAGGGGACCGGGCGACGCGAGTCGTAGGACGCGACATCCCGCTGCCGCCCGTACCCGTCGCGCGCGACGGCACGTGCGGCGGCGATCGCGCTGACGGCGATGGTCGCGATGAGCAGGGCGAGGATGACGAAGGTCACGGTGGCTCCTTTCCACCGCCCATGTCATCCCGTCACGGATGCCGCAGCCCAGAGCCACTTCGTCGGCACTGGTCCGCACCGCCCGGCGAACCGCGAAAACTCGGGCCAACAGAGGAGCCGTGCAGTCCAGCATCCGTCGATTGGATCGTCCGGCTGGATGCCCGGCGACACGAAAAGGTCCCCCGACGGCCGGAGCCATCGGGGGACCGTTCTCGACTGGGGATCAGCCCTGCGCTGCCAGCGCGAAGCGGACGGTGCCGTCCTGCTCCAGCTGCGCGTCCAGGACGCGATCGTTGAGCGCCAGCGACGCGGCCGTGTCGAGGAACACGCGTGCGCCCTCGGTCACGACGACCGTGTCGTCGGGCTCGGGCGCGGGTGCCACGCTGAGCTCGAAGCCGGTCTCGGCGCCAGCATCCCGGATGCGAAGACCGCCGTCAGCAGCCTGCGGCACGCGGGCGACGATCGTCTTGACGGCCTCAGCCGCGGTGTCGGTCATGGTGAGCATTCGTGCTCTCCTTCCGTTGCGGTCTTTGGACCAGCCACGATTCCGAGAGTTGGCGAGGGCCGCAACCGCACAAGCGTCATACCCAGGGGATTCCCATGTTGAGGATCTGGCATATGGCATCCAGGACAGAGCGATGTCCTGGATCCAGGCGCGTCCGCCTAAACTGGACCGGCCAGCCTCTGTAGCTCAATGGAAGAGCAGTTCCGTCCTAAGGAAACGGTTGGGAGTTCGAGTCTCTCCAGGGGCACCACATGCTCATCACGCCCTTCGGCTCGCGACGCAGGGGCGGATCGAGTTGCCGCATCCGGATCTCGCGTACCTGGTCGAGGGCATGCCGGGCGGGGCGGGAGTACTCGAGATCGGCGGCGCGCAAGACCTTCACGCATGAGCAGCTGCGTGAAGCGATGGCGGGCATCGAGTACCGCGACACTGACGCCGTCATCGACGAGATCCCTCAGGCCTACAAGCCGATCGATCGCGTCATGACCGATGCCGAAGACCTCGTCACCGTCCGGCACACGCTGCGTCAGCTCGTGAACGTGAAGGGCGACTGAGCCGCACTCGTCGGTGGGGACCTCCCCGGTTCCCACCGACGAGGCGGACGAAGTGGGGGAGGATCGGACTGTGCAGCCGTCGACGAAGCTCGAAGAGCGCGACTGGAATCCGGGAGATACGCGCCCGTACCGAGCGTTCGAGACCGCCACGTGGATCGGGTCCGGCGCCTCGACGTGGGACCGTGCGAGTGCAGACGTCTTGCGCTGGCGGGTGAAGACCCGCAGCGGGTTCACTGTCGGCGCCGACCGAGAGGTCGAGCCGGGGCAGCGCCTCACAATTCGGGCGCGGGTTGCGTTCTTCACGGTCGACGAGCCGGTCGAAGTCGTGGCAGTGGTGCGACAGCGCGACCTCGTCGGATTCTCTTACCGAACCCTTCCTGGACATCCCGTTCGTGGCGAGGAGGCGTTCATCGTCTATCGCGATGGTGAGGATGTCTTCCTCACCATCCGCTCCCTCACCGCGCCCGCCAGCCGAGGATTCTGGCGGCTCGCGTACCCCCTGCTGCGGGTAGCTCAGCTGATCGCGCGGAATCGGTACCGGCGCGCGTTGCGCTGAATCGCCCCCGGTAGCTACCGGCCCAGAACCGCTCGAACCACTGCGGCGGGGTCGAGGTCGATGCGTCGCAGGAGCTGGGCGTTGAGGGCGACGACAACGGTCGACAGCGACATCAGGATCGCGCCGACCGACATCGGCAGGATGAATCCGATGGGGGCGAGGATGCCGGCGGCCAGCGGAACCGAGATGAGGTTGTAGCCGCCCGCCCACCACAGGTTCTGCGTCATCTTGCGGTAGGTGCGGCGCGAGAGCTCGATGACCGAGAGCACGGAGCGTGGGTCGGAGGTCGCGAGGATCACCCCGGCCGAGGCGATCGCGACATCCGTTCCCGCGCCGATCGCGATCCCGACGTCGGCCTGCGCGAGAGCGGGGGCGTCGTTGACGCCGTCGCCGACCATTGCGACCCGCATTCCCTCGGCCTGCAGTTCGCGGACCTTCGCGGCCTTGTCTTCGGGGCGCACGCCGGCGAACCAGCGGTCGATATCGAGATCTTCGGCAACGGATGCGGCGACGCTCTCGGCATCCCCCGTGATCATGACGACCGTGATGCCCAGCTTGTGCAACGCGTCTACCGCGTCACGGGACTCGGGGCGCACTCGGTCGGCGAGCTTCAGGCCGCCGATGACGTGCCCGTCGCGAGCGACGTGGAGGATGATCGCGCCCTCTTCCCGCCACGATCCGGCGGCATCGATCTCGGTCGCTCCGAGCTCGTCGAGCATCCGTGGCCCACCGACGCGTACGTCGTGACCGTCGACCGTTGCGCTGACCCCGACCGCGGGGGAGGACGAGAAACCGCTCGCGGACGGGATGCGCAGGCTTCGTTCGCTCGCGGCGCGCACGATGGCTTTCGCCAGTGGATGCTCGCTCGCATACTCCGCGGCTGCCGCCAGAGCGAGCACCTCGTCCTCACCCAGTGCGCCGACCGCTGCGACTCCCGTCACGGCGGGCGTGCCCTCGGTGAGGGTCCCGGTCTTGTCGAACAGTACGGCGTCGACCGTCCGCATGCTCTCGAGGGCCAGGCGGTCCTTGACGAGCACCCCTGCCCGCGCCGCCCGCTCGGTTGCGATCGAGACGACGAGGGGGATCGCGAGACCCAGGGCGTGGGGGCACGCGATCACGAGCACGGTGATGGCACGGATGACGGCCGAGTCGGGGTCGCCGAGCAGGGTCCAGACCACTGCGGTGATCACGGCGGAGCCGAGCGCGAACCAGAACAACAATGCGGCGGCGCGGTCGGCGAGTCGCTGCGCGCGCGACGACGAGTTCTGCGCGTCGGTGACCAGGCGCTGGATGCCGGCGAGTGCCGTGTCGTCGCCAGTCGCAGTGACCTCAATGCGCAGGCCCGAGTCGACGGCGACCGTGCCTGCCGTCACGGTGTCACCGATGCCGCGCGAGACGGGGCGGGATTCGCCCGTCACCATCGACTCATCCACCTCGGCTCGTCCGTCGATCACCGTTCCGTCAGCGGGCACGCTGGCCCCGGGGCGCACGATGACGACGTCGCCGACGCGCAGGTCTGCGGGGGAGACGGTCGCGATCCGGTCACCGTCGACGCGTTCGGCTTCATCGGGGAGGAGGGCCGCGAGGGAATCGAGCGCTGATGTCGTGTGCGCAAGCGAACGCATCTCGATCCAGTGGCCGAGCAGCATGATGACGATCAGGAGCGCCAGCTCCCACCAGAATTCGAGCCGGTGGTCCAGGATGCCGAGGGTCGCACCCCACGACGCGAGGAAGGCGACGGTGATCGCGAGGCCGATCAGCAGCATCATCCCGGGAGCGCGCGAGCGCAGTTCCGAGACGGCTCCGGTGAGGAACGGCCAACCGCCCCACACGTACATGACGGTGCCGACGGCGGGGGCGACCCACAGCGCCCAGTCCGGCACGGTGTACCCCAGGATCATCGCGAACATCGGCGAGAACACCACCACCGGGACCGCGATGACAAGGTTTACCCAGAACAGGCGGCGGAACTGGCCGACGTGGTCGCTGTGTCCCGCGTGACCGCTGTGCCCTGGATGGCCTCCGTGTCCTGCGGGATCGCCGTGTCCCGCGTGAGCACCGTGCCCCGAAGGGTCGCCGTGTCCGGGAGCGGCGGCGTGTGTCGGGTGAGTCTCGGTGCCGCGGTGCGGCTCGGCCGTCGTCGGTGCCTGCTCGTGAGGGCGGTGCGGATCGCTCATGTGTCGTCACTCCCTGCGTCGCTGAATGCGGTACTGACAGCAACGGATATACCCCTAGAGGGTATTCCACCCGTCCGACACCTTTGAGATGCGCCGCCTTCGCGCGTGGATGGAGTGGCTGGTCCTGCCGACGTCGGGATGCGCGCGTCGCAGCGCCGTCCGCCGTGAGAAACCGTGGACTTGCGATTCCTTGGGTTCTGGCGATAGTTAGTGCGATAGTCAATCATGTTCACTAAAACGGTGTCGCACACGTTGACGACGGATGCCCTCGGGTATGTTCGAGGGCGAGTGGAAGAGGCGGATAGTGAGTGAAGCGGCGCGCGTGCGGCGCAAACGAGGATCGATCTCCCAGGAGGAGATCGTTGCGGCTGCGCTCAGACTCACCGACCGGGAGGGCGAGTCGGCGCTGACTTTCGCGCGTCTGGGCCAGGAGCTCAAGGCTTCACCGACCGCCGTCTATCGGCATTTCGCAAGCCGGAACGACATCCTGCGCGCGCTGGCGAACCACCTCGACGGGATCTCGATCGACGGCTACGTGCCGACCGATGACTGGCGCCGAGATCTGGAGGATCTCGGGTGGCGTGCCTGGCACACCGCGATCGCTCATCCCGCCGCTGCAGCCATCTCGCTGACGCTCGTCTCGAACGGCAGCAACGAGTTACGCGCGGTCGAATGGGTTCTGAGAGCAATTCACCAGGCTGGCGTCACGGGGCGGGATGCTGTGGTGCAGTACCACGTGTACACGAACCTTGTGCTGGGTTCGGCGGGAGCCCAGGGCGCCAGACTGAGTGCAGCCGACTCGCGGGAAACGGGGGAGGGGTGGATCCAGGTGTACGCGCCGAAGGACCCCTCCCGGTACCCCTACGCAGAAGCGGTCAAGGCAGAGCTGGCATCGGTCACCTACGAGGAGGTCTTCGGGATCCAAATGGAGATGTACCTCGACGCATTGGCAGCGGCCGGGGCGGCCGGTTCTGCCGCCGATCGCGCAGAGTCTCGGGGCGGGTGAGGCAGCTCCGTACGATCGGGCGCCCCGCTCTTGGGCGATCGTGTTCGAACGCGCGACGCCACTCACATTCCGGCCACTCACATTCCGAAGGCGGCGCGCACTCCCTCGTTGACCACGACGCCATCGCGCACGTTGAGTCCGCGCGCGAGCGCGGGATCGCTTTCGGATGCTGCATCCCAGCCCTTGTCGGCGATGGCTGTGATGTAGGGCAGGGTCGCATTGCCCAGGGCGCGAGTCGACGTGTGCGGAGCGGCGCCCGGCATGTTGGCGACGCAGTAGTAGAGCGACTGGTGGACGGGGAAGGTGGGGTTGTCGTGGGTGGTCGGGTGTGACCCTTCGAAGCATCCGCCCTGGTCGATGGCGATGTCCACGAGCACAGAACCGGGCTTCATCGCGGCCACCATCTCATCGGTGACGAGCTTGGGTGCTGCGGCACCCGGGATCAGGACCGAGCCGATGACGAGGTCGGCGTCGGCGAGCTGCTCGGCGATCTCGTAGCGCGTAGACGCGCGCGTCTGGATCGCCCCGCCGAAGCGTGCCTCGAGGGCGCGGAGCTTGTGCAACGAGATGTCGATCACCGTGACGTTCGCGCCCAGGCCCAACGCGTTCGCGGTGGCGTGCTCGCCGGCGACGCCGCCCCCGATCACGACGACCTTCGCCTTGGGCGTGCCGGGCACGCCGCCCAAGAGCATCCCGCGCCCGCCGGACGGACTCATGAGTGCGTGTGCGCCAACGGTGATGGAGAGTCGACCCGCGACTTCGCTCATGGGTGCCAGCAGCGGAAGTGCGCGGTCGACCGTCTGCACCGTCTCGTAGGCCACCGCCGTCGTTCCGGCGTTCATGAGCGCGTCGGTCAACGGTCGATCGGCCGCCAGGTGCAGATAGGTGAAGAGTGTCAGGTTGTCGCGGAGCAGTGCGTACTCGGGTGCGATGGGCTCCTTGACCTTGACGACGAGTTCGGCGCCGCCCCAGGTCTCCTCGGCGGTGTCGGCGATTCGTGCGCCCGCCGCAACGTACGCCTCATCCGTGAATGCGCTTCCCAGGCCAGCGCCCGATTGAACCGTCACGGTGTGTCCGCGGCGGACGAGGGTGTCCACAGCCGCGGGGGTCATCGCGACGCGGTTCTCGTTGTTCTTGATCTCGGTGGGAACGCCGATGCGCATGAATCTCTCCGTTCGTCATTGAGCGCGGCCACACAGCTCGCCGTCGAAAGAGAGAATCGCATGATCTTCTGTTGCCTGTGTTTCGCGCCGAAGAAGTTCATGCTGCATGCGGGTATTTTCCTGCTGTGATCCGACGGATGTTTTGAGAATCGGCGTTCACGACGAACAATATTCGTCATGGAAACCGAGCTTGATCCGATTGATGAGCGCATCGTTGCGCTCCTGTCCGCTGACGGTCGGATGACGAACGCTGCCCTGGCGGATGCGATCGGGCTGGCTCCGTCCACGGTGCACGCGCGCGTGCGTGCACTCATAGAGCGCGGGGTCATCGCGGGGTTCCATGCCGCTCTCGATCAGCGAGCTCTCGGTCGAGGGCTGCAAGCGGTGATCGGGGTGACGCTGCGGCCCGGTGCGCGCCAGGAGAGCATCCGTGCGTTCACCGAGGAGGTGCGGCGTGTGCCCGAGGTGATGCAGGTCTTCTTCCTTGGCGGTGCCGACGACTTCCTCGTGCACATCGCGGTCGAGGACTCCTCAGCAGTGCGACGTTTCGTCGTCGATCACCTCTCGGCCCGGCACAGCGTCGCGTCGACCCGTACGAGCCTCATCTTCGAGTATCACCGCAACGGCATCGCCGCCGACTTCGATTAGCGGCACGCCCGAGCCGATGAACCCTTCCGTAAGAATGCGCCGCGGAGTTGGGTACCGGGGTCCGCGCGACGGATGATGGATGCACGGCGCGCCACAGCACCCGTGCGCCGACCTGCACCCTTGGAGGCCCCGTGTCCCGTCCTGTTCGTGTATCTCGAGCCATTCCCCTTATCGCCGCCGTCGCGGTCTCGGCGCTGGCACTCGCCGGTTGCGCGAGCGCTGACGCGCCCGCCGACTCGACGGACGCCGGATATGTCACACCCGGCAAGCTGACCATCGCCACCGGTCAGACAGCGTACGAACCGTACGTGATCGGCGACGACCCCGCATCGGGCGAGGGCTTCGAGGCCGCGCTTGCGTACGCGATCGCCGACAAGCTCGGGTTCACCGCAGATGACGTGGAGTGGGTGCGGACGAGCTTCGAATCGGCGATCGCACCGGGACCGAAGGACTTCGACTTCAACATCCAGCAGTACACGATCACGGACGAGCGCAAGCAGGCCGTCGACTTCTCGTCGCCGTACTATTCCGCCGCGCAGGCCGTCGTTGCGCTCGAGGGAGGACCCGCGGAAGGGATCACCGACATTGCGGGCCTGAAACCGCTCGTGTTCGGGGCGATGTCAGGCTCAACGAGCGCGCAGACGATCGATGCGGTCGTTGACCCCGATACCGCGCCCCAGCTGTACTCCTCGAACGAGGATGCCGTCGCCGCCCTCAGCGCGGGACAGATCGACGCCTTCGTGATCGACCTACCGACCGCGTTCCTGGCGACGTCCCAGTACATCGAGGACTCGTTCATCGTCGGCCAGCTGCCCCTGGGCGGGATCGCGGATGAATGGGGCGTCGTGCTCGCGAAGGACTCGCCGCTGACGGCTGCGGTCTCGGAGGCGATCGACGAGCTGCGCGCCGATGGCACGCTGCAGGAGATCACCGACCGGTGGCTGGATGCCGAGCAGGGCGTTCCGATCCTGCAGTGACCTCTCCCACCTCCGCCTCGGCAGCGGCCGCGCCGCCCCCGCCCAGCGCCCTCGAGCTCGACCGCCGCGCCTACCGGCGTCGGCAGTCCCAGCGATCGGTCCTTCTGGCGATCGTCTCGACCGTGGTGTTCGCCGCGATCGTGTGGGTGACGGTCATCCAGACCCCCGGGTGGGCGGCGGTGCAGCAGTCGTTCTTCGACCCGCGGATCGCGATCGAGTCGCTCCCGAAGGTGTGGGACGGGTTCCTCCTGAACCTGCAGGTGTTGGGCCTCTCGGTCATCACGGTCAGCGTGGTCGCCCTGGCCGTCGCTGTGCTGCGGACGCTGCGCGGGCCGGTGTTCTTTCCACTGCGGGTGCTTGCCGCCGGCTACACCGACCTGTTCCGTGGGTTCCCCTTCATCATCGTGCTCTACCTCGTTGGCTACGGGATCCCCACGATCCTCGACCAGCGCATCCCCCCGGTGGTGCTCGGCGTCGTGGCGGTCACGCTGACGTACTCGGCCTACGTCGCCGAGGTCATCCGCGCCGGCATCGAAGCCGTGCATCCGTCGCAGCGTCTGGCTGCCCGCGCCCTCGGGCTGGGCCACACCCAGACGCTGCGGCATGTCGTGCTGCCCCAGGCGCTGCGCAAGATGACGCCGCCCCTCATGAACGACTTCATCTCCATGCAGAAGGATGTCGGATTGATCTCGATCCTGGGGGCGGTGGATGCCGTCGCCGCCGCCCGGTCGGAGGTCTCGCTGACCTACAACTTCACGCCCTACATCGTGGCCGGCATCCTGTTCGTGCTGCTGGCGATCCCGACGATCCGGGTGACCGACTGGTACACCGCGAAACTGCAGCGGCGCGAGCAGGCAGGGTCGGTGCTATGACGGCGGTGCTCCAGGCCGAGGGCCTGTGGAAGAGCTTTGACGGCGCCCCGGTGCTTCGCGGTGTCTCGCTCGAGCTGTCGCCACACGAGGTGGTCGCCGTCATCGGTGCGAGCGGCTCGGGGAAGTCGACGCTCCTGCGGTGCCTGAACCTGCTCGAGGGCATCGACGACGGACGCATCCTGCTCGGTGAGGAAGACATCTCGGATCCGCGGGTGGATGCCGATCGAGTGCGCTCGCGGCTGGGCACCGTCTTTCAGAGCTACAACCTCTTCCCGCACCTGACGGTGCTCCAGAACGTCACCCTCGCGTCGCGGGTCGTGCGACGGATGCCGCGGCGGGAGGCCAATGACCGGGGGCGCGCGCTGCTCGAACGTGTCGGGCTCGGTGCGTTCGCCGACGAGCATCCCGACCGGCTTTCGGGCGGCCAGCAGCAGCGCGCCGCCCTCGCGCGGGCGATCGCGACCGACCCTGAGGTCCTCCTGCTCGACGAGATCACCTCGGCCTTGGATCCGGAGCTCGTCGGCGAGGTGCTCAGTCTCGTCCGTCAGCTCGCCGAAGACGGCGCGACGATCCTCATGGCGACCCACGAGATGGCGTTCGCGCGGGACGTCGCCCACCGTGTGCTGTTCCTCGACGAGGGGAGAGTGATCGAGCAGGGTCCGCCGGATCAGGTCTTCCGCGAGCCGCGCGAAGCCCGCACGAGGGAGTTCCTTACTCGGTTCCGCGCCTGAGCCGTCCACCCTCAGTGCCCGCTGCCGAGACCGCCCGACAGTCGACCGTGGAAGTTCGTGGTCGCCTCGTTCATCCCCTCGAGGATGACGCGCTTGCCCCGCTGTTCATACTTCGTGACGACGGCATCCAGGGCCGCCACCGTCGACGCATCCCAGATATGCGAACGGGACATGTCGATGATGACGCGGTCGGGGTCGTGCGAGTACTCGAACTGCGTCGTGAGGTCGTTGCTCGAGGCGAAGAAGAGTTCGCCGTCGACGGTGTAGCGCACCGTGGGGACGGATGCCTCGGCATCGGTCTCACGTCGGACCTCGACGAAGTGCGCGACGCGACGCGCGAACAGCACCATCGCCGCGATGACTCCGGCGATCACGCCGATCGCCAGGTTGTGGGTCCACACGGTGATGACGACGGTGATCAGCATGACCGCGGTCTCGCTCTTCGGCATCCGTCGCAGGGTCGAGGGGCGGATGCTGTGCCAGTCGAAGGTCGCGACCGAAACGACGATCATCACAGCGACCAGGGCCGCCATCGGAATGACCGCGACGATGTCGGCAAGAACGAGCACGAGAATGAGCAGGAACACCCCGGCCAGGAACGTCGAAATCCGCGTGCGTGCGCCGGACGCCTTGACGTTGATCATCGTCTGCCCGATCATCGCGCACCCTCCCATGCCGCCGAACAGGCCCGACAGGATGTTCGCGCCGCCCTGCCCGAAGGCCTCACGTGTCTTGCGGGAGTGGGTGTCGGTGATGTCGTCGACGAGCTTGGCGGTCATGAGGGACTCGAGGAGACCGACGACGGCCATCGCGAGAGCATAGGGCGCGATGATCTGCAGGGTCTCGAGCGTGAGCGGCACGTTCGGGATGAACAGGCTCGGGAGGCTGTCGGGCAGGTCACCCTGGTCGCCGACGGTCGGGATGTTCATCGCGAAGACCACCGCGGCGGCCGTCAACAGCACGATCGCCACCAGCGGCGCCGGTACGACCTTCGTCCACAGCGGCATGAGGTACATGATCAGCAGGCCGACACCGACCATCGGGTAGACCAGCCACGGGACATCGATCAGCTGCGGGAACTGTGAGGTGAAGATGAGGATTGCCAGCGCGTTGACGAAGCCGACCATGACGCTGCGAGGGATGAAGCGCATGAGCTTGGCGACGCCCAGGGCCGCGAACGCGATCTGGATGAGTCCGCCAAGGAGCACGGTCGCGATCAGGTAGTCCACGCCGTGCTCGCGTGCGACCGGCGCAATGACGAGGGCGATCGCTCCCGTCGCCGCGGTGATCATCGCGGGCCGGCCGCCGAGGAAGGCGATCGCGACAGCCATCACGAACGACGAGAACAGACCCAGTCGCGGATCCACGCCCGCGATGATCGAGAAAGCGATCGCCTCGGGAATGAGCGCGATCGCCACGACCAGACCCGCGAGCACCTCGCGGGTCAGCAGTCTCGGGCTGCGCAACGCTTGCAGCACCGTGGGCTCGATCCGGTAGCGAGCGGCGGGGTCGGGGGCGGGCAGAGCGTCGGTCACAGCACTCCTCGGCATGATGGAGGACGCGGCGCATCGCGTCGTCACCGCCGTCGGGCGGCAGGGAGAATGGGTGAAGTGGTCTCGCAGAACGCGAACCGTGATCGACTCTACCGTAACGTGAGAGTTAAGGACGAGATGGCAGCCGGAGGACCCGTGGGCTCCGAACGAATGATGCACATCGGCGAGGTCGCCGAACGCACGTCACTCTCGTTGCGGACGCTGCGGCATTACGACGAGATCGGGCTGGTCGTCCCGAGTGGGCGTACAGAGGGCGGGTTCCGGCTCTACACCGAATCGGACATCGCCCGGCTGATGCTGATTCGCCGGATGAAGCCGCTGGGCTACAGCCTGGAGGAGATGCGGGACGTTCTTCACGCGTTCGATGGCGCCGCCTCGGGGTCGGGCGCCGCCGACACGGGTCGGCTGCGTGCGATTCGTGACGCCGCGCTGGAGCGGAAGCAGCGCCTCCAGGAGCAGGTGCACATGGCCGATGAGTTTCTCGCTCAGCTCGACGCGCTGTGAGACTCTCGCCTCGTGCCGACGTGAGAGCGCTCCCATAGACTGAGCGACAGCTCTCGCCATGACTCCTGAACCTCCTCTCGCCTCCCCACCGCGCCGCGACATCCAAGGCTTGCGTGCCCTGGCCGTCCTCGCGGTCGTCGGCGCGCACGCGGTCGGATGGCCAGCCGGCGGATTCGTCGGCGTGGATGTCTTCTTCGTCATCTCGGGCTTCCTCATCACCGGGATGCTGCTTGCCGAGTGGAGTACCCACGGGCGGGTGTCATTGGCGGGGTTCTACGCGCGGCGGGCACGCCGCATCCTTCCGGCAGCGCTCGTGACCCTCGGGGTCGTCACCGGAGCAGCGTTCGTCGTCTTCAACAGCGTGCGTGCCGACCAGACGCTGTGGGATGCCGTGGCCGCGGCGCTGTTCGTCTCGAACTGGCGCTTCGCGGCCGAGGGCACCGACTATTTCCATGCGGCGGACGCGATCTCGCCGATTCAGAACTTCTGGTCGCTGTCGGTCGAGGAGCAGTTCTACCTCGTCTGGCCCGGCTTTCTCGTGCTTCTGCTGTTCGTGGTGCCGCTCTCCGCGCGGCGACGGTGGCCGGCGCGCGTGGTCGTTGCGCTCGCCGCGGCAGCGGTGGCGACCGCATCCTTCGCGTGGGCGCTCATGCAGACGGACATGCAGCCGACCCTCGCCTACTTCTCGACACTGACGCGGGCGTGGGAACTGGCCGCGGGTGCGTTCCTGGCTGCCGTTGTTCCGCTGTTGGCGCGCATTCCCCGGCCTGTCGGCGTGCTCCTCGGGTGGCTGGGAGTTGTCGGAATCGTCGTGTCCGTGGGAGTGATCGAGCCCACGTCGGACGCATTCCCGGCGCCCTGGGCGGCGCTCCCGGTAGCGGCGACCTGCCTTGTGCTGGCGGGAGGCGTCGGGGGCGATCCGCGCCAGCGCCACCTGTTCCCTCTCTCGAATCCGGTGATGGTCTTCATCGGAGACATGTCGTACTCGCTCTACCTGTGGCACTTCCCGGTCATCGTGTTCGCGGCGACGGTGCTGCCGGCATCCGAGGAGCAGATCTGGATCGTGCTCGCCGCCATCGCCGTGCTGAGTCTGGCGTCGTACTTCATCGTCGAGCAGCCGCTTCGGTACGCCCCGTGGCTCGGGGGACGGATGCCGGGAGCTGCCCCCGCCACGGGTGCCGGTGCGTTGGCGAGCGAGCCGCCCCGGGTTCCGGCCGCGCCGGTCGCGCGCCCGGCCGCGGCGACCGCGCGACCGGCCGCGGCGACGAGGCCCGCGGGCTGGACCCCCGGAAGTCGGTATTTCCCGGGCAGTCCGCGGTCAGCGTCACCGCAGGCCGCCCCTGTCACTGCGCCGGTGGTGCCGCCCGAGCCGGTGCCGCCGCGCGCGGGGGCACCGGCGAGGGATCCCGCATCCGCTCTCGAACCGACGGCGGCTGCAGGGCGAGCCTGGCGCGAACGGTTCGGCGCTCAGATCTTCCTCGCCACGGCTGGTCTGGTCGCCGTCAGCCTCGCCGCGGCGACGTGGGTGTACTCGGCGTCCGGGGCCGGGCCTGTCATTCAGCCTCCCGCGTTCGCTGCCCCCGCAGCTCCGCTGTTGGCCGAGGACCCGACGGCGCAGCTTCAGGCTGATCTGGCCGCGGCGGTAGCGGCCTCGACATGGCCCGAGCTTCATCCGTCGCTGGACGAGGTGATGGCGCAGTCGTCCGGCGCGAACCCCGCGCATGACTGCTTCTCGCCGGAGGTGACGCCAGATCCCGCGGCGTGCACCTGGGGAAGTCGTGAGGCGCCCGTCCACCTGTATCTCGTCGGTGACTCCGCCGCGATGGCATATGCGCCGGCTCTGCGCGCCATCGCCGAGAGCAGCGGCGGCCAGATCCGTTCCACCACCATCGGGCTCTACGGATGCCGGTTCACCGACGTGCTCGTCCAGAACGACGGTGAAGGCATCATGGCGGCGTGCGAGGAACGCAAGGCGCTCGTGCAGCGGGCGATCGTGGCGGATCAGCCCGCGGCGGTCATCGTGTCGAACGCGTTCACGCTCGGGCGCTCGACGGCAGGCGAGGACCTCTCGGCGGAGGAACTTGTCGCGTCCACACAGGCCGAGGCGGCGTCCTACGGAATGCCGGGACGGATCGTCTACCTCGCCCCGCCTCCCCAGGGGGTGAATCTCGGCGCATGCTACTCACCGCTGTCGTCACCGTTTGCCTGCGCGTCCGCGGTCGATGACACCTGGAAGGCGCTGTGGTCAGCGACGGTAGCCGCTGCCGCAGCGTCGGGGGACCATTGGATCGACGCGCTCCCCTTCACCTGTTGGGAGGAGATCTGCCCGGCGTTCGCGGGGACCCTTCCGATCAGGTATGACCAGACACACCTGACGGTCCCCTACGCGGAGCACATTTCCCCTTACCTCACGTGGGTGCTTCAGGAGCAGGGGGTCATCCCGCACGGCTGAGCCGCAGCGCCACACCGCGGCCGCGGCGACGGGGCGTTCATCGTGTGGTCAGGTGGCTGCGTTATAAGCCTCGAGCACGGATGCCGGAACGCGGCCCCGCTCAGAGATGGCGTAGCCGTTCTCCTTTGCCCAGGCGCGAACGGCGGCGTAGTCCTGTTGCCCGGAACGGCGGCGCTTGCGCCCCGATGTCGACGCGCTGTGCGACGCCGACACACGGCGACCAGCCGAAATATACGGTGCCAAGGATTCGCGCAGGGCGGAGGCGTTCGCATCGGTGAGATCGATTTCGTACGCGATGCCGTCGAGGGAGAACGTCACTGTGTCTCCCTCACCGACCTCCAGAACGGTTCCATCAAGGTCATCGACGAGTTGATGAACGATTTTTCGTGCCATGGAACAACTCTATTGGGTCGGTATCGGAAATTCGCAGGTTGCGCCGGTGGGCCGCCGGGAATTCGTCGTCGGTAACGGCGGAGAGAATTCAGGGAAGAATTCCCGCGCGACGGGCTTTCGTGACAGCCGCGTGTCGGGTCGACACATCCAGCTTCGACATCGCCGCCTGCAAATAGGACTTCACGGTGGCTTCCTTGAGGCCCAGCGTCGAGGCGATCTCGGCATTGGTCGCGCCGACAGCGACGCTCGCGAGAACATCGATTTCTCTGGGGGACAGACGCACGTCGGACGGTGCAGCCGTCGCGTCCGCCGTGAGCGCGGCGAGCTTCCTTTCGAGTGCTGCCAGTCGTTGCTTCACCGATTCATCGGAAATGGATGCCGCGATGCTTCGGATTTCCGCATAACTCTCGCGCAATTCCTCGCGAGCAGCGCTGCCGATTGCTGCCGGCTCGGGCGTTGCCACCAATGACAGTCGGCGCGCGATCTCTGCATTTACGCGCAACTCCATGGCGAGCGACTCGGCAACGGTGAACGCCGATCGCGCGACGACATCACCCACCGGGGATTCGCTCCACGAGCCGCAATAGAGCACGCCTCGGGCGTGGCCGTCGACCATGACAGGAACAGCGAACAGTGTTGAGATTCCTTCGCCGAGAACGGCGCGATCGTAATCGTGGGTGATTCCGCGTGCCGTGCGGTAGTCGATCGTGAGCCGCGCCCGCTTCTCGACCAGCGCCCGACCTCCCAAGCCCCGCTCCGGTCGCACGACCAGACCGGCGAGGGAACGAGTGCGGGTGCCCGCGGTCGCCGTCACCGGCAGCAGGCCATCGGCGGTCAGCCCGCCGAACGCAATCGGAAACTTCGTGGCAAGAGGCAGGCGCGCCACCGCACGAGCAAGAAGATCATGCTCCGCATCGATGGGGTGTGCGATGACCACGTCGACCGCCTCGTGTCGGGACGACTGATGCCGTTCAGGACACCACTGTCGCCGAAGTTCCGTAGCGATGAGGCTACCATTCGCGCCTGGCGCGGGGACGCTCCCACTCGCACCTCGCACGGGGACCCCCGGCGCCCTGCCGGAGGTCCCTTCGGTGGCGCCGGCCTACACGGCGCCACCGGCCTGCGCGCTCCTCCTGTCGCGATCCGCGCCCTCACACGCCGGACTCGAAATCGAGGAGGAAACGCTTGGTTTCGGGGTGACCGCCGTACTCTCCGATCGAGCCATCCGCCCGGATGACCCGGTGAACCGGAACAACGATCGAGAACGGTGTCGTCGCGCACGCCGTTCCGACGGCGCGTGCGGCGCGGGCTCTCCCGGCCATGACGGCCACTTCGCCATAGCTGGCGGTCTCGCCGAACGGGATTCGGGTCACCGCTTCGAGAGCCTCACGGGTGAACCCTCTGACCAGTCGCCAGTCGAGAGGGAGGTCGAACTGCGTGCGGCGACCCGCGAAGTACTCGTCGAGCTGGGCGGCCAGCTGCTCCCCGGGCATCCGCGACTCCCACGGTTGGTGCGCGCCCGAGCGCGAACGCGAGAGCTGCCAGGTCGTCTCCGGGATCGTCGTATGACGGATGACAGGAAAGGACGCCCTCGGGGGAGCTGACGATGAGGACATCCCCGAGCGGCGTGGGGTGAAGGAAGTAGGTCGACGGGGTCTGAGCGGGGGGCATGTCTCCATCCTGTTCGCCGATCGGGGACCGGACGACATGGGGGGCTCTCCCGGTGGACAGTCTCGTCGGAACACGCTCGGGGGAGGAACCCCTGACGGACGCGGCGTGTCGCGCAATACCGCAACACTCGTGGGGCGTTACCGGGACGCGCCGAGACGGAGACCTAGTCTGACCGTGTGGTGCGAGCAGAAGGTGGCGTCATCCTCGGTGCCGATGGCGCGATGCGTGCGGTGTCGGTGGACCCCGCCGACCTGACCCTCGCCGACACCGACGCGACGATCGTCCACATCGCCGAAGAGGAACGCGAGAGGTTGCGCGCGCAGGCCGCAGAGTTGGGCGGTCGTTCGCCGCTGCTGCACTTCTCGGACGCTCCCGACGCCGGAATCGAGATCACCAAGGCGCACCCCGGAAGCCTTCCGCAGTTCATCACTGGGCGCTCCACGCTCCTGTCCGGACTTTTCCGAGACGAGGTGGCGCTCGGGACGGCCCGTCGCGCCGCCGAGCGCATCACGACCAAGAACGTCGAGCTGCGCACCGCGCGGGGTATCGACGCCGTGCGTCTGGCCGTGGGTATCGCGTCCTGGCGGATCGGCGGACTGGACTGCGTCGCGCCCGTCCTTCTGCGCCCGCTCGCCATCCGGCGGCACCACACCGACTTCGAACTGAAGCTCCATGGCAGCTTCCAGGTGAATCCCGAACTGCTGCGGGCGATGCGGCTGCACTTCGGCATCGAGCTCGACGGCGACGCGCTGTCAGGACTGGCGTACGACCAGGGCGTCTTCAAGCCGCAGCCGGTAATCGACCACCTGCGGGCCCTCATGGCACAGATCCCGTCGTTCGTCGTCAAGCCCCGACTCGTCGTGTCAACCTTCGTGGACGTCGGTTCGGCCATGGTTCGCGATGCGGCACACCTCGATCACCCCGTGCTCAATGCGCTCGCCGGTCACCCCGCCGATCGCGAGACGGTCACCCTACGCCGCCCCATTCCCGTGATGCCGGGACCCGATGATCGTGTCCCGTCTGCCGACACGCTGCTGCTGGATGCGGATGCCGAACAAGAGGCAGTCCTGGCGCGCATCATCGCCGGTCAGTCTGTCGTCGTGCATACACTCCCGGGAACCGGAGGCACCCAGACGGTCATCAACGCGGTCGGGGCCCTGGTGCGCGAGGGGCGCCGCGTGCTCGTCGTCAGCGCCCGGCGCTCGACCCTCGATGGCGTCCGGCATCGTCTGGCTGGAGTCGGGCTTCCCGGGCTCGCGGTCTCCCCGAGCGAACTGCAACGCGATCTCGTCCGCGCCATCGGGCGCAACGAGAAAGCGGCAGCGCCCAAGGTCGCCGAGATCGATGATGCGCTCGTGCGGCTGCGCACGGTGCTGCGCGACTACCGCTCGTCGCTGGCGGACCGGCACGACGCGCTCGGCACGTCCGTTCTCGACATCCTTCGACAGCTCTCGGCGCTCGCGCAGCGCGAGAATCCCCCGACCACGACGGCGCGCCTGGACATCGAAACGCTCGTGCGGCTCGCGCGCGGTCGTGAGGATGCGGCGGCGAAGCTGGCGTCGGCAGCGCGCCTCGGCGAGTTTCGGATCGGCCCCTCGGATTCCCCGTGGTACGGGGTGAGTTTCGCCACCACCGAGCAGGCGCGCGCCGCGCATGCCCTGGCGGGCAAGCTCCACCGCATGGATGTTCCGCACCTGCTGGAGCGGGGCTATGTTCTGCTCGGGCAGACGCACATGCGTCCGTTCGAGAGCGTCGAAGAGCTCGGCGAGTATCTGCGCCTGCTTCAGGGCATCCGGGACTCGCTCGATCGCTTCAGCCCGACGGTGTTCGAGCGGCCGCTGGGCGACCTCATTCAGGCGCACGCGCCGCGCCGCGACACCTCGACCCTCAGCGGCGCCGACCGCCGCCGGCTCCGTCGTCTGTCGCGCGAGTACGTCCGCCCCGGGGTGCACGTCGGAGACATGTACGAAGCGCTCCTTCGCATCCAGAAGCAGCGTCAGCAGTGGCAGCGGTATGTCGAGGCGAACGTCGTTCCCGACATCCCGCTCGGTCTTGCCGACGTCGCGGTGGCATGGCAGCGGGTGGATGCCGAGCTTGCCGAACTCGACACCGTGCTGGGGCGTTCGGGTGCGCAGGCCCTGTCTGCACTGCCGGTGAAGACTCTCGTTCGCACCCTCGCGGGGCTCGCGGCAGAGTCGGAAGTCTTCGAGAACCTGATGGAGCGCGCAAGCCTGCGAAGTGAGCTGGCGGCGCTCGGACTCGAGCCGTTGCTGCTCGACCTCTCGGTACGGCACGTGCCCGAACAGCAGGTCGCCGACGAGCTCGAGTACGCCTGGTGGCAATCCGCGCTGGAGCACCTGCTGCGAAGCGACCGGGCCTTGCTGGGCGCCAACACGGCCGTGGTCGACCGCCTGGAGCGTGACTTCCGCCTCGTGGACGAAGCACACGCGGCGGCATCCGGGCAGCTCTTGGCAGCTCAGCTGGCGACGCAGTGGCGCGTGGGGATCGTCGATGAGCCCCAGGAGGCTACCGCGCTCAAGCAGGCACTGCGCGAAGGCCGCACGTCGCCGCGCCACCTCATCTCGACGGCGCCGACGCTCATGCGTTCCCTCGCTCCGGTATGGCTCGCGTCGCCGTACGAGGTTCCGGCGATCCCCGACGATCTCGTGTTCGACGTCGTCGTGATCTCGGATGCCGCGTCGCTGAGCCTGACGGAGGCGGCGCCCGCGATCCGTCGCGGCCGGCAGATCGTGGCGCTGGGCGACCCCGTGACGCAGAAGCCGACCGCGTTCCGCGTTGCGGCCGGAACGCCGACCGTCGACGATGAGCCCGAGCATCCGTTCGACGACGCGAGCGTGTTCGAGCGCCTCGCCGAGATCCTTCCCGTCGAGACATTGACCCGCAGCTACCGCGCCGGGGGAGAAGACCTCGCTGAGCTGGTCAACGGCGCGTTCTACGGCGGCGAGATCGTGTCGCTGCCGTGGGCGGGGTCGTACCTCGGGCGAGGCAGTCTCTCGGTCGACTACGTCGAGGGCGGGATCGGTGTCCCCGACCCCGAATCCGGCGCGGTCGAGAGCCCGGATGCCGAAGTCGCGCGCGTTGTCACGCTCGTCGTCGAGCACGCCGTCAACCGCGGATCCGAGTCGCTCATGGTGATCACCGCGAGCGCGAAGCACGCGGCCCGCATCCGTGCCGCCGTGGACCGTGCCTTTGCGGGTCGCTCGGATGTCGCCGATTTCGTCGCGCGTGACTCCGCTGAACCGTTCTCGGTCCTGACGCTCGAGGAGTCCGTGGCCGAGAGCCGCGACCGCGTCATCTTCTCGCTCGGGTTCGGGCTCACGCGGCACGGCCGCGTGCTCAGCGACTTCGGAGATCTCTCGACAGCGGACGGCGAACGGCTCCTGACCGTGGGCATGACGCGGGCGCGCCGCTCGATGGTCATCGTGTCCTGCATCCGTCCCGGGTCCGTGGACGATCGTCGACTGGCGCACGGCGCGGCCTCGCTCATGTCGATTCTCGGCGACGTCGAGCGTCGCGCGCGGGTGACCCGGCGTGAGGACGACGGGGACCCGCTGATGCTCTCGCTCGCGAAAGAGCTCCGACGCCTGGGTGTCGCCGTCGACGTGAACTACCGCGGCCTGCTGCCGTTGGTTGCACATCACCAGGGCAAGGCCGTCGTGGCCGAGAGCGACCCCGAGACGATCGGCGGATCGCTGCGCGAGTCGTTGCGACTTCGGCCCCAGATCCTGCGGCGCCTGGGCTGGCACTATGTGCGCGTGCACTCCTTCGATCTGTACAGCGACCCGGTCGGCGTCGCGCAGCGTATCGCCGGCATCCTCGGCGTCGCGGTCGAAGCGCCGGTCGCCGAGGGTGACACCCAGCCGATCGATGTCGTCGCCTGAAGACCGTCAGCGGGTCGAGCGCGTCCCCGGCTCACGCCGTGCGCGACTGACTCCCGCTCCGGGCACGGATGTCGCCCCCGACGACCCGGATGCCGATGCCGGTCCGCCCTCGACGGCACCGTCATCCGACACCGGCCCCAACGACGACCGCCTGCGCGCCGACGTCCCCCCGCACTACTGACGTCTCCACGCCCCGCCTCGGCGCTGCGACGATCAGCGCCGACCCCACACCTCCCGCGTCGAACCCACAGCCCTCGGACGCAGAACGGTGTGGGCTCGGCGACCTCCGTGTGGGTTCGCGGGGGTGGCTGTGCGGGTTCGCGGGGGTGGCTGTGTCAGGGCTTCGGCGGGGCGGCGTCGTTCTGCTTCTGCAGCAGATCGCGGATCTGGATGAGGATCTCGGCCTCGCTGGGCATGGGTACGGGCTCGGGCGGCATCTGCTCTCGGGCGGCGGCGCGCTCCTTGAGTCGGTTCATCGGCATGACGAACGCGAAGTACACCACAACCGCCACGGCGAGGAAGTTGATGACCGCACCGACGATCGAGCCCCACGCGAATGTCGTGGTGCCGCCCATGAGCGTGGGCACCTCCCAGGTGAGGGAGTTGAGGTTGTCTGCCTGAAAGATGAGGGCGATCAGCGGGTTGATCAGGCCCGCGACGATGGCGTTGACGATGCCGGTGAACGCGGCGCCGATCACGACGGCGACGGCGAGGTCGATGACATTGCCGCGGAGGATGAACTCCCGGAATCCCTTGATCATGGCTATCCCTTGGTGATGGAGCGTCAGCTCGAGCTCGAGGCGGTCGCGGTGCTCGTCGAGGCGCTCGACGCTGACGACGAGCTCGAACTGGACGACGAGCTCGAGCTGTCGGACTTCGAACCCGAGTCCTTCGATCCCGAGCCGCCCGAGTCCTTACCCGCGCCACCGGTCGCGCGCGAGTCGGTGCGGTAGAAGCCCGATCCGTTGAACGTGACCCCGATCGAGCCGTATTCCTTGCGGAGGGCGCCGCGGCATTCGGGGCATTCGGTCAGTGAGGCATCCGTGAACGACTGCACGGCTTCGAATCGGTGGCCGCACTGGCGGCAGACGTAGGCGTACGTGGGCATCGGTTGTCTTTCGGTCGGTACGAGAGTGCTAGCTGTGGGAAAGGGGAAGCTCGACGATCCGCGTGGGGGTCACCACGCCCGTCACCGGCTGGTCGTGCAGGTCCCGCGGAACCTCGGTCACGAGTTCGTCGTCGAAGATGACGGCGTAGACGGGCGGGCAGCGCTCCATGGAGCCGATGGTCTTGTCGAAGTAGCCGCGACCCCAGCCGAGTCGCATCCCCGTCGTGTCGACGGCGGCAGCCGGGATGATCATGAGGTCGACGTCGTTCACCGCGATCGGGCCGAGCAACTCGCCTGTCGGCTCAGGCATCCCGAACAGGCCTTCGACCTCGCTGCCGTCCCGCTCGGCGACGGTCCAGTCGAGCAGTCCGTCGGCGCGGGTGATCGGCAGCAAGACGCGGAGTCCTCGATCGATGGCGGCGTTCACGAACTGGCGGGTACCGGGCTCGCTCGTCGTCGACAGGAAGCACGAGACGGATGTCGCACCGAGTCTGTTCACGAGGGCGTCGAGCTGGGTCCGGATGCCGGCCGCTGCCGTGTCGCGCGCTGCCTCGGACGTCATCTGACGACGCTCTCGCAGGTCGGCGCGCATGGCGCGCTTCGCGTCGGCGATCGCATCGGACATGCGTAGATTCTAGGGTGCGTGGTCGGTGCGGCAGGTTTCGGCCGGTGATGTCGACGGATGACGCCGGGCGCGGCATCCGTCACATGCTGTTCATAGCGGCTCGGTAGAGTGAGGTCATGTCTGATCTCCCCTTCAAGGCAGTTATTCCGGCGGCAGGTCTGGGCACCCGCTTCCTTCCTGCTACCAAAGCCATGCCCAAAGAGATGCTGCCGGTCGTCGACAAGCCGGCGATCCAGTACGTCGTCGAGGAAGCCGCCGCCGCAGGCATCCAGGACGTTCTGATCATCATCGGGCGCAACAAGAACAACATCGCCAACCACTTCGACTCGGTTCCCGAACTCGAAGAGAAGCTGCGTGAGAAGGGCGACGGCAAGAAGCTCGCGGCCGTCGAGCACTCCTCTGATCTGGCCGAGGTCCACATGGTGCGCCAGGGTGAGCCGAAGGGTCTGGGCCACGCGGTGCTTCGTGCGAAGTCGCACGTCGGTAACCACCCGTTCGCCGTCCTGCTCGGCGACGACCTCATCGACGAGCGCGACCCGCTGCTGACCAAGATGCTCGACGAGCACCGTCGCACGGGCGCTGCGATCGTCGCGCTCATGGAGGTCGACCCCGAGCAGATCCACCTGTACGGCTGCGCCGTCGCCGAGCCCACCGACGATCCGGATGTCGTCACGGTGGGGGGTCTGGTCGAGAAGCCGGCCAAGGAGGACGCGCCGTCGAACCTCGCGATCATCGGGCGCTACGTGCTCGCGCCGTCGGTGTTCGAGGTGCTCGAGCACACCGAGCCGGGCAAGGGTGGCGAGATCCAGCTCACCGACGCTCTCGAGGAACTCGCGAAGGACCCGAACGGTCCCGGCGTGCGCGGCGTGGTTTTCCGGGGTCGTCGCTACGACACCGGGGATAAGGTGGACTACATCAAGGCCATCGTTCAGCTCGCGTCCGATCGTGAGGATCTCGGCGCCGAACTGAAGCCCTGGTTGAAGGATTTCGCGGCGACCCTGTAAGCGCCGCCCGGGTCGGAGGGGTCACGTGGATCTGACGTCTCCCCTCCAGCACGGCCCGGTATCGATCCGCCTCGTGCGACCCCGCGACGCCCGCGTGCTCCAGCAGCTGCTGCTGGAGAACCGGTCATGGTTGCGCCGGTGGGAGGCGACCAGTCCCGACGGGCCGGTCTCGTTCGACATGAGACTGAGCATCCGTCGCCTGCTCCAGCAGTACCGGGACGGTTCCGGCGTGCCCTACGTCATGGAGTACGAGGGGCAGTGCACCGGTCAGCTCAACGTGTGGGGGATCGCGCGCGGCTCGCTCGCGTCGGCCACGATCGGGTACTGGATCGCCGAGGAATTCGCCGGTCGCAACATCACCCCGATCTCGGTCGCGCTCGCAACGGACATCTGCTTCCGCGAGCTCAATCTTCACCGCGTCGAGATCTGCATCCGTCCCGAGAACCACGCGAGCCTGCGGATCGTCGAGAAGCTGGGATTCCGGTACGAGGGGTATCGCCGGCGCTACATCCACATCGACGGTGACTGGCGTGACCACTACGCATTCGCACTGGTGCGCGAAGACGTTCCCGAGGGCGTGCTACGGCGGTGGGTGTCGGGGCGGGTGCCCGCGGATGCTGCGACCGTGCCCCCCGAAGACCGGATGCCGGTCTGAGGCTCGTGCGCGATCCCGGCAATCGGGACCGACACACGTCTCGGGCTCCCGGGTTCGAGGGGGCCCGTCGCATACCGTATGGATCATGGACGGGCAAGTACTGGGCGGCGGGGTCATCGTTGCCGTTTCGGTGCTGCTGTGGCTCGTCTACCTCGTGCCGTCATGGTACGAACGTCGTCAGTACGACGCGGCTGAACGCAACGCCGTGCGTCTGAACCAGGCGCTGCGCGTGCTCGCTGAGACGAGCGAGACACCGGATGAGGTGCGGCTCGAACTCAACGCCCGCACGGCGCTCGCGCAGCAGCGGGAAGCCAAGCGCGCGCTCGCCGAGCGTGAGCGTCTGGCAAAGCTCGCGGCTGCGGAACGTGAACAGGCCGCCGTGGAGGAAGCCCGCGCGGATCTCGCCGTCGCGAGGTCGATTCCCGCGGCACGCCGGGCACGCGCTCGCCGTCGGGCACGGCTGCTGACGACGATCGTCGGGGTGATCGCGATCGCCTTCCTCGGGTGGGGGGCCTGGCTGTTGGCGACGACCGGATCGCAGGTCATGCTGTGGTGGTCCGCGGGCATCGTCGCTGTGTGTGCCGCGATGCTCGTGCAGATGGCGCGGGTCTCGTCGCGCGCTGCTGTGCGCTCTCAGACATCAGCGTCCGCCCCGGCCAGAACAGCACCGGCTGTGCAGGATGTCGCGCTTCCCGTCTCGCGCCAGTGGGCGCCGCGCGAGTTGCCCAAGCCGCTGACCGCGGCATCCGGGTCCCGGGCCGCTGCCACCCTGGACGCGGTCGCGGCGCGGGAGGCGCTTCGCCAGGCCGCACTGGACGAGGCCATGCGCCAGCGTGCGGACGCTGCCGCTCCGCCCACGATCGAGCGTGTTCGCGCCGATCGGGAGCGCGCTCGGGCTGCGGCATCCGGAGGTGCGGTCCCGCGCGACGCAGCTGCTGCGCCGTCGAAGCCGGGCGTCGACTTCGCACGCATGGGGTACGTCGACGACGCTGAGATTGAAGCGCACGTTCGCGACCTTCTGAGCCGTCGCGCCGCCAGCGCGTGAGGCGTCTGAACTTCAATCCGCTGCGGCGTGCGTGATAGTGTTACTGGGTTCACGGGCCTGTGGCGCAGTTGGTAGCGCGCTTCGTTCGCAATGAAGAGGTCAGGGGTTCGAATCCCCTCAGGTCCACACCCGGAACCGCGTGATTACGCGGCATTCTTGGGCACTGGATGAGTTCAGCCCTCCAGCGGAAACCACCTGTGGGGCCCTTCTTGGGTCTCGCGGACCGCAAAGGAGCAACTCATGTCCTCTGTCCACCGTGAATACCAATCGACTGATTCGCCCTTCTTCTCCTTCTGCTCGTGCGCGCGGAACGCGGACCACGCCGCGGAAGCGGCGCCCTCCTTCGATGACGTGGCCGCGCTCTGCAGCACGTGGGGCAACGCGATCGAGCATGAAGGGTTCGACCCCGACGACTTGCGCGAGTATGTCGACCACCACGTGGCGCTGGCCGCCAGGCCGGGGGCCCTCGCTGACCCTCTGGAGGCCGCGCTTGCCTTCTCGATGGAGTCGGGCAGGTGACGCGCCGCAAGACGGGGCTGGCCCGTCGCAATCCGAACGACTTCGGCTCCGTCGAAAAGCGCGGCGAGCGCTACCGTGCACTGTTTCGTAGGGACGGCCGCACGATTCGGGCTCCACGCACTTTCACGACGCGCGATGACGCCCGCCACTGGTTGAGTGAGCAGGAACGCGCGTTGCGCGGAGGCACATGGATTGACCCGCGTCTGAGCGAGGACTCGCTCGCGGCCTACGTTGCGGCCTGGCTCTCGGACCACAGCGCCGACCTCTCGCCGCGCACAGTTGAGAACTACAGCAGGCACCTCACCAAGTGGGTGCTCCCAAGGCTCGGGAAGGAGAGACTGGGCGAGATCACGCCCACGAAGGTGCGTTCGTGGCGGGCTGGCTGTCTGAAGGACGCCGCCGCAGCAGCCGGGGCCGGACAGGAGCAGCCCTCGGCGGTCAGCATTCGCGCCTGGGCTGTGGCGACTGGGCTGGATGTGGCACCTACTGGACGCTTGCCCCAGCACATCGTGCTCGCGTGGAATGCCGCTGGCTGTCCCACCCTTACTAGGCCGTGTTGATCAAGTCTGATTTGATCCAGATGAGCGTCGCGGCGAGGCTGACGGCGGCTCGGTAGCTGCGGAGGAGCTTGTCGGAGCGCATCGCGATGCCGCGCCACTGCTTGAGCCGGTTGAAGCAGCGCTCGACGACGTTGCGGCCCTTGTAGCGTTCCTTCTGCTGTTCGCCGAAGTCGATCGGCCGGCCCGGCTTCTTGCGGCGGTGCGCGACCTGGTCATCACGCTCCGGGATGGTCGCCGCGATACCGCGGTCGCGGAGCCAAGCACGGTTCGCCTTCGACGGGTACCCCTTGTCGGCGAGCACCCGGTCCGGGCGGGTCCGTGGCCTGCCCTTCCCGTCGCGGGGGACGCGGATGTCCTCGAGTACTGCGGCCATCATCGTGGTGTCGTTGATGTTCCCGCCGGTGATCATCATCCCCAGCGGCCGGCCGCGACCGTCGCAGACCAGGTGCAGCTTGGTCGTCAGCCCGCCACGGGAGCGTCCGATCCCGTGATCAGGCGGCTCGAACCACGGATTCTTGTGATTCGGCAGAGCCCCCTGTGTCCCGCTTCAGGGTCGCGCCGTGCTGATGCACACGAGCGATCGTGGAGTCGATCGAGACGACCCAGTCGATCTTCCCCGCGGCGTCGGCCCGCTTCTGCACCTCGGCCAGCAGCTTCTCCCAGGTGCCGTCCACGGCCCAACGGTTGAACCGCTTGTAGATCGAGTTCCACTTCCCGAACCGGTCCGGCACATCCCGCCACGGAGCCCCGGTGCGGTACTTCCACGCCATCCCCTCGACAGCCAACCGATGATCCGCCCACGGCCTCGACCTCCCGGACGCCGTCGGCATCAACGGCTCCATCACGGCCCACACCTCGTCAGAGATCTCCTGTCGCGTCACCGCTTAAGACTCACCCAGCCGGGAGCGAAACCTCTTGATCAACACGGCCTAAGCGAACGCGGCGCGGTACGGGCGCTGCCGCCGTCGCTGCGGCGTACGCGGTGCTGCGGACGGTTCTCGCGACGGCGGAGCGGGAGGAGTTGATTCCTCGCAATCCGTGTCGGATTCGTGGGGCTGCCACAGTGAAGTCCGCGGAGCGCAAACCCGCGACCCCTGAGCAGGTGCGTAGTCTCGCGGATGCGATGCCGGAACGCTACGCCGCAGCGGTGATCGTTGCCGCCTGGTCTGGCTTGCGTTCGGGTGAGCTCAGGGCGCTGGCTCGTCGCCATGTAGACCTGGACGCGGGCACGATCCGAGTGGAGCGAGCCATCCTGGAGCTGTCGGGGCAGAAGCCCACTTTCGGGCGGACCAAGACGGAGGGATCACGACGTGTGGTCGCGCTGCCCGAGTTCGTCATGGAGCAGTTGAGACGTCACATGGAGGCGTACGTCGGGTCATCCGAGGGCTCGCTGTTGTTCTGCACGGAAGACGGCGGCATCCTTACGCGCACGTGGCTGGGCCAGATGTTCCGGCGAGCGCAGAAGCGGGCAGGACTCGAGTCGCTCGGGCTGGCATGGCACGACTTGCGGCACACAGGGGCGTCCCTCGCGTACGCGGTGGGGTCGTCGGTGGTTGATGTTCAGCGGCGACTGGGGCATACGACAATGACCGCCGCGAACCGATACGCGCACGCTTACGCATCGTCGGACGCTGCGGTCGCGGCCCGCCTGCACGCCGCTTTCGGCCGCCAGGAGGAGGCGGCCTGATCGTCGCCCTATCGCGACCTCTGAAGATGTGTCGCCAACCTCCGTGATATGCCGTCGCGTGCCCCTAGACTCCGCGGCACATTAGTACGAAGGAGGGCAAGATGCCCCAGAATTCCGCGGACCTATTCCGCATCCTCACTGTCCGGGACTGCGCCGAGCTTCTCGGAATCAGCGCCCAAGCGGTCTACCGCGCGATCCAGCGCGGCGACCTTCGCACGATCCGCCTGGGCCGCTCCGTTCGCATTCGGCAATCCGATCTCTCTGCCTTCCTATCAGCCGAAACGGAGGTCGCAGCGTGAGCGCCGCGACCATCGACTTTGCGGCAGCGCGGGCGGATGCGGAGGCCGGGAACTTCGGCTCGCGGCGTGTGAAGGCGGCGCTTGCGAGTGCCGGTATGCGGGCGTCTCGGCGTCATGTGCGGCGGTTGGTTGATGACGGTGTGCTCACCGCCGACTCCTTCGCGGCGGCCACGGCGGGTCTGGGGGCAGCAGCATGAACGTGCTCTCGGACGAGATGATGGCGGATGCTGACGACCTCAGAGGCGCGCTCCTTCGCGGTGCAGTCGGGGACTGGATCGACGCGAGGCGCGACCGTGAGGAGGAGGTGCGCATTCCCGTTGAGGTCGTTTCCTTCATCTGGAGCGCGGAGTCGAAGCACATCGGGCTGACGCGGGAGTTCGTCAGTTCCGCGGATGCTCGCAAGGTCGTTGAACGGACCATCGAGGACGGCGCGTTGGCGCGGTGGCCCCGTCTCCTGCCAGACGATGGCGATGGGTGGCTGAGCGCATCACAGTCCGACAGGGACGCGGACGCCTTCCGCGACGCAATCCGGGAGTTTGTCGTCAGCACGCTCATGGTGAGACTGACAGAGCGTGCGTATGCCAGCGGCGAGTCAGGCGAGGCCTGGGCTGCATGACGGTTCGGGAGGCTCTGTCGGAGCGCTGGATGGCCGAGGCTGAGAAGGCGTGGCAGGAGAGCCAAGCTGAGCAGGCGGCGATTGAGTCGCTGCGCCAAGAACAGGCCTGGCGGGAGGGCGTCCGTCGGGCTGAACGTATGACGCTTGCCCGTCGCGTGCAGCACTTCGCGCAAGAGGACGCCAAACTACCGCGAGGTGGGTTGCGGGAGGAGGTGAAGCGGCAGCGGGCGCGGGACATGGCGCGGGCGCTCCTGGCGGCCGAGCACGCGGAGGCAATCGATATCCCGGAGGCGACCTCCCTCACGGACCTGCTCGCCACCGAGATGGAGGCGGACCTGTGGGCCGTGGACGGCCTCCTTCACGTGGGCGGCAACGCTCTCCTCGCGGCGCAGCGGAAGGCGGGCAAAACGTCGCTTGTCCACAATCTCACGCGCTCCCTCGTCGACGGTTCGCCATTCTTGGATCACTTCCCGGTCAGCGGGACTCGATCCGTTGCGATTCTCGATTTTGAGATGAGTCCTTCGACGGCGCGGTCATGGCTCGAAGGAGCGGGCATCCGCAACACGGATCGGGTCGCCCTCTTCTCGCTCCGCGGCAAGGCGTCCTCTTTTCGGATCACCGACGCTGCTGTGCGAGCGCGCTGGGCGGAGCGGCTACGTGGTGTCGACGTGCTCGTGCTCGACCCCGTGCGGCCGCTGATGGATGCTCTCGGGCTGGACGAGCATCGTGAGGCCGGGAAGGTCCTCGCTGCCTTTGACGCACTCAAGGAGGAGGCCGGAATCTCGGAAGGAATCGTCGTCCATCACGCCGGCCACGCCGGGACACATGCCCGAGGCGACAGCCGATTCGAGGACTGGCCCGATGCGATCTGGACCCTCACTCGCGAAGACCCACGCGATGCCCGCTCCCTTCGCTTTTTGGAGGCTCAAGGGCGTGACGTGGACGTGCAGCGGGGGCTTCTGAGCATCTACGACGGGCGCCGCCTCGCCTTTGCGCCCGATGCGGCAGCCGCTGTAGGAGACCGTCTCGTCGACGCCGCTGTGGATGCCCTGACGGCCCGCGGTGCCATGGGAGCGGACGAACTGGGGTTGCTCGGGATCAAAGGGGCTCTGCGCATTCTAGGTGGGGGTGAGGGGGTCAAGTCCGCCGGCGATCAGGAGCATGCGGAGCCGGTAGTTGTCGTAGTTGGTGAAGCCGCGGGCGATCCGGCGGGCGAGTTCGATGAGCCCGTTCACGGCCTCGGTGCCGCCGTTGGATGAGCGTCCTGTCGCCCAGTAGGCCAGGAACGCGGCTCGCCACTGGGTGAGGGTGCGGCCGAGGCGGGCGATTTCGGGGATCGGGCAGGACGGGAACGATTCGAGAACCTTCTCGGCGATCTTGTGCCCTTCGACCAGGTTGGGGTGCCGGTAGGCGTCGCGGAGCTGCTGGGCGGCGTGCCAGGCGACTTCAACTTCAACGTGCTCCTCCCTCGTCGCGAACGCCGCGTCGAGCCGGGACCGCTGCCTGTCGGTGAGGCGCTCCCGTCCGGCGCGGAGGATGTTGCGGATCCCGTAGAGCGGATCTCCCTTGCGGCCGCGATGGCCGAGGGTGTCTTGCTGGACGCGGCGACGGACGTCATCAACCGCGGCGGTGCCGAGCTTGACGACGTGGAACGCGTCCAGCACCGCGGTCGCGTCGTCGAGTTCGTCGTCGAGGGCCTTCTTGTAGCCGGCGAACGGGTCAAGAGCTGCGATCTTCACCCCGGCACGGAACTGCTCGTCCCGCTCCTTGATCCAGTCTGCGTACGCCTTCGAGGATCGACCTGGCACCAGGTCCAGCAGTCGCGCCCGCACGCGTCCCGTGGCGTCTCGGGTCAGGTCGACCATCCCGGTCAGCTCCTTCGGACCGCGCCCGCCGTCGGCGACGGGCTTCGTGGACACGTGATGCCACAGGTGCTCGTCCACGCCGAGCACTTCGACGCCATCGAACCGGCCAGGGTCCTGCTCGCGGCGCTGCAACTCGGCCTCCACGTGCGTCCAGACCGTGCGCCACGCGACGCGCAGCTGCCGAGCGACACCGCGCACTGACGCGTTCTCGCGGCGCATCTGCGCCACCGCCCACGCCACCGCGCGAGCCGTCAGCGCTTTGTTGGCCGCCGCGACGGCCGGGTTCTGCTCCGTGAATGAGCGCACCCCGCACCCGTCCTGGCGACACCGCCAGCGGCGCTTGCGCCACCGGACCCGAACCGGAGTCCCGCCCATCGGGGCGTCCGTCAGAACGAGCACCTTCCGTCCCGCCGACTCCGCGACCACTCCGCACTCAGGGCAGCCGACCGGACCCGGCGGCGACTCGGCATCGATCACGAGCACGCCATCGCCGCGACGCTCGACCCCGGCCACCCGGAGCCCGTCGAGTCCGACGAGCAGGTCGCAGCGATCACAGTAGACAGCAGAACATGGGCGCGCGGCGGCGCAGCGCGTAGCATCAGGCACGGGTCGAGGTCTCCGGACGAACAGGTTGCTTGGTCGCTACCGATCCTCCGAGCCTCGACCCACCTCACCCCGTCACGCCACGCCCGAGCGCCTCACCCCACCCAGAATGCGCAGAGCCATCAAAGGCATCTCGAAGAACACCGTGAGAGGCATTCTCGCCCGCGCGATCGAAGGAGGAAGGGTGGCCGAGCAAAGAGAGGGGAGGCGCAAGCTATACGCGATAGTGTCCCCCACGAGAGAGTCCCCCGTCGATCGGGCGGCGGGGGCTCCCACATAAGCGCTCATCTGTCCGTTCGGACGGTGAATCCCCGCCTTGGAACGACATCATCCCCAACCATCCCCCACCCCCTTAAGGGGGGGATTTGGGGATGGTTCCGCTTGGGGGAAAAACAGAAAGAAGGAGGATCGGAATCATGAACCATGGGATCAAAGAAACGAGCAAGATCGCGACCGCGCTTGCCCTCGTTGCTCTGCTGACCACGCTCGGCGCCTGTTCACAAAGTCGCGAGGCTGACGATGGTGTCGCTGAGCGCTGTGGCGTGCTGGTTGAGATCGATGAAGCGCTCGAGCTGGCTTCGTGGGCGGGATCCCTGGCGGGGATGGCGGTGCATGCTGAGCGGCTGTCGGAGCTGGCTCGTGAGGCGGGGGATGTGGGGCTAGACGAGGTGGGGAAGCAGCTGCAGCAGGTGTCGGAGGCTCTCTCTCGGGGGAACTTCGAGGCACTGGATGTATCGGGGCAGCGGCTCGTGGTGGCTATCGCTGAGGTCGAGAAGGAGTGTTGGCCGGGGGAGTGAGTGCGTGGGGTGGATTACCCCGTATTTGGGCGGGGAGCTGAAACGTGCGCGCAGGTGCGGCCCTGCCCTGTCGCCCGTAGCGGCGATTCTGCAAATGTGAGTGGTTTCGCGCCTCCGCTCCTTCCCTGGCGAAACGTTCTCACTGGGGACCATATGGGACTCGGGCCGCGATTCGTCGCGATTCCGGGCGACTCGTGGTGATAATGTAAATGTGTTCCTAGTCAGGAACTTTCCCGCCAATTCAACCCGTCCGCTGGGGCTCAACACCTATTTCGCAATGAAGAGGTCAGGGGTTCGAATCCCCTCAGGTCCACCAAGGAAAGGCGCCCCCGCGGGCGCCTTTCGTCGTTCTGTGGGGAGCGAGAACCCGTGGGCGGGCCGGCGCCGCCGGAGGCTCCGCGCACTGCGTCGCAGCCGGTGGAGTGGTGGTGTGACAAATCCCCTCGGGTGGGTCCACCCCCCGCTCATTCCGTGGCGGACTGCCCCTCGCAGGTACGTGCCGCCGGCTGGGTGTACTCGGGGACGGCGCGCGCGTCGGCTTCTGCCGCAGTGGAGGCGACGCCGTTCGCTTCGATGTCTTGGATCAGCCACTCCATCTCCCAGATCTCCCGCCGCTGGGCTTCGCTGATCTCCACAGCCAGCTCGCACACGCGGATGTCGGCCAGTTGTGCCCGCTCAGAGCGCGTGATCGCGAGCGAGTGGTGAGGAATCATCGCACGCATGAAGGAGGTGTCGTCGACCGTTGCCTGGGTTCGATCGAGGACGATCCCTCCGGCAATGAGGAGTACGCTGACGCCGATCACGGCGACGTTGGCTTTCCAGCTTCGGTACATGTTGAGCATCCACGCCAGCATCACCAGGCCCATCGCGCCGCCCATCGTGAGCGCCATGAAGACTCGGCTCTGGCTGAACTGAATGTGTCCCCACTCCCAAGAGCCGGCGAACATGACGGCGTACATGATCACCATCCCGGTGAGGATCATGGCGGCGAAGCGCAGATACGTCTGGGCGCTCATCGTCTTCTCGTTCTGCTTCTTCCCCCCGCCGTGCTCCTCGTGCCCGGGCGCGCTCCCGTTCTCGTTGCCGTTCATCTGCCTCACCTCTCTTGTCTCGAACGGCGACCCCTCGCAGATGGCCGCGTGATTGGCGTGTCCCGGTGAAGGGTAGGCAGCGTCGTGAGTGCCTTCTACGTCCTTGACAGACGCGTCTCGTGAGTCGCATCCGCGCTTTCCCAGCGATATACCACGCTTGCCTCATGCAGGTGCGCCGCAGTTTCTCCCTGATCCTGCTCGTCACGTGCCTGCTCGTGACCGGGTGTACGACATCGCCTGACCCGTCGCAGACCGCTGACCGGAGCCCATCCGCGAGTCCCGCGCCGGTCACCGCCGAAGACCTGGCCGCAGGGGAGAACCCCTCCGGAGTCGACGTCCAGGTGGACGGGGCCTCACAGGTCGTGTTCCGCCGCATCACGCTCAGCCCCGGCGCGGGGACGGGTGAGCACTGTCACGCCGGTCAGCTCATCGCCGTTGTGGAGCGGGGCGCACTCACCCATTACGCTCCGATCTACCCCGAGGGTAAGCACATCTACACGACCGGAGACGCGATCGTCGAGGGTGCGGGCTACATCCATCACGGCGTCAACGAAGGAGCCGACGATGTCGTGCTGCTGGTCACCTATGTCATTGAGGCCGGAGAGCCCCTCGCGCAGACCGACCTGATGAAGTGCGACCGCTGACGCGCCGAGATCCCGCTCGACACAGCGGGTGCTCGCCTACATCCACCGGCGTAGCAGGAGTCTCTGCGCGAGACTGAGGAGTCCGTTGGTCAGGGTGCCGAGGATCGCGAGCAGCACGATCGCGAGCAGGATGCGGTCGACCCGACCCGTCGACTGCGAGTCGGTGAGGAGGAACCCGAGTCCCATGGCGGCGGCGAGCAGTTCGGCCGCGACGAGGAAGAGCCATGCCTGGGCCAGCGCGAGTCGCAGACCCGCCACGATCGAAGGCACCACGGCCGGGAGCTGCACGGTGCGCAACAGCGCGAACCCCCGCAGGCTGAACGAACGAGCCATCTCGACGGCATGCGGATCGACCTGCCGGAGCGCGGCACTGACGGTGGTGAAGACGGGGAAGAAGGCGCCGATCGCGATGAGGGTGACCTTGGAGTCTTCGCCGATGCCCATCCACAGCAGCAGCAGCGGCACGAGGGCGAGTGAGGGGATGGCTCGAAACGCCGCGAGCGTCGGGCTCAGCAGGATGTCGCCGGCACGCGTGAGCCCCACGACGGCGGCGACCGCGAGCCCGACGACCGAGCCCACCGCGAAACCGAGCAGGACGCGCTGGATCGAGATCGCGATGTGAATCCACAGGTCACCGCTCTGCGCGAGCTGCACTGCCGCATCCACGACCGTCGCCGGCGGCGGCAGTCGGTAGGGCGGGACGAGCCCCGAGGCGGTGACCGCCTGCCACAGGCCGAGGATGACGAGGGGCAGGATGAGACCGCCGATGAGTCTGGTCGCGCGGCGATCCCACAGGGTGCGTGGCGCCGGGGCGGCGTCACTCAGACGCTCGTCGCCCCGAGTGCTGGTGAGCGCGCTCATCGGTCCTGAGTGGCCTTCTCGGCGAAGGTGGGGTTGATGATCGTCGCGAGAGCCTCGTCGATCGCTGCCTGTCCGCCCTGGACGGCGTCGGATGCGACAAGGACGGGAGCGATCTTCTCGAGCACCGCGAGCTGGTCGGCTCCCGGGATGCCGCTGACGTCGAGGTTCGAGCGTTCCTGGATGACAGTGGCGGCGACGTCGGGGTCGATTCCCGCGACCTCAGCCAGGAGTGCGGCGGTCTCTTCCGGGTGCTCGAGAGCCCACGCGCGCGCCTGCTCGTAAGCATCCACGACGACCTGAGCGAGGTCCGCGTGCTCGGCGAGGAACTGTTCGGTCGCGTTGAGGAACCCGTAGGAGTTGAAGTCGACGTTGCGGTAGATCAGACGCGCGCCCGACTCGACCTCCGCGGCCGCCATGATCGGGTCCAGGCCCGCCCACGCGTCGACGGACCCGGCATCCATCGCGGCGCGACCGTCGGCGTGCTGCAGGTTCTGCACGTCGAGGTCGTCGATCGACACGCCCTCGGCCTCGAGTGCCTGGAGAAGGAAGAAGTACGGGTCGGTGCCGGCGGTTGCGGCGATCGAGCGGCCGACGAGGTCCTGAACGGAGTCGATCGGGCTGCCCGCCGGAACGACGATCGCCGACCACTCCGGCTGCGAGTAGATGTCGATGACCTGAATCGGCGAACCGTTCGCGCGTGCCAGCAGCGCGGCCGAGCCCGCCGTGGAACCGACATCCACCGAGCCTGCCCGCAGGAACTCGTTCGCCTTGTTGGAGCCTGCCGACTGCACCCACTCCACGGTGACGGTGTCGCCGAGCGCCTCCTCGATGAGGCCCTGCTCCCGGATGATGAGGCTCAGCGGGTTGTAGGTCGCGAAGTCGACGGTGAGCGAGTCGGAGGACCACGCGCTGCCGCCGGCGGCTGCCGGCGCGGCGCTGGCGTTCTCGCCGGCGAGGCAGCCGGTGGTCGCGACGGCGATCGCAGCGGTCGTGAGAAGGGCGAGGGTGGCACGGATGCCGAGAGCTGTGCGGGAAGGCATGAGTGTCTCCGAGGTCTGAGGGTGTCGTGGTGAGGGGCGGGTCGGTGGGTCAGGGGAGGGGAGCGTGATGGGTGTCGACGCCCAGGCCGGTGAGCAGCTCGGCGCGAAGGTCTGCGAAGGCAGCATTGGCGCGATCCCGAGGGCGCTGCCCGGGCGCGGTGAGGATGCGGGCCACTGACCCGGAGTCGTCCCCTGGCGCGAGAGTGCGCAGCAGCAAGACGCGATCGGCGAGGAACAGTGCCTCCTCGACGTCGTGGGTCACGAGGACGACGGTGGTCGGCTCTGCTGCGTGGACCTGCAGCAGCAGATCCTGCATCCGCAGTCGGGTGAGGGCATCGAGTGCGCCGAACGGCTCATCGAGCAGCAGGACCTCGGGTCCCCGCGCGAGGGCTCGGGCCAGCGACGCGCGCTGGGCCATGCCGCCAGACACCTGCCGCGGGGTCAGGTCAGCGGATGCCGTAAGCCCGACGAGCTCGAGAAGCTCTGCGACGCGCTCCCGCCCCGCCCGGCGGCCGGCGCCGCGCGGGAGGCCGAGTTCCACGTTCTGCGCGATCGTGCGCCAGGGCAGCAGGCGCGGCTCCTGGAAGGCGATCGCGGTGCGCGCGTCGGTGTCGACGACGGGGTGCCTGGCGACGGCGATCTCGCCCGTGGTGGGGCGGTCGAGACCGCCGATGACACGCAAGAGAGTCGACTTCCCGCATCCGGATGGGCCGACGATGGCGACCATCTCACCAGCGCGGAACTGCAGGGTGAGTCCGCGCAGCACGTCGCGTCTGCCATCGACGCCGGGAAACGTGCGGCCGACGCCGACGAGATCCACGGCGCCACCCCGCGGTGCGGTGGTGACGGTCTCCGGGGCGGCGGAACGATCGAGTGCGGTCAGGGACATGCGCACCATCGTGGCGGGCCCGGGCGGGGCGCGCCCAACCGCGTCGTCATGAAGCGCATCGCGGTGTCATTCTTGGACGCGCACCGTCACGAAGCGAAACGTTCGAGGTGACCAGGGGTACGCCGCCTTCAGATATGCTGAAGGTGTGTTCCGAACCCCGCTCTCCCTCTTCCGCACCCTCGCGATCCTCGAGGCGATCTCGTGGACCCTGCTCATCGGGGCGCTCATCGTGCGCGCCGTTGACCCCGAGCTCGCGCTCGCCGTCACGATCGGCGGCGGCATCCACGGCTTCGTGTTCCTCTCGTACGGCGCCACCGCGATCCTCGTGGCCCTGAACAACAGATGGCGCGCGTGGCCGACCGCGGTGGCGCTCGTCAGCGCGATCGTGCCCTACGCGACCATTCCGACCGAGATCTGGCTTCACCGGCGCGGCTCGCTTGTCGGTCAGTGGCGCCTGGAGCAGACCGATGATCCGCGGGACCAGGCCTGGTACGACCGGGCGCTGCGGTGGTTCCTCCGTCGGCCGTGGGTTCTCGGCATCCTCATCGCGGCAGCTGTGGTCGTGCTCTACGTGGCGCTGCTGCTCATCGGTCCGCCCGGCGGCAAGGGCTGACAGGCGCGAGCCTCCACATCACCCGAGTTCGTGCATGACGAAGGCGAGCAGGAAGCCGAGGGTCGTCCAGAGTCCGGTCAGCAGGTGGAGACGCTCGAACGCCTCCGGGATCATGGTGTTGGCGACCATGGCCAGCAGCGCGCCCGCGGCGATGCTGGTGATGACGGCGACGAGTTCCGGTGGGGCGGCCTGGAGCGCAAGGTAGCCGACGACGGCGGCGATGACGGATGCCGCGGTGATGCCTCCCCACAGCAGCGCGACCGTGCGGCCGCGGTTCCCGTCCTGCTTGAAGGCGGCAGTGGATGACAGTCCCTCGGGAATGTTGCTGATCGCGATCGCGGCGACGATCGGGATGCTGATGCCCCCCGTCTGCAGCACCGAGAGTCCCATGACGACCGATTCCGGTATGCCGTCGATCACGGAGCCGACTGCGATCGCCGCCCCGCCGCCCGAGAGGGCAGCCGTGCCCTTCCCACGGCGTTTGGCGATATTGCGCGCGGCGTCGGGCACGGTTTTCGGACGGGACACCAGCCAATCGGCGGCGATGTAGATCACGGCGCCCGCGAGGAAACCGCCCGCGGTCGGCACGACACCGCCGCCCTCGGCGGCTTCCGCGACGAGCTCGAACGCGAGGGTCGAGATCAGCACTCCTGCGCCGAACGCCATGATCGCTGTGACCACGAGCCGCGGCACCGTCACGAACCACGCGACGCCGGCGCCGAGGAACAGCGCCCCGCCGCCGATGAGGCCGCTCAGGGCCGCGAGCCACACGTCCACGGGCCCAGCCTACGCACGCGCGGACCCACGGCGGGCGCGGCATCCGTCCGTGGCTCAGCTCCCGCCGGAGAGGATGCCGATCAGCCCCGACACCACGAGATACACCCCGACGCCGGCGACCACGATCCAGATCGTGATGCGCGCGGGCGTGATCTTGTTCTTGTCATCGCCCGATCCGCCGCCGAAGAAACTCATCCGCTCAGGATAGCGGCCGAGTCGTCCCGCCTCGACGACGGCGACGCAGCCACCCCTGCTCGGTGAGGTAGCGCAAGAACTCTCCCTTGTCCGACACGAGCCCCGCGAACTGGTTCTTCGTGTCGGGGATGAACCAGAACCGGGCGCGCGAGCGGGTCAGGCGCCAGCGGTGCAGGTGGTCCGCCACGTAACTGAGCCACAGATCCTCGACGAACCAGAACCTCTCGGGGCACTCGAACACGCGAGGATCCTCGAAGATCGAGGTGTCGATGATCATGCCGCACGTGCCCAGGTACTGCGCGCGACGACCCCGGAGCGCCGGAACGCGCAGCCAGTAGCTCGGCGGCAGCGGAAAACGATAGGCCCACCATCCGCTGGCGCTGCGCGGCCGGGCCTCCGAGACCAGGGTCGCGATCGTTGAGGGCCCGAACAGCTGGTCGTCGTCGATGAAGACGACATACGGATGCCGCGCCGCGAGCTCTCTCGCCAGGAAGAACCTGCCGTACCCGCCGATGTTCTGCTCGGAGTGGCGGAACGTCACGGCGATGCTGCTCTGGCGGGCATCGGCTTCGAGCGCGTCGCGGATCGCCGGGTTGTTGTTCCAGACGTGGAGTTCGATCCGCACATCGTGCTGCTTCTCGAGCAGTCGCAGCGTCTGCGAGAAGTACTCAGGACGCCGCCACGTGCACATCACCACGGGGACAGGCGCGCCGGTGTGGTCGGTGGCACTGTGGTCGGTGGCGCTGTGGGTGGTGGCACTGTGGTCGGCGCGGCGATTGTCCACGTTGCGACGCTACCGGGTCTTCGCCGTAGGCTCGGACAGTGACCGAGCATCTTCCCGCCCGCAGCCGTCTCGTCCACGATGCCATCCGCGCAGCGGGCATCCCGGGAGAGATCGTCGTGCTCCCGGATGCCGCCTCCACCGCGGCGCTGGCTGCCCAGGCGCTGGGGATCGAGGTCGGCGCCATCGCGAACAGTCTGGTGTTCTGGTCGGACGGCGAGCCGCTGCTGGTGATGACCAGCGGCGCCCACCGGGTCGACACCGCGGCGCTGGCGGCGCGGCTCGGTCGAACATCCATCACCCGCGCGACACCCGAGCAGGTGCGCCAGGCGACCGGCCAGGCCATCGGCGGCGTCGCGCCCACGGGGCACCCCGCCCCCCTCGTGACGATCATCGACGAGGACCTCGCCGCCTTTCCCGAGATCTGGGCGGCCGGGGGCACGCCGCACACGGTGTTCCCGTTGACCTTTCCGCAGCTGGTCGATCTGACCGGTGGAACGGTGATCAGCGTCGTCTGACGCACGCGCCTCAGCCGAACACGGCGTGTGCGACCGTGTAGATCACAAGTCCCGCGAGCGCGCCGACGATGGTGCCGTTGAGACGGATGTACTGCAGGTCACGCCCGACCATGAGCTCGATCTTCTCGGTGGTCTCGGCCGGGTCCCACCGCTCCACGGTGTCGGTGATGAGCGAGGCGATGTCGTGACGGTAGCGGTCGACGAGGAAGACGGCGGCATCGGTCACCCAGGTGTCCACGCGGCGCTGCAGCTCCGGCTCTCTCGCGAGGCGTTCCCCGATATCGCGCAGCGTCGCGTCGATCTGAGTGCGCAGGCCGCTCTCGGGGTCGGCGAGCGCGTCCAGCAGGCCCGTCTTCGCGGTGCTCCACGCGTGCGTCGCGAGCTCTCGCACGCGCGGGCTGTCGAACACGGCGAGCTTGGCGTCCTCGAACCGACCGATTGTCTGCGGGTCGTGCTGCATGCTCTCGGACAGGCGGGCGAGGTAGTCGCTGATCGCTGCACGGGCAGGATGCTCCGGGTTCGTGCGCACCGCCCGGACGAACGTGACCGCTTCCGAGTAGACAGTCTCGTCCACGAGGCGCGCCGCGATGCTCGGCACCCAGGAGGGGAGCCGCCCCGACACGAGGCCGGTGAACGCGTCGCGGTTGTGGGCGAGCCACTCGTCGATGTTCTCCGCGGCGAGGTCGACGGCCGTGCGGTGCGCGTCTGCCTCGACGATGCGGCCGAGCCATTCACCGATCGCCGGTGACCATTCCGGCACGATGAGATGCTCCCGCGCGAGGGCGGTGATCACCTCCTGCGCATCGTCGTCGCTGAGGGCGCGCAGAACGCCCGATCCCATCGCCGCCGCTTCGGATCCGATCCGAGACGCGTGAGCCGGATCGCTCAACCAGGTTCCCAAGCGGGCGGCGATCGACAGGGATTCGAGCTTCGTACGCACGACGTCGGTCGCGAGGAAGTTCGTCTCCACGAACTCTCCGAGGCTTCGCCCGATCTCGTCTTTGCGTCGCGGGATGATCGCGGTGTGAGGGATGGGGATCCCCATCGGATGCCGAAACAGCGCCGTCACGGCGAACCAGTCAGCGAGCGCACCGACCATCCCGCCCTCGGCGGCGGCGCGCAGGTAGGCCAGCGCGGGCACCTGCTGCTGGCCGATGAACCCGACCAGGAACAGCGCCGCCATGACGAGCAGGGCCCCGAGCGCAACGGACTTCATGAGGCGCAGGCCTCGCCGCCGTTCCTGGTCGGCGGGGCTCAGTGACGATGTCGGCGTGCGTGCCATGCCCACATCCTCACACGGCGCCGTCGAGCTCAGGTCGCCATCTGCTCGAGCGGGAATCGCAGGGTCGCGGCAACCGGTGACCCTTGGATCATGTCGTCGTGACGGGCGGCCCGGACGGTTCCGCCCGTACGCAGCACGCGCGCAGCGAGCTCGTCGACGAGAACGGTCGATTCGGGTCCTGCCGCGTCGGCTCGCGCGATGCGCCCCCGATCGTCGATCGTCCCCTCGGCGTCCGAGTCCATGTCGAACAGCAGCTCCTCGACGGCGGCATTGGCCGCTGCGACGGCGACGTCGTCGAGGGTGTCCGCGGCAAGGCCTTGGGCCTGAAGCGTGCCGAAGCGCTCGCGCCACGCCGCCAGCAGGCTGTCTTCGTGGTCGTCGACGATGCGACGGGCTCTCTGCTCGAGAGCCGCGTCGTCGAGCGATTCCGGGTGCGCGTCGATCCCCGCCTCAAGCAGCGTGGGATGGGTGTTGACGGTGCGGTAGGCGGGTGCGAGGTCTGTCGTCGCGCTGAGGATGACGGGGACTCCCCGGGGGACGATTCGCGCGACCTCATCCTGCACAACGCGGCAGTACCGCTCTCGCTCCAAGCGGTCCCCTGTGGATCCTTGCGGCCGCGGGAAGTCGGCCTGGCCGCCGTTGTCCGCCTCCTCGAGGATCAGCCGATGATCGCTCGGCAGCGACAGGTCGTGCTCGGTGAGGCCATGGTCGGCGCCGAACTCGGTCAGGCGCGCGCCGCCGCGGGAGATCTGCACGATGAATGCGCGTCGGGGGAATGTCACGGCGCGAAGCAGCGATCCGGTGTCGAACCTGTCGGATACCGTCGCTCGTGCGCTGAGCCGGTTGGCCAGCCGGAAGGCGTCGAGTCGTTGGGGTGACGCGAGAAGCACGAGCGAGCGAGACTGATGCATCCAGAAGTCTTCGTCGTCGAGGACGAAGCGCAGTCGCGCGACCGCCGCTTCTCGCGAGGGTCGGTCGATACGGGCATCCTTGGCCTGCCGGTCTGCGTCGTCGATGAGATCGCGCAGCTGGATGCGGATCCTCTCGTGGTCGGCCGGGATCGGCGACGACGCAAGCGTGATCGTGATGCTCGGGACGCCACGCATCTCCACGAGTTCGAGGAGGTGGTCGGTCTGGGGGATGTCTGCGGGCAACATGCGTGCGACGCTACGTCGCCGTCCATGTGGGCGCGATGCCCTTGCATCGGCGTGCGGGACTCGCTAGA
>NZ_JBYIPB010000020.1:0-28911 GCF_057706855.1 Microbacterium sp. bgisy207
TCCCATAACTGGGTTTCGATACGGACCCCGTTTGCGGTGCCTGTGCACGCGGACGCCTGCTCACTTCCCGAAATCGATCGATTTCGGCACGGTCTAGGGAGCGTCGATCCCCGCGGTGTGGGCGGTGTCGGACAGAATTGGTGCGTGATCCTCGGCGCGCGCGACCCCTCCGACGGCGCCGAAGCTCGGAAGGCGCGCGGAGCGTTCTTCACTCCCCCGGTGATCGCTTCTTTTATCGCCAACTGGGCGGTGCGAGACGCGAGCGATCTGATCCTCGAGCCGTCCGCGGGCGATGCCGAGTTTCTTGCACACGCGGTGTCGCGACTGCGCGCGCTCGGCGAGTCGACGCCCATCGTGCACGGTGTTGAGCTGCATCCGTGGAGCGCGGCGTACGGGGCCGGACGCATCAGGGCAGCGGGCGGCGAGGTCGTCATGACCGTCAGCGACTTCTTCGACACTCCGGCGAGCGGCCAGTACACCGCGGTCGTCGGCAATCCTCCGTACATCCGATTCCAAGACTTCGCCGGCGAGGCGCGCGCGAAGGCGCGTGCCGCGGCTCTCCGCGGCGGGGTCGCGCTCTCGGGACTGGCGTCGTCGTGGGCGGCGTTTACGGTCCACGGTGCCCTCAGCCTGCGCGCTGGGGGCCGGCTCGGCTACGTGCTGCCCGCGGAACTGCTACACGCGAACTACGCCGCCCCCGTCCGTCGGTTCCTCTTCGAGAACTTCGCTCAGGTCGACCTTGTGCTGTTCGAGCAGCGAGTGTTCGAGGAGGCAGAGACGGAGGCCATTCTGCTCCTGGCCGACGGCTACGGCGGTTCGACCGACCATGCCCGCATCCGTCAGGTGACGAACGCGGCCTCGCTGGCCACCGACCTGCCCCCGATCGCCACCTGGACTCCCCCCGATCCCGCAGCGAAGTGGTCCAGCTCGACGGTCACACCTGAAGCCTTGAAGATCTACGGAAAGCTGATCCTGAGCGGCCAATTTACGGCGATGCAGAACTGGGGTGAGACAACGCTCGGGATGGTCACCGGCAACAACAAGTACTTCGCACTGTCGCCCGCGCGAGTTGCTGAGCTCAAACTGCAGCCGAGCGACGTGGCGCGGCTCTCCCCTCCGGGCTCGAGCCATCTACGCGGATTGGAGTTCTCAACCCGCGCGCATACAGAGCTCGGGAAAGCCGGTAAGCGGACGATGCTGTTCCGCCCTGCGGACAAGCCGTCCACGGCCGCGTTGGCCTACATCGCGCAAGGCGAGAAAGATTCGGTGCACACGGCCTATAAGTGCCGCGTCCGCAAAGAGTGGTGGCGCGTTCCTCTTGTGAAGAAGGCCGATCTGCTCCTGACCTACATGAACGCCGACACCCCAAGAATCACCACCAATACAGCCGGCGCTCTGCACCTGAACTCCGTGCACGGCGTCTACCTCACGCCGGAGCACCGAGGCATTGGCAGAGAGCTGCTGCCCGTTGCCGCGCTGAACTCCGTCACGATGCTGGGCGCCGAGTTCACCGGCCGCGCGTACGGCGGCGGCATGTTGAAGATGGAGCCGGGCGAAGCCGACTCGTGGGCGCTGCCCGATCCGTCGGCCGTCGCCGCTGCACGTGACGCGCTCCTCGCGATCCGCCCCGTCGTCGGCGGGAAGCTCCGCCACGGACAAGTCCTCGAGGCGGCCAAGCTCGTCGACGACGTGCTGCTGGTTCGGACTCTCGGCATGCGCCGTCCCGACGTCGCGGAGATTCGCGCGGCACGCGCTGACCTTTCGAAACGTCGAGAGTCAAGGAGCCGTCGTGGCAACGATTGACGATCGCCTGATCGCGGCTATCCGATCGTGCGGCTCTAAGCCCGTCGACACTGCCCCGCAGGCCACCAAGAAGAACTACAACGAGAAGCTGTCGGCCGCGGTCGCGCTGGCCGTCGCGGCCGAGCTCCGCGCACGGGGCATGGATGGCGCTAGACCAACCGGACCCGGCGAAGCAGGGGTCAGCGGCGCGGAACGCCGCCTGGCCGGCGGGATCGGCGCGAAGAAGGTCGACGTGACCTGGGCCACCGAAGAATCCGGGCTCATCCTCGCCGTCAGCGTGAAGACGATCCTGTTCAAGGACGGCCAGACCAGGAACTACCAGAAGAATCTCACCAATCGTCGAGCAGACCTTCTCAATGAGGCCGTCACCCTGCATCGCCGGTTCCCGTACGCCGTGCTCGCTGCACTGCTCATCTTCGACGCCGGAGCCGAGCACGACAGCACGGGCCGGCGAAAGTCGACCTTCATCAACGCTGGTCCACGTCTTCGGCTCTTCACTGGACGGCAGGACCCTGCCGGCCGAGATGAGCAATACGAGAAGTTCTACGTCCTCTTGGCCGATCTGAACGACACCATGCCATCCATCCGCGCATATGAAGCCAACGACCTCGCCACTGAGGTCCCCCTCTCCGAAGCGTTCGACACGCTCGTCGCGCTCATTGGGGAACGGAACTTCGACCTCTACGAAGGCCTCGACGGGACCGTCACCAAGGCGTGAGCTGCCGCCGCGAGTGACACATCATCCCCGCTCGTGTCAGGGGATGGCTTTATGGTCACCGACGTGGTGCAGCACTGGTCGCCTATGTCCCAGTTGCAGAGCTCCCCTGAACCGGGGGTCTGGTACGTGTTCGACAAGAGCCGTCGGGTCGCGATCATTCGCTACGTGGAGGTCCGCGGCCGCCGACTGCTGCGCTCTGTGACGTTCGACCGCGATCCCGCCCAGCGGCAGCTCATCGGATATTTCCCGGAGGACGCCATGCGGCTCGCGGTCGAGTTCACTTGGTGGGAGTACATCAAGTGCACCGGCCCGTCGACGAGTAACCGACGCTGAGCTGAGCTACGCCGGTTGTGCGGGCGGCTCGGTCTGAACGTCATCGGGCAGGGTGGTCGCGATCGCACCCGAGCGCAGGTCGCCGTAGTAGGTGACGGCCTGCTCGGCCTCCGGGCTGGTGCCGTAAACGGGCGCAACGATCACAAGGAAGTCGATCGGTGCCGGCTCGTCGCTCGGAATCTCGTCGACGAGGCAATCGCGGTAGACGTGGCCGCTGTAGTAGCCCATTCGCCCGTCGGCACCCTTGCGCCACAGCTTGTCGGAGTCCTTCTGCAGAAGCAGGGCGTTCGCGAGGGACATGGTGATGCCGAACTCGACGCCGGGGTGCGCCGCCTGGGCAGTGTCGAGAACCTGATCGACGAGCTGTTGCACGGTAACGGCGGTCATGCCGAGATCTCCGTTTCGTTGGTGACGTCGGCCGGCTCGATCGAGTCGCGGTCGGCGTCGTAGATAAGCCAGGTCCGGTCGTTCCACTGGTTGCGGTAGACGATCCCGCGGGCCGTCAGACCGTGCCAGGTGGCTCCGGGGTTGTACTCGGCGATCCACTCGGCCGCGAGCTGGTCGGCTGCGGCGCGATCCTCGACCGTGCCGCTCTCGGTGGCGCGCTCGTGCGCGGTCCACACGGGACGGGCGGCGGCCAGCTTGCGCTCATCCCGGCGCAGCTCCTCGATGAGGGCGGGCAGGCACCCGCACTCATCTGTGGCGTCGTGGTGGTAGCCGATACAGCGGTCGTCGGTGCATCCGCACTCGTCACCGCGCCAATCCTTCGCTGACTCGTACCCGTGGCGCTTCGCCCACTGACCGGGGGTGATCCCCGCCCATCGCAGCGTCTCTCGCGCTTCCTGGTTGAGCTGCGTCATGGTCACTCCCCCATCGGTCGGCCCTGGGGCAGTTCTCGAGCCCCCACGGGCGGGAACGGCTTGCCGTCGTTGTACTGGCGCTCTAGCCGCTCGACTTCCTTCATAGCGGCCCCGCTGAGGAACTGCGAGAGGCTGCGCACGCCCTCGTAGGGGATGGTGTGCATGATCGCGCCGCGGATGCGATCGGTGTCCTCCTGCTCCTGATAGAACGACACCTTGGGCGGGTACTTGCTGCGTTTCTTCGGTGCGGCCGCCTGCGGCTCTGTGACGCTCTCTGCGGGCGTGGCCGGTGCAGCAGGCGCGGGAGCGGCTGCGGGAGGCTCCCGCGGCGTCTCAGCGGCCGGTGCGATGGGGTTCCGTCCGCTGAGGGTGGAGCGTTTGCGTTCGGGTCGGGCGCTCATGCGCGTACTCCTTCGAGGGTGGTCAGGTGGCCGCTGTAGAGGCCGCTGAGGGCGGTAGCCTCGGCACTCCCCCACTCGTCGAGGCCCTTGGATGCTTCGACGGCATCCGCGATCACGACGCGCTTGGGAACCGGCGGGGTGAGCACGCGCAGCCCGCGTGCCTCGGCCGCCTCGGTGAGGTCGTCGAGCCAGGCACGGCCGCTGACCGTGTTCTCCTCGTGCTGGTTGATGAGGATGCCGGCGACGTCGAGCTGCGCGTTGTAGTGCTCGCGCACGAGCGCGATCGTGTCGAGGAGCTGCGTCAGGCCGTTGGCGCTCCACAGCTTCGAGTGCGTCACGACCACTACCCCGTCGGCGGCCGTCAGGCCGTTGCTGGTGAGCTGGTCAAGGCTCGGCGCGCAGTCGATGAGGATCAGGTCATAGTCATCTGCAACCTCGCGCAGCGCGGCGCGTAGGCGGCTCTCTCGGCCCGCCCCGGCGATCACGAGTTCATCGCGCACACTGCCGAGCTCGACGCCCGACGTCGGCACGAGGTCGAGGCCGGGCCACAGTCCCGGCACGATGACGTCGCGCAGCGTCTCGTCGGCGTGCTTGCTCAGCGCGTCGGCTAGGCCGGGCTGATCTTCCTCGACGGTTTCGGCTGCGATCGACGTCGTGAGGTTTCCCTGCGGGTCGAGGTCGACGGCGAGCACGCGGCGGCCAGCCAGCACCGCGGCGCGGGCCAGGTGGAATGTCGTTGTGCTCTTGCCGACGCCGCCCTTCTGATTGCAGAGGGCGAGGATTCGAGCGGTCACGGTGTCACCTTTCATGTGTAACGGCAATAGTACTGTTAGGGGTGCGCCCCACAGTGGAGGCGCACCCCTGAGTGCGGGATCAGAACGGGGTGTCGTCGCCCTGGTCGGCGGTCGAGGGCTTGCCGACCACGCGGACGCTCTGCCCACGCAGGCTCACCGCGATTTCGTCGGCTCGGACCTCGTGCTGCAAGCGGCTCCCCTGGTCGCCCTTGTACTCGGTGACGCGGTAGCGGCCGGAGAACGTCACGCGGATGTTCCCCGACTCCTCGGCCGCCTCGACGAGGTTCTGCGCCTGGTTGCCGCTCACGGCGACGTCGTAGGCGACGGTGGGGCCGTCGGTGTAGCTGCCGTCCTCCTGGCGGATGCGATCGCTGACGAGGACGCGGGCGTAGGTGTACGGGCCGTTGTCCCCCTCGCGGAGGGTGGGCGTTGCAGCGAGGTTGCCGGTGCGGGTGATGTAGCTCATGGTGTGCTCCTTCGGTTTCGTCCCGGTAGTGGGAACAGTACTATTAGCGGGAATGGGGTTACAAGGGGAAAGCTAAGGACGCTCGACCTCCAATCGCCGGCCATCCATCTGCGCTGGGTACAGCACGTGCTCGACGTCGCTGGTCGGGTGGGGGTTCACGAGACGTACGCCCTGGACACTCCCCGCTCCGATGTAGCCGAGACGCTGCGCGACGATCCGCGCCGGCGGTAGGGCCGGCCATCCCAGCTCAGGATGCGGTCGCCCGCGTGAAGGTCGGCCAGCTTGGTGATGATGAGGTTCTGCATGTCGTGTCCTGGTTCCGTATCGTCTCTAGTTCCGTATAACCCTAATAGTACTATTAGGGTTACTGAGGGTCAAGCCTTTCCGGCTTCTCCGGCCAGCAGCTTTCCGACCGTTTCGGCCAGCAGCCACAGGCGATCGGCTGCCGCGCGATCCTCGGCGGTGTAGTCGCCATAGGCGGCCTGGTGCTCGAAGTCCTCGCGGCCGCGTCGGGCCATGTTGAGCAGCATGTCGATTCCCTCGCACAGCTCGCGGTCGACCGGAACCACCCGCCCGCCGCCGTCGACGACGAGGCTCAGCGGTTCGGCCATCCCGTGCACGTGCATGGCGTAGCCGTCGCCCTCGCGCTCGACGTAGGCCGTCAGGATCGTTCGCGCCTCCTCGTCGTCGAAGTCCACACGGCCGTAGCTGTCGGGGTCATCCCCGACCGGCCAGAGCTGCGGCTCCAAGCGGGTGCCACGGTCATACGGGGTCAGGTTGCGGTCGGTCATGGTTCCTCCTTGTAACGGGATTAGTACTATTTGGGGTAGCGGGGTCAGGCTGCGAAGTGAGCGGCGACGCGCTCGATCTGATCGGGTCGGAGGTCGCACCAGTGATCGTCATCGTCGACGACAACGACGGGGGCCACGGTGTAGCACAGATCGGCGGTCACGTACTCGTACGCTGCGGGGTTCTCGGTGATGTTCACCTCAACGAACGGGATGCCCTTGCCTTTGAGCATGTTCTTCGTCATGGTGCACTTCCCGCACGCTGGGCCGGTCGTGTAAACCGTCAGAGCTTCCATTTCGTGATCCTCCCACCCCACTCGTTTTTTTGCCGTGAAGGCGACTTGTCGCCGCTAGGGAGAGCCGGCCGGAGTGCCAGTGACCGTGGAATACCGGACGGAGCGAAGCGGAGGAGGATATGCCGCGAAAGCACTGGTGCGTAGGTTGGCCGACCGTATGCTGCCGAAGGCTTCACGGCAAAAGAACGGGCCGATAGGCCCTGGCAGTCGGCCGGCTCCGTCCGGCCGTCCGTTAGCCGGCGCCGGCTCCGTCCGGTGTCGGCCGCCGTGGTCGTGAGCTGCGGCACCTGGTCGGGGAACAGTACTGTTCCCGCCACAACCACGGGCGACGGGAACAGTACTAATAGGGTCGCTCGCATTGCTGGGTGGCTGCGATCCGGGCGGCGACGTTGCACACGTCGTCGGGGGTCACTTCGTCGAGGAGGATCGTTCGGGTTCCGCCGTCGAGGTCGATCCACCACACGGGGCGCACGGTGTCGGCGTCGATCCCGGCGCGGTGCTCGGGGAGGTCTGACGATGGGTCGACCGGGCCGAAGTAGAGCTGAGGAGTCCAGCTATCCGCGCCCATGTCGGTGTAGATCGTCGTCGGGAACGGGAGGAGCTGCGCGAGGTCGTCCAGCAGCGCGGCGACGTCGCTCGGGGTCAGGGTGTGCATGGGGTTCTCCTAACGGGATTAGTACTATTCGGGTCAGTCGTTGGGGGCGGCGAGGTCGTAGCCGCCGAAGGGGGAGCGGCCGCCCACGTGGCGACCGCCGTGCGGGCCGCGTCGAGTGATGACGGGTGCGCCGGGGCGCTGCCATTCGGCGGGGTAGTTCTCCGCGCACCACTTGGCCGCAGCGGCGCGGGCCTTCTTCTCGTCGGCGGTGCTGAGCTTCGTCGGGAGGATCGGCAGGGCTCGCCATCCCGGCATCGCGTGATCGTGCCAGGCCTCTACGGCCTCGTTCTCGTGCTCGGTGATGACGTGCCAGCGGCAGGGCGGGCAATTCGCCTGGTACATCAGCCCGCCGGGGAGCGGGTCGGCGCTGTGGTCGTGCTCTGCGAGGTCGCACCGGGTATCGGCGTTGAGCATGTGCAGCTCGTGGGCCTCGTCGCTGGCGGCGACGTCCTGCCGACCGAAGTAGGCGCGGTGCCACATGTGCGAGCGCATCAGGCATCCGAAATTGCCGTGCTCGCCCTTCCACCGCTCGAACGCGGCCGCGAGGTCGTCGGGGTGGTGGTAATCGGTGACGTACCGCAGCGGCACGCCTTCCCAGGGCATCGCGGCCACGGCCTCGCGCTCGAACTCGGCCATATCGAACAGGGTCGGCTCTCCGTGCATGACGTTCTCCTAACGGGATTAGTACTATTTGGGTTACGCGGCGACGGGCTCGGGGGCGGGCTCGGTGATCGCGTCGGCCAGGGCGTGCGCGGTGCGCAGCACGTTTGCCGCGGTGGCCTTGATCGTCTCGGCCTCGCACTTGCTCCACCCGGCGACGTAGCCGACGCTGTAGGCGCTGGTGTCGAGTCCGAGAATCCCGGCGACGATGTAGGCGACGCTCTCGGCCTCGGTTTCCTTGATCCCGCGGTGCTCGACGTACTCGGCGTGATCTTCCTCGGCGTGCAGGATGACGTGGGCGGCCTCGTGAAGGGCGGTCTTGGCTGCCTGAGCAGGGGAGAGGTCCGCGTCGATCACGACGCGCTGTGTGCCGTCGGTGGTGGTGTACCCGTTCGCGCCTCCGGCGATCTGCTCGCGCTCGACGGTCCAGCCCTTGCCGGTGAGGTAGTCGGCCACGGCGTCGAAGATGCCCGCGGGGTCGTCTCCGGTGAGCTGGCGCGCAATGTCGGCCGGGTCGCCCGCTTCCTCGTCGATGAGGTCGGTTTGTCCCATGTCGAACACGGACACCGGGAAGAATCGCACCCGGCGCTGTTCCTCCTCCTCGCCGGTCTGCTCGTTCTCGACCGTCTCGCGCACGTCGCGGCCGCCGAAGATACGGATTCCGCGCTCACCCTTGCGCACCTGGCGGTTGAGCTTCTGCCACGTCCGGTAACCGGCGACGTGGGACGCCTCGGGGCACTGGGCGAAGATCAGCAGCAGGTTCCCCAGGCTGTAGCGGTGGAACGACTGCGCGAAGGTCAGGAACCGCGCCCACGTCTCGGACTCGCGCAGCGCCTCGACCTGTTCCGCGATCGTCGCTTGCAGGGCCTCGGCCTCGGCGCGACGCTCCTCGGGGCTCTTGGTGTTCTTGACTGTGCGTGCCATGTTCGGAACCTCCACCTAACGGGATTAGTACTATTTGCGTCTGTCTCACCCCCACGTTTTTTGCCGTGAAGGCGACTTGTCGCCGCTAGGGAGAGCCGGCCGGAGTGCAACCCGAAGGGCGGTGGGGGAGAGAGTTTCGGCGCGATGTGAGGGAGCGCAGCGACCGCGTGCCGAAAGTCTCGGAGGAGCCGGCGGCGCAGCCGCTTGCATGGAGGTTGGCCGACCGTATGCTGCCGAAGGCTTCACGGCAAAAGAACGGGCCGAAGGCCCTGACAGCGCCGGCATCGCCGGCTCGATCAGCGAGCCCGTGGGCTCGCCTCCGCGCAGCGGATCGTCGCTAGGCGACTCGACGTCGCGGTGTCTCGGCCGACTTGGTGGCGGGGCCGTCGCAGTAGCGGCACCTGACGCCGATCGTCATGCCGTGTGCGCAGTAGCCCGGATCGATCCATTCCTCGTCGACGGCTTCGACGTCGGCGGCGTCGACGAGGGTTCTCGAGCGGAGATCTCCGTCGGCGTTGCGGTCGTACGGCCGCACGGCCGTTCCCTCGCGCTCCTCGACGATGATGCGACGAGCTGCGGCGTAGTCGAGCCGGCCATCGGGTCGGCGTGGGTGTGGGCCGTAGGCGTGGGTGCCGTCGTCGGGGACGAGGGAGAGCTGCCCCCGGCTCGGTCGACGTTTCGCGTCGGGTCGACGGGGTGCGTGCATCCACGCCTCCTCGGCCTTCCACCACGCCCACGCCTCGCGCTCGACGCGGTAGCGGGTAGCGCGGGCGTCGAGTCGCCCGGCGACTCCGGCGCGCTCGGCGGCCACGTCGAGGGGGAGCGCGTCGACGCGGTGCCAGCCGTCACGGGCGCGCTCGACGATGCCGGCGTAGGTGAGGCGGTCCAGCAGTCGACGGGTGCGTAGCGGGTCGGCGCCGATCAGGGGGGAGAGTTCGTCGAGGGGGCGAGCTGTGGTGTCGATTCGTGCGTAGAGGTTCCCGGCCAGGTGCCCGAGCGCAGGGCGGGTAGCGGTGAACAGGTCGTGTGCGGCATCCGTTGTTCGTGTGCGAAGCGTTGCGAGGATCGCGGTTCTCTCAGCGGCCCCGGCCCCAGGGGGGCGCGGGTCCGCTTGTGACCGGGCATGATCCGAGTTGCTGTGGAGAGTGCTCTGAGGGTCGATCGTCCAGTGAGCGGCGCGGGGTCCGTCCGCGGCCGCGGTCTGGGCGATCCATCCGTCCTCGGAGAGGCGCAGCAGCGCCGTCCTGGCCGTCTCGCGGCCGACGCCGGCCAGTTGGGCCAGGCGGCGGGTATCGGCTTCCAGAGAGCCGCTGAGGGCGTGCAGGGCGAGAGCGCACAGCACGTCGAGGATGCGGCGATCGGCGGGGCCGCCTCCGCGGGCCCAGCGGCCGGCTGCGGCGTCGGCGCGCTGTTGGACGTCGCGCACGTGCGCGGCGATCGCGTCGGCGCGACGGTCGAACGTGGGATCGTCCCCGATCTGGCGGTCACTGGCCGCGACGTAGCGCACGGCCTTGTCCCACTGGCGGGCGAGGACGCGGCGCTGTTCGCCGCGGGGGCGGTTCACGCGGCCGCGGGTGGTGACGCGGCTGCGGACGTGCTCTAGGCCGGGCTCGGTGTCGACGAGGGCGGCGACGTCGGCGTGCCGCCACCTGGCGGCCGCTGCGCCGATCAGGACGCGCCAGAGCGTCGCTGAGGCGTCTGCGGGCGTCTCGTGCAGCGCTGCGGCGCTGACGGCGGGGAGCTGGCGGCGCGGGCCGACCAGGTGCAGACGCCCGTGGGCGTCGAGCGGGAGGGGCGCGTGCGGGTCGATGGTGCGAGCGGGCTCGGTGTCGTCGACGAGGCCGGCGAGGAGGCTCACGAGCGCGCGCACCTGTGCGGCGGTGGCCGTGGGCGCGCTGAGCGCGTCGAGGTCGCCGCGGAGGACGGTGGAGTGTCCGCCGGCACGGTGGGGCGCTCCTGGGGGCCGCACACAGCCCGTCACGGGGTTGGTGAGGGGGGAGAGGTCGAGGGTGGGGCACACGTGCCGCGCGAGACGGGCGAGGGTCGCGACGGTTTCGGCGTCGACGGACTCGGCCAGGCCGACCCATAGGTGGCGGCCGCCGGTCGGCCCGGACTCGCAGAGGACGTGCGACAGGCCGACGTCGGAGAGGAGGCCGGAGAGCACGTCGGCGTCGCGAGCTGCGGCCGCGGGGTCGCCGTGGGCGTCGAGGTCGAACGCGAGGAGGCGGAACCGCTGATCGGGGCCGGCGAGGTAGACCGCCCACGGGCGCTCAGGGGTAGCGGCGCCGATCGCGCGATCGCGGTACTCGTTCGCGATCGTCCCGTAGGCGTCGACGACGGCCACGCGCACGCGGGGGCGCGGGCTCACCGCAACGGTGAGCGCCCACGACTCGCCGTCGCGATTGCGATATCGCTTTGCATCCGGGCGCGCTATGATGGCACCAACTTCCTAGATCTAGGACATGACAAGGCCCCGGCCCTGTCTGCCGGTTCTTGGGATTGCCTTGATCTACCGGTCGCCAAACTCAGAAGATCAGGCACTTAGCTCTGGCCCCCGTCTCGTAGAGGCGGGGGCTTGCTTGTTATGCGGCTCTGGTCGCGGCCTCCCCGGGGATATCGAGCTGGTTCGCGCGGTCCCGCGCGGGAGGGTCAATGAGCGGCATTCCGCCGTTCTCGCTGACGAGCTTCGTAATGAGCGCGTCGAGGTAGTACGACATGGTGACGCCGGATGCCTCGGCTGCTTCGCGCACGTCGTCGCGTGCGGTGGGGGATACACGGCCCTGTAGCAGGACCGTCGGCGCGTCGTTGGGACGTCGCGCGCGTCGGCCGTAGTCGCTCATAGGGCCATCGTGCCGGGATTATGCATAAACACTGCGGCGACGCGCCGACGGCGGGTGTAGGTCACTTCGACCGTGCGACGGTGCAGTAGACGTCGCCCAGAAGGATCGTCGCGCCGTCGGGAATGACGGTCGGTTCGCCGGGGGTGAGCCAGTGCGGCGGGGCCGACTGCAGTTCGATGCCGTTCGCGGAATCGAGGTCGGTCACGACGATGCGCCCGGCGTCGTCGACGTCGATCGTCGCGTGGGTGCGCGAGAGCATCCGTCCAGGCGTGACGACGGTGAGCGCTTCGCGTCCGTCGACGGGTTCGGGGTTGCGGCCGATGACGATGTGCGGGCCGGCGTCGACGCTGCGCTGAGTGTTGAACGCCAGGTGCAGGCCTGGCGCGGGAGGCGCTGCGGGGGCCGTTGCGCGGCGGCTGATGCGTGTGTGCTCGACGTCGTGCAGCTCGTCGAGCTCGTCGAGCTCAACGGGGTTCGGCCGGGTGATCGGCGCGGCCGCGAGGGGTGCGACGGTGTTCGGCTCGGCCGGGGGAGCGACCTCGACGCGCAGCGGTTCGTCGACGCCGCACTGGACGCACGTCGCGGAGGTCACCGGCTGTAGCCGGCGGCAGATGCGGCAACGCCCCTCGTCGATGCTGAGGCCGTCGGGGGCGGGAATGGTGCCGTCGGCGCCGATGAGCTGCACGTAGCCCTCAGGGCGCACGGCGAGGGCGTGGGTGCGGCCGTCCTCGGTCACATCGAGGCGGATCGGGCGTCGTAGCTGCGTGCCGATCGCCACGGCGCGCGCGATCATGCCGGTGCGCAGAGCTGCGACGGACTCGGCCGCGCACGCGCGGCTGACACCGTTAATCGTGAGGGTGCCTGTGCCGTCGTGTGTGACGGTGGCGGCGAGACGGGGCCACTCAGGGACGCGATGCAGCCCTGTGAGCGGCTGTGTGGCGTTCATAGCCCGCGGGCGACCGCCGCGCCCGCTGCGAGCCACGCACGCTGCGTCTGGGGGCGCAGGGAGCCGAAGCGCAGCACTCCGTCGACCATCGCCGGGTCGTGGGGGACCGTGACGGCCTCGCGGGCGAGGGACCGGTAGCCGTCGGCCACGCGCGCCAGGTCGGCGGCGGTGGACTTCGGGTCGGCCTGGTTGACGATCACGACGGCATCCCGCGCCAGCTCGGCCGATCCGGCGGCGCGCTCTGCGAGGGCTTCGAGGAGAAGCGCGCCGGCTTCGGCGTGGTCGTCGCGGGTGGTCGTGGCGACCACGAGCTGGTCGGCGTGGTCGATCATGCGCAGCCACATCGGGTCGGACTCGTCGTTGCCGGAGTCGATGAAGATCAGCCGGTAGTACTTCGCGGCGACGGCGTGGATCGCATCGACGTCGCTCGGCTCGACGCGCTGCTCGTGCGCGAGGGCCATCGGCTTGCTGCGCAGCACGTCGAACCGGTCGCGGGTCTGGTGGTGCACGTAGTGCGCCAGGTCCGCGGACTGCGCTCCGGTGCTCAGGAGCCGGTCGACCTGGGGGAGGAGGTCAAGCAGGGTTGCCTCGTGCGGCCCCTGCTCGGTGCGCCAGCCGAGCGTGCCGCGGGTCTGGTTGTTGTCCCACGTGAGGACGCCTGCGCCGCCGTGGCGGGCGAACACGGCCGCGAGGAGGACGGTGGTAGGGGTCTTGCCCGCGCCTCCCTTGCCGTTCACGACGGCGATCGTGCGGGGGCCGGGCCAGTGCTGCGAGACGGCGAGGACGTCCGAGCGCTCCGCGCGCTCCGATTCGCTGGGGCTCATGCGGATGCCGGCACGGGTGAGCGCTCCGCGCCATCCCTGGGTTGCCGGTTCCTCCATCTGCTCGTGCGTGAGGAACGACTGTCGGGCCTCGCGACGGCTGGGGTACTCGGTGACCGGGGCGGGAGCCTGACGCACCCATGCGTTCCCGTCGGGCGCGGGGGCCGGCGCTGCGGCCGGAACCTCCGGTGCGGGAGCGAACGTCGGAACCTCCGGCGTCGGCGTGGGCGCGGGAACCTCGTCGCTCGGCGCGGGCGTCGAGTCGATGGGCGGCGCGGCGTCCTCGATCGGCGCCGGCCGTGCGGGCAGGCTCTCGTCGGGCTCTACGCTGCCGTCGGGGTGCACGATCAGCGGCCACTCCCCGTCGGGGCCGCTGGTGGTCACGCGCACGGGGCGCTGCATCTTCGTGGCCGTGTCGGCCACGCGAGCGAGGATCGCGGCGCGAGCATCCTCGAGAGTGGTCGTCTCGATCGGGTGCGACGTGCCGTTGATCGTGACCTCTCCCGATCCGTTCGCGAACGTGCGCGCCTCGATCTTGGGGAACGTGGGTACTTCGATGCTGCTCATGGTCGTCTCCTGATCTACTGTCCGAGCTGGATGCCGACCTCTGCCATGAAGGGCGCGGGGTCGACGTTCTCGCCGTTGACGCGCACTTCAAAGTGCAGGTGGCATCCGGTGGATTCACCGCTGCTGCCGACGCGAGCGATCTGCTGGCCGGCCTTCACCTTGTCGCCGGTCTGCACGAGCATCCCGGAGTCGTACATGTGGAGGTAGCGGGTGGTGACCCCGCCGCCGTGGTCGATCGAGATTGTGCCGTTGCCGGAGTCGTCGAAGCCGCGGAACGTCACTACGCCGTCCTGTGCGGCCCAGATCGGGCCGTCGCAGCCGCCGCCGGCAAGGTCGGTGCCGGCGTGGAGTCGCTGCGTGCCGTAGATCGGGTGAACGCGGATGCCGTAGGGGCTGGTGACGGGTCCGCCGCCGGGGGAGGCCCATCCCAGGGGGCTGACCTCGCCGGGAAGGAGGCCCGCGCATGAGCCGCCGCTGGCGCTGCCGTCGCCGGAGTCGAGGCCGGTGCGGACACCGCTCAGGCCCTCGACGATCTGCACCGCGCCGTCCCAGAACTTCGTGTAGTGGTACGGGTCGGCGTTCACCTGAGTGCGGTGGGCGACGATTGTCGGTTCCAGCGACTCGCGGTCGGGAACCTTCGTGGTCATCGCGTTGAAGAACTTCGTCGACGAGATGTAGGGGTCCAGCCGCTCCTCGCGGGTGCCCCATCCGTCCTGCTGCTGGAACAGGCCGATCGACGTCGTGCGGGTGCCGTCCGGGTTGGTGACCCCGCCGGTTTCCCAGTCGCCGTAGTCGATGTTTCGGAGGCTGGATTCACCCATCGCGGTCATGACGCCGATGGTCTGATCGCGAGCGTTCAGGCCGAGGTCTTTGCCCGCCTGCATGACATATGCGGCGTTCACAAGCTGCTCGTGGCCGTAGCCGGCAATCTCCGTCTCGGGGACGGATGCGGGGTCGATCGAGACGCTCGATCCGCCGTTGCCGGCGCTCGGGCCACACTCGTCCTCGCCCATGAGGAGGAGCCCGAACAGGGAGCCGACGATGAGGAGCGGCACCGCCGCGATCGCGTAGGCGGCGCTGCCCTTGGGCGCTGCCATCAGTTCACCCCTTCGGGGAGAATGAAGCGCCCCGCGAGCCACGGGGAGTCAGCGTCGGCACGGCTGAGCACGACGCCGTAGGTGCCGGCGTTGGTGGGGACGTCGACGAACGCGACGTAAGCGCTCGTGTCGTCGGTGATGACGGCGGGGCCGGTGACGCTCGTCGCGACGATGCGCGCCGGGTCCATGTAGGCGTAGTCCTGGGTGGCCTTGTTGTCGAGGAGGGGCTGCAAGCCGGCCCACCACTGCTCGAACGAAAGATCGGGGCGCGCGTAGGCGGTCATCACGGCGACCGCGGCCGCCGTTGCGCTCTCCCGCGATTCGTCATCCCATGTGGGCACGGGCCGCGGGCCGTGCGTCTCTCCGCTGTCCTCGTCGATGAGGCCTTCGGGGGCGGGGGTGAACTGGTCGAGGTCGGGATAGATCGGGCCGGTGCTACTGGCGCTGGGGGTCGGCGCTGGCGCGTTGTTCTGGCCGGTGCAGGCGGTCAGAGCCACAGCGACGACGACTATGAGTAGCGCCGTCCCGATCTTCCGCATGTCAGTCCCCTTCGTGCCGTTCTGAGTTGATGACGACCACCGGGCCGGTGTCGCGAGGGACGTTCGCGCCCCGTCGCAAGGTGTCTTTCAGCTCGTCGCGGATGATGAACCACGTCGAGCCGACCTTGTAACCGGGGATCAGTCCCTCGCGGAGCCACGTGTACACGCTCTTGTTAGAGACTCCGAGTCGTTCTGCTACTTCGGTGGGGCCGAGGGTCGGAGGGCTCTGCTCGAATAGGCGATCGAGCGCGTCACACGCACCGCTATCGCTGCTCACGGTGAGACCTCCTGTTGGCTCCACGGTCCTAGTGTACCGATTAGGGCATGTTTGTATATGTTCGGGTTCATTCGGGTTTACCCTTCCTTGTTTGGGCGCTTGGGCGTAGGATTCCCTTATTAGGGTGAATCTCACTGTACCTAGGGGGGCAACATGAGCGACCCGCTCAACCCGTGGCTTTCTCGGCCGACGACGCCGCCGCCTACCGAGGCGGCTCCGATCGCGGCCGTGCCCGACACGTTCGGCCCGGTGGCTCCGCAGCGAGGAATCCCCGCACCGGATCGCGTCGACCAGCTGCCGATCTACGACCGCAACACCACGGCTGCGCTGTGGTGGGTAGGCGCACACGGCGGCGCGGGAGAGTCCACGCTGGCGGCGCTGATGCCGGGCTCACAGGCGGCGGGCCACTCGTGGCCGCGCACCGCCTCCACCACGCCCGCACGGACGGTTCTCGTCGCCCGCTCAGACGCCCGCGGGTTGCGCGCGGCGCAGGCCGCGATGCGGCAGTGGGCCGCGGGCCTCGTCCCGTCTGTTGAAGTCTTGGGCCTGGTCGTCATGGCTGACGCACCTGGTCGACTGCCTCGCTCGTTGCGCGACCTGATGCAGGTCGTCAGCGGGGGAGTCCCGCGCACCTGGTCGGTGCCGTGGGTCGATGCATGGCGCGTGGGAGAGCCGCCGGCTCTCTCATCTTCTCCGCGCGAAGCTCAGCGTCTCGTCGACGAGCTGACCGCAATCCTCGGTGCCGCCGGCACCTCGAACTGAAAGGCAACAGCATGTCCGTTATCGACGTGTTCCACGCGGCGGCCGACACCGCCGTGAACCTCGCCGGCGTCATTCCTGACCCGGACCCCGTACAGCCTCCGGGCACCGAAGGCGTGACCATCATCCTGTCCTGGCTGAAGTGGATCGGCTACGTCGTCGTCGGCGGCGCGATCATCGTCGGCGGCATCCTCATCGCCGTCAGCTTCCGCCGCGGTGAGGGCCACGATGCTCTGCCGAAGATCCTTTGGCCAATGGCCGGAGCGATCGTGATCGGTGGTGGTGCCGCTCTCGTCGGCATCCTCGCCGGGGCCTGAGAGGAGCCGTCATGGCTGAGGACGACGACACGCAGCAGAACCCGTTCACGCGCCCCGGCTTCATCATCGGGGCGGTCGTGGTGGTCGCGCTCATCGTGGCGGGCATCGTTCTGACGGTTCTCAACCTGAACCGAGACGACGACGACGCCGCGCCGCCTGCTCCCGGCCCGTCGTCCAGTGCCACAAGCAGCGCCGCCCCTTCCCCGGAGCCTTCCGGGGTCGCGGGCGGCGCGAGCGTTTGTGGCCTCGAAGGCGTCGAGCTGTCCGGGACGGTGACGACGGCTCCCGCCGCCGAATGGCAATTCCAGGACGTCTACGCCTTCCCGACCTCTCCCGCGGCGGGGCCGGGGGAGACAGCCCCCGAGGGCTACCCCTACTGCTTCCAGCACTCGCCTGAGGGTGCGCTGTTCGCAGCCGCGAACGTGACGATCATCGGCTTCGGACCCGCTGAGCAGCGACAGGCATTTCTCGAGTACGCCCTCACGGATGGCCCGTACCGTGACACCTTGCTCAGCGCTCAGGGAGCGGCTGCACCGTCCGACGTCCGAGCGTCTATCGCCGGCTTCCGCATGCTCGCGTACGACGGCGAGTCCGCTCGTGTCGACATCGCTTTCCGCGGCAGCAGCAACGGCCAGAGCGTCAACGGCTCTGCCGTGCTCGAACTCGTCTGGGCGGACGGCGACTGGAAGCTCGACGCCTCAAACCCTGAGCCTGCACGCCTCGCTGAGCTGCCGGACCTCTCGGGCTATGTGAGCTGGACGGAGGGGTAGAACATGGCCGCGAGTGAATGCGCGCCGCTCGACTTCGGCTGCAAGGCCGGCGAGTGGGCAAACAGCGTCGTAGGTGATGCCATCCAGAACATGGCGGATGCCGTCATGGAAGCGTTCGGGAAGGCTGTCGCCTCGCTCGGCACGCTCTGGGTGAACGTCGGCACACCGAACCTGACCGGGACGGGCGGAGGCTCGTCGATCGCGGCGGGTGCAACCGCTCCGAACTCGGACGGCATCATTCAGGTGCTCGGCTGGGTCACCTGGATTTCGATCGTGTTCGCGGCTATCTCGATCATCCTCCTCGGCGCTCTCATCGCTACGCGGATGCGCAACGGCGAGGGATTCCAGGCCGCCGGCCGACTCGGGATCGTGCTCGGCGCGATCTTCCTCATCAGCGGCGCAACGGCGCTGGTGACGGGGCTTCTCCCGAACGGCCCACAGGGCGCGGGCGGCACGGTGCTCTTCCTGCAGTCCTCGCTGTGGTGGTACATGGGCGCGGCCGCGGTCGTATCCGTCATCATCGGCGGCGTTCGGATGGCGTGGGAGCAGCGCGCGGAACCGGGCAAAGAGACGATCAAGAGCCTTCTGACTCTGATCGTTGTGGCGGGTGCCGGGGTGACCATCGTCGGACTGCTCGTGTCGGCATTCGACTCGTTCTCCGTATGGATTCTCAACGGGGCGCTGAACTGCGACGTCGGCACGGATACGGCGTGCTTCGGGAACAACATCGCGACCCTGCTCGCCCTGACGACGAACCCGGCAACGGGCGGACTCGGCGCTCTGCTCATCATCATCCTGGGGCTGATCGCGATCCTCGCGACGGCCTTCCAAATCGTGCTGATGATCGCCCGCGGCGGCATGCTCGTCATCCTGACGGGTATCCTCCCGCTGTCCGCGGCGGCCACCAACACCGAAATGGGTAAGAGCTGGTTCAAGAAGAACGTCGGGTGGCTCGTCGCGTTCATCCTCTACAAGCCCGCTGCCGCGATCGTCTACGCCGCGGCCTTCCAGCTTGCCGGGACGAACGTGTTCCAGGACGACGGGACGGGCTTCATCGCGGTTCTCACTGGCCTGATCCTGATGGTGCTCGCGCTGTTCGCGATGCCGGCGCTGATGCGGTTCGTGACTCCGCTGGTCGGTGCCATGTCGGCCGGTGCTGGCGGGGCGCTCGGCGTTGCGGCTCTTGCGGCGCTGCCGACGGGTGCCGCGTCGATGGGTCGCCTGGCGACCGGCTCCGGCGGTGGGTCGTCGGGCGGTTCCGGCTCCATGGGCTCCACCGGTTCGACGGGCTCCACCGGTCCGTCTGGCGCGAACGGTGGCGGTCAGGCCGCGCCACAGGCTGCGCAGGCGTCTAGCGGCGCTGGCGGCGGCACGGGTGCTGCTGCGGCATCGACGGGTGGAGGCGCGGCCGCGGGCGGTGCTGCTGCTGGTGGAGCTGCTGCCGGGGCTGCGAGTGGAGCTGCCGCCGGTCCTTGGGGTGCAGCGGCCGGTGCCGCCATCGGCGCCGTCAAGCAGGCAGGGCAGGCGGCCACGGGTGCCGCTCGCAACATTGGTGACCAAGCGACAGGTGAAGGGAGCGGGAGCTGATGGCGACCGTAGAGACAAGCCGTAGGGGCGTGCGCACCTACGGGAACTGGCGTCAGCCGACCTCGCCGGGCCTCCTCGGGCTCGGCACGGTCGGCACGGGCCTGATGTTCGTGGCGCTGCTGATCGTGATCGTCGTGCTGATGACCACGAATATCCTCAACGCCTTCATCACGGCTGCGGTGTTCGGCGGGCTGATTCTGCTGCTGACCATTCGTGACGGCGATGGGCGTAGCGTGCTCTCGCGCACCGCGAACCGGGTCGCGTGGACGTCGACCAAGCGGCGTCGCGCGAACATCTACCGCTCCGGCCCGCTGGGGCGTTCCGACTGGGGAACGAACCAGCTCCCGGGCCTCGGGGCGCAGACTCAGCTCTCCGAGCACGAGGACTCCTACGCGCGGCCATTCGCGATGATCTACTCACCGCACGCCAAGACGTACTCGATCGTCATCGGCACCGAGCCTGACGGCGCGGCGCTCGTCGACCAGGAGCAAGTCGACCTGTGGGTGGCCGACTGGGGCCACTGGCTGCGCAACCTTGCCGATGAGCCGAACATGGAAGCGGCTTCGGTGACGATTGAGACGGCTCCCGACTCGGGTCGCCGGCTGCGTCGCGAGGTCGAGACGAACACCGACCCGGACGGCCCAGACTTCGCCAAGGCGATGCTGGGCGAGGTCGTGCTGAGCTACCCGGCGGGCTCGTCGACGGTGAAGGCGTACGTCACGCTGACGTTCGCGGCTGCTCCCCGAAAGGGTGCGAAGCCGCGCAAGCCCGACGAAATGGCGCGCGAGCTCGCCGCTCGCCTCCCTGGTCTGACGGCGAGCTTGCAGGCGACGGGTGCCGGCGCTGCGCACCCGCTGTCGGCGCAAGAGTTGTGCGAGACGATCCGGGTCGCCTACGACCCGGCCGCCGCGACGCTCATCGACGACGCGCACGCCGACGGGGAAGTGCCCGATCTGCGGTGGAGCGATGTCGGCCCGACGGCCGCGCAGGCCGGATGGGAAAGCTATCGGCACGACTCGGCCAAGTCGGTCACGTGGGCGATGACGCAGGCTCCCCGCGGGCTCGTGCAGTCGGGCGTGCTCGCCCGGCTCCTCGCGCCGCACCGCGATATTGCGCGCAAGCGCGTGACGCTGCTCTACAAGCCGATCGACCCGGCGCGGGCGGCAACGCTCGTGCAGTCGGACGTGCGAGCTGCGGAGTTCAAGGCCACGTCAACACGCAAGCCTGCGGCCCGCGACACGCTCGCCCTGCGCTCGGCTCAGGCGACCGAATCGGAGGAGGCGTCGGGCGCGGGCCTGGTGAACTTCGGCATCCTCGTCACCGCGACAGTGCTCGACCCGGCCAAGGAAGCCGACGCCCGCGCCGCGGTCGACAACCTCGGCGCGACGGCGCGTCTGCGCTTGCGTCCCGTCTACGGCTCACAGGACAGCGCCTTCGCCGCCGCGCTGCCGCTGGGCCTCGTGCTCACCAAGCACGTTGCCGTCCCTGCGGCGCTCAGGGAGCGTGTGTGATGACCCCGGATCAGATTGCCCTCTCCGTCCTCGGCGGGCTCGTCGTGCTCGTGATCGTCGGTGCGCTGCTGTTCGTGCGCACCGGCCGGAAGAACACGGATGCGGGCTCGTCCACGTCGGCCGGGGCGCTCACCTCTCGCGGGTGGAGCGGCCCCGGCGGCGGCATGTCGAACTTCATCCAACCGCCCGCTGAGTGGCGCGGCACGACCGTTCAGGTGTGCGGCCTGTGGCCGTACTCGATCGGTGCCGGCACTCCGATGGTGGGCGTCCCGCTGGGGCGCCACATTCACACCGGGGCGACGCTGTGCTGCGACCCGATTTCGTGGTTCCAGCGCGCGAAGCTCATCAGCAACCCGTCGCTGTTCGTGCTCGGCAAGCCCGGCCTCGGGAAGTCGACGGCCGTCGCCCGCATGGCGATCGGCCTCGCCGGCTACGGCGTGCAGCCTCTCGTGCTGGGCGATCTGCGCCCCGACTACGTGGAGGTCATTCGCGCGCTCGGCGGTCAGGTCATCACCCTCGGCCGCGGCCGCGGGTATCTGAACGTCCTCGACCCCGGCGAGGCGAAGGAGGCCGCTCAGCGGCTCGTCGACGCCGGATTCGAGAAGGAGGCCGGCGAGGTCTTGGAGGACGCTCACGGCCGCCGCCTGGCTATGGTGTCGTCCCTGCTGACGATCCTCCGCAAGTCCGCGCCGAGCGACGTCGAGGAATCGATCGTCGACCAGGCGCTGCGCTACCTCGACCGCCACTTCGAGGGCATCCCCGTTCTGGGCGATCTGCTGCGCGTCGTGCAGGAGGGGCCGGAGGAGCTGCGCCAGGTGGCCGTCGACCGCGGCGACTTCGCGGAATATCAGCGGATCACGCGCGGGCTGGAAGCGTCGCTAATCAGCCTCTCCCGCGGTGGGCGCTTGGGCGAAATGTTCTCCAAGCACACGACGAACCCGATGCGGCTCGACCGCCCGGTGGTCTACGACATTTCGGCCATCGGTGAGGCTGAGGGCGATCTGCGCGCGGCGACCCTGCTCGCCTGCTGGTCGAACGGCTTCGCCACGGTGAACATCGCGAACGTTCTCGCGGATGCCGAGCTGGAACCGCGCCGGCACTACTTCGTCATCATGGACGAGCTGTGGCGCGCGCTGCGCGCCGGGAACGGCATCGTCGATCGCGTCGACTTCCTCACCCGCCTGAACCGTCAGGTGGGCGTCGGCACGGCGATGATTTCGCACACGATGGCCGACCTGAGCGCCCTCCCGGAGGAGGACCGCTTGAAGGCGAAGGGTTTCGTGGAGCGCGCCGGCATGGTTATGTGCGCCGGTCTGCCGTACACCGAAATGCCGGAGCTGACGACGGTTATCCCGTTCTCGGAGGCCGAGCAAGAGCTACTGACGGGCTGGCAGGACCCGCCCGCGTGGGATGCCGCGTCGGGTCGCGAGGTCGACCCTCCGGGCCGCGGGAAGTTCCTCGTGAAGGTCGGCACTCGGCCGGGTATCCCGGTCGAGGTTCGGCTGACGGAGGCTGAGCGCTCGATCCGCGACACCAATCAGCGGTGGTACGAACAGTCCCGCACCGGCCGCCGCGCGCTGCGTGCGGTGGAGGAGCTGGTCGAGGAGCACGAGGAGAGGGTGTCATGAGCACTCCGAACAACCGCCGCCGCGACCCCGGCGGCTTCGGCGCGGAGACGCTGATGCTCCTCGTGGGCATCGGTGGCGTCGTGGCCGCGATCGTCGTTCTGAACGTGGCGGTGCGCCTCGGCCACCAGCTTGACGGAACCGGCGTCGAGCTGCCCTCCGACCCGTTCGCGTTCACGCTCGGCGTGATCCTCGGTCGGGTGCCGTGGCCGGCATCCGCGACCTGGATCGTCGCGGTGCTCCTGGCGATCGTGCTCGCCCTCCTGGTGCTGGCGATCGTCGGCGTCGTGCGCTACCGGAAGGGCCGTACCCGCGTGGACCGGGCCAGCAGCTACATGGGCCGGGGGAAGGACGTCGAGGGCCTGAGCAAGCGCAACGCGCAGGCGCAGGCGACCCGGCTCGGCGTCACCGGCTCTCTCGGCGTGCCGATCGGCAAGACCCTCGGTCAGATGCCGCTCTACGGCACGTGGGAGGACATGCACATCGACATCTGGGGGCCTCGCACGGGTAAGACGACCTCTCGGGCCGTCCCGGCGATCCTGGACGCTCCTGGGGGCGTTCTCGTGACCTCGAACAAGCGCGACGTCGTCGACGCGACCCGCGACGTGCGCGCGGAGGCCGGCCCGGTCTGGGTGTTCGATCCGCAGGGGATCGCGCTCGAGAACCCTACGTGGTGGTGGAACCCGCTCAGCTACGTCACCGACGAGGTTCGCGCGGCCAAGCTGGCCGATCACTTCGCCTCCGGCTCACGCGATCCGGGAGCCAAGACGGATGCCTATTTCGATCCCGCGGGGCAGGATCTCCTCGCGGGGCTCCTGCTCGCGGCCGCGCTCGACGTGCGGCCGATCACCGACGTCTACACCTGGCTCACCCGCCCGACGGAGGAGGAGCCGATCGACATTCTTCGGCGTCATGGCTACGACCTCACGGCCGACCAGGTGCGCGGGGTCATCACCGCCCCGGAGAAGCAGCGCGGCGGCATCTACGGCACGGCGCAGCAGATGGCGTCGTGCCTCACCAACCGCCAGGTGGCCGCGTGGGTGAACCCGCAGGGCAACCCCGATCTGCGCCCGCAGTTCGACCCGGCCGCGTTCGTGCGCGACGGTGGCACCCTGTACTCGCTCTCCAAGGAGGGTCGCGGGACCGCCGGCCCGCTCGTCACGGCGCTCACGGTCGCCGTGGTGGAGGCCGCGGAGGAGCTGGCCGCCGGCTCTGCCGGTGGCCGCCTGTCGGTGCCCCTGCTCGGGGTGCTCGACGAGGCCGCGAACGTGTGCCGGTGGCGTGAGCTGCCGAACCTCTACAGCCACTACGGTTCGCGCGGAATCGTGCTGATGACCATCCTGCAGTCGTGGTCGCAGGGCGTCGACGTGTGGGGCGAGTCGGGGATGCGCAAGCTGTGGAGCGCCTCGAACGTCAAGGTCTACGGCGGCGGCGTCTCCGAAGATGCGTTCCTGGAAAGCCTGTCGAAGCTGATCGGTGACTACGACCGTCAGGCGTCGTCGGTGTCCTCCGGCCGCGGTGGCCGCAGCGTGAATCAGCAGCTTCACCGTGAGCGCATCCTGGACGTGGCCGACCTCGCCGCGATGCCGAAGGGTCGCGCCGTGGTGCTCTCCTCCGGGAACCGGCCGACGCTCATCCGCACGCAGCCGTGGATGACCGGCCCGCACGCGGAGAAGGTCAAGGCGTCGATCGCAGCTCACGACCCGCAGGCGTCTCGGACGATCATCGAGGCGCAGGAGTCGGTGCGTGAGGTAGCGATCGCGAACAGCGAGAAGGGCGCGGCCTGATGAGCGACGACTGGGGCGACGAGGAGCCGGGCATCGAGGCGCAGCCGTTCGAGCTGGACGAGCGCGACGAGCCCGGCGCGGAGCTGCCCGAACGGGAGCCCGGCCGGCTGTTCGGTGTCGACATTGCCGACGTCGCGAACGCTCTCGCCGCCCCGGCGATTCGCGCCGTGGCGCAGAAGGCCATCACGGGCGCGGTGAAAGACGCTGTGCAGGCCGAAGTCGACGAGGCCCTGGACCCCTCGGTGATCGAGGAGCTGCAAGCGCAGGCGGCCACGGCCGCCCGCCGCGCTGTCACCGCGGCGATGGATGCGCTCGACGAGGAGCCGGCCGACGAGGAGCCAACGCTGTACTACGGCTCGGTCGACGAGTTCGTGCGCGAGTACCTGGTGAAGAACTACCGTCGCCGCGTCGACGGCCAGCGCACCGTGTGGGCGGCCGACTGGTGGAACTACCCGGAGGCGACGATCCGTCTCGACGCGCTGTGGCGGGCCTGGGAGCACCTTCGCCTGGACCCGACAACGGGCATGAGCGTTTGGTATCGCGACCACGCCGAGCACCACATGAGCGTGCTGCTCGACCCGTCCGGGCCGTTCGCCGCTGCCGGCGAGGGGCGGAACCGCGAGAACGTCAACGAGAAGGGCGCAGAGCTGCCGTACACGGCCCCGCCGGAGGGTTTGTACCCTGACCTGCGCGAGCCTCCTTCGGGCGTCTGAGCGCGACAAGTAGAGAGGGACCGGCCCAGTGGGTCGGTCCCTCTCTCGTGCGCTCAGAATGTCGCTCAGCGACCAATCTCGGTGCGCTGCACCTTGGGCGATCGCGACCGGTTCGGCCGCGCCTTCGCGCTCTGTGTCTGCTGGGCCTTCACCGCGGCGGTGGCGGGCTTGCTCTGGCTGACGTCGGCCGCCATCTTGGCGCTGACGGCCTCCTTGCCGACGCCGCGCTGTTCGAGCTTGTCGGCGTCGCGCTCTCGGCGCTCTGCGGAGTCGTACAGCGGCTCGGCCTTCTCGCGGGTCGCGTCGGCGCGGTTCTGCTCGCGCTCGGCCTGCACCTGGGCCTGCTCCCGCTCGCCCTCGTCGGGAGCGACCTCGGCGCTCGTCCGGGCCGCTTCGGCCGCGCGGTCTGCCTCGTCGGCCTGCCGGGAGAGTGCGACCGCCTCGGCCTGCTCGGTCGCGCTGCGCTGCCGCTCGGTGTCCGACTGCCGGCGTAGCTGCTCGGCCTCGACGGCCGCCTGGACGGCCGCGGGATCGGCGCCGGTGTTGTTCACGTCGACGCCGTAGCGGGTGCGGAGCTCGTCGCGGATGCGACCCTCCGCACGAACGGCTTCGGGCTCTTCCGATCCCCACGCGCGCGCCGTGGTGAGCGCGCCGCCGATCTGCTCCGGTGTGGCTCGGTCCCACCAGTCGGAGCGGTAGACGCTTCCCAGCTCGACGCGAGCTGCGCGCTTCTCTGCCTCGAACCGTGACAACAGCTCGCGAGCTTGCTGCTCGCTCTGCGCCTGCGCTCGTCGAGCTGCGTCCTCGCGGCCGCGTGCGAGAGCTTCACCGATCCGGCCCGCCGCGGTGACGGCGATGCGGAGCTGCCCGTCGAATGCCTCCTCGATGCCGTCGCTTTCATCGGCCATGATCTGACTCCTTCCTCATCGCTCCGGGCCGCGATCTGCGCCCGGCTTCGTCGTGGTGCGCGGCCGCGCGGGGTCCACCTGTGGGGGGACCGGCGAGCTGGTGGTCTTGCTGCGGTTCTCCTCCGCGCGCTGCATCTTGTCGAGCGCTTCCTGCACGGATGCGTCGACGATCGCGGAGCGGTCGACCTTCGGTGCGGTCGCCGTGGTGGTCGACGTCGACGCGGCCGCGGGGGTCGCTTCGAGCTGGCGGCGGACGTTCATCACGCGCTCACGCACGGCGGTGGCGACGTTCGCTGCCTGGCGCGCCTCTCCCGCCGCTTTGGCGGCGTCGTAGACGGCCTGGGAGAGGTTCATAAGCTGGCGCAGGAGTGCGAGCTGCGCGGCCGTCCCCTGGCCGCCTCGCGCGACGCTGGCGAGGAGCATGGTCGCGCCCGACATGGCGACCCGGCCGGCGCGCTGCGGCTTCACCGGACGACGGTAGGTCTGCGCCGACTTCGCCAGTGCGTCGGATGCCTCGGCCAGGTCGCCGGGCGTCTCCTCGACGGCATTCGACCATGCCGCGAACGCGCCCGCGGTCTGCCGTGCGACGGTCGACCAGGTGTCGCGGTCGTCGAGCGGGACGGCGCGCAGTTGCTCGCGGAGCTGCGCGACTTCCTCGGTGTGCCGCTGCCACAGCTCGGGGTCTGGTTCGCGCATCTCGCGACCCGGCGCGACGGGCCGGCGGCCGCGCTTCGCTGCCTGCCACTCGGCCGCCGCGTCGCTCGCTCCCGCGGCGGTGTCGGGCCATCCTTCGCGGAGCCTGGGCAGGGTGAGGTCGCGGCCCATCTGGCCGCCGCCGTACCAGATCGGACGTTCGCCATTGGCGGGCCGGCTTGCTACTGAGTACCCGGTGATGACGTCCGTGGTGCCTTCGGCAAACCGCGGCCGCACGAGGGCGCCGGAGCGGCGTAGCCGGCGCACGAACTCGGCTTCGTTCTCGCTCGCGCCGGCCGCTGCTCGCACGTTGCGCGCGAGGTCGTTGCGCGGTGCGTTCAGTCGCACCTCAGCCGTGATGCGTGCCTGTCGTTCCTTCGGGTCGAGACGGTGCCATTCGGGCTGCTCTCCCCCGACCCGCGCCGCGTGCTGTTCGTACTTGCGCTGCGCCATGAGCGCCGATCGCTCCTCGACGCGCGCCTGCTCCGCGGGGCTGTAGCCGCGCGTCGCGCGTTCACCCTTCGTCGACTCCAACTGCTCCAGGCCGTACTTCACTTCGAGGGCGCGTGCGGCGTTCTGCGCGCGCTGGTAGTCCAGGTGCGTCGACGCTTTCGTGCCGTCCTCGCGGACCAGGTTCACGGCGATGTGCACGTGATCGTTCCCCGCCTGCGAGAGGCCGTGACGGATCGCGACCCAACGGCACGGGGCCTTGGCTCCGTCGTTGTCGTCGAACCCCATCGCGGACACAAAGTCTTGCGCGATCGCGGCCCACTCCTGATCGCTGCGAATGCCCTCCTCGCCCCGCAGCGACAGTGAGGCGTGCCACACATGGCCGCCCTTCACGTCGACGCCCATCGCGGTGCGCGGCCGGTCCAGGTGCCGCGCGATCGCCTTCGCGTTCTCGCCGCTCAACTCGGCATCGTCGTACCACGCCATCAGCGCGTGATCGCCGGCCACCAGGTGCGGCTCCGTGTGCTCGTTGTGGCGACCGCCACCCACGAGGTACGACACCAGGCCGGCCATCCGATCGCCGCGCGTGACGTTCGGCATCATGACAAGCTCAGCTCGTCCACGGCCGCGTCAATGCGCTCCGCGACACGTCGCACCGCGGCGAGCGTGGCGTCTGTCTCTGCTTGCCGCTGACCGGTCGCGTTGGTGGCCTTCGCGATCTGGTTGACGTTGTTTGACACGGCGGCCAACAGCCGGTGTAGCTCGAACAGCTTCCCGATCGCGTTGCGCCGCTCGGTGACCGTCTCGCCCGTCTCGGATGCGAGCGTCGTCTCGACCAGCAGCCGCGGGATGGTCACCCGCTGAGCGAGTGCAAGGCGCAGCAGCCGGCCCTCCTCCTCGGCCGTCACCTTCACTTCGTGCTTGTGCTGCCGTCCTCCGGGGGCATTCGCACGCCGACGCCGCTCTGTTCGGGGCTCGGTTGCCGTCTCGTCGGACATGCGATCCCCTCCCTTCGGCCCAGCGCAGCGACCCCGACCCGTGCGGGGACCACACGACAAGTGTGCCGCACCCGTCGACGGCTGTCGAGGGGTCAAGCCCACTTAGCCCTGCTAAGTGTTTAGCTTGCTCCGTTCCTCCGTTCGGAACACCAATCAGGATGGCTCACGTCGACAGACGGGAGTGGCCGCGGCTTCGCCGTGGCCATCTGTGAGCGGAACGATCAACATCGACCTACGCCGTGCCTGTCCGTAGCATGAGGCCATGGCTACTCAACTGACACCGCAAGAAGCAATTGAGCGCGCTCGACGGCTGCAAGAGGATCGCCTAACGGCCGTGCAGACGGTCGCTGAGGCACGTCAGGCCGTGACCGATGTGCGCGAGGAGACGGCGCGCGAGCTTGCCGAACTGCAGGCGCGGATCGCGGATCGCGTCAGCGCCGCAGAGCGCAACGACGTGCGCGCGTGGAACGCTGCGCTCAGCGCCGGCTGGTCCGCCGACGAGCTGCGCAAGATCGGGTTCTCCGAGCCTCACAAGAAGGCGCGGACGCGGCGTCGATCGACGCGCAAGACATCGGCCAGCACGACGCCGACCGCGGCTATCGAGTCGCATTCGGAGACGTCTCACGAGGGTTGATCCTCGGCACCATCGAGGCCCCACCTTCCGCCTTGCGGGGTGGGGCGTTTGTGTTCCCCGCGTTGCGGGGTTGCACTCCGCTACGAGCCCGTCAAGGGCGCTGCGCGTCCCTTCGGGAGAGCCCTGCGGGCTCCCCTTGACCGCCTCTCCACTCCGTGCAAGGCGGCAAGTGTTCCGACGAAAGCCGGCAGCTCGGCGTACCGCCGAACTGCCTACTTTCATCGGACACACAACAAGGAGAACGCAATGCAACCTCGCGCGAATCGAGTCTTGGCCGTGCGCGTCGCACGACGCATCTTGACGGTCCTGGACGCTCGTGGGAGGTCACCCGAATGGCTAGCTCAGGTCACAGGCATCACGCCGCGAAAGCTTGA
>NZ_JBYIPB010000021.1:0-13924 GCF_057706855.1 Microbacterium sp. bgisy207
GCTAGGCTGGCGGAATGCCGGTCATCCTCCCCTTCGACGGGCACGAGCCCGACATCTCCGCCGACGCCTGGGTCGCCCCGAACGCGTCCGTGATCGGCAAGGTGCGCATCGCTGCAGATGCCAACGTCTGGTTCGGCGCGGTGCTGCGCGGCGACATCGACGAGATCGTGCTCGGCGAACGCAGCAACCTCCAAGACAACGCGGTGATCCACACCGAGGCGGGCAACCCGACGATCATCGGCGCCGACGTCAGCATCGGCCACGCCGCCGTCGTGCACGGCTGCGTCGTCGAAGACGGATGCCTCATCGGCATGAACGCGACCGTGCTGAACGGCGCCGTCATCGGCGCGAACTCGCTCGTCGCCGCGGGGGCGGTGGTGCTCGAGGGAACCGTCGTTCCGCCGCGATCGCTCGTCGCGGGCATCCCCGGCAAGGTGCGGCGGGAGCTCACCGACGAGGAGGTCGCCGGGCTGCTCGGCAACTCCGCGCGCTATGTGCCGCGGTCGAAGATCTACCGCGCGGCCGAGGTCTAGAAGACCGCCGCGAGGTCACCACCAGAACCTCGCCCACCCCGAACCTCCGTCATCGATCCCCGGATGCCCGGGCGCATCCAATCCGGCGACCTCGCGCACCAGGGCGGCCAGCCTCGCGGGCTGCTCGTATGTGACGAAGTGCCGGGAGCCTTCGATGGTGCGAGTCTCGTAGCCCAGCCGCCGCAGCTCTCTCGCAACATGGTGCCTGGGCGCAGCCGACCGAGACCCCGTCGTGACCACGCATCGGGGTCCCCCGACCGGTCGACGTCGAGGCTGAAAGCTGCGGAACATGGCGATCTCCTTCGCCGTCGTCGCGTCGACGTCTCCGTGGTCATCGAGCAGGTCGACCGACCACCTCCTGCCATAGAGCGCCTTACCCACCGCTGTCGTCCCGCCACGGCGAAAGGCCTCGGCGGTCGGGGAGAGAAGGTCCGGCACCAGGTTCCCCGCCGCCGGCTCATGGAGGACGAATCCATGGCACGCGGCACCCATGCCCGCGAGCGCGAGACCGAGGGTTGCCCCGCCTGACATCCCCACGATGACCGCGCCCGCCGCATACTCGGCCAGCCACTCGATCTCGTCCTCCAACCGACCGGTCTTCGGGCGACGAAGCGCCCGGAGCTGTGGAATCAAGCGCTTCAGAGGATCCCAGACGGCAGGTGAGGCCGCGACCCCGTGAACCGCGAGGATCGGGACGTCGTCAGCTGGCATCGGCCGCCCTGTTGAGATCATCGGCCGCCGCGGCCATATACGAGCGCCACCCGCCGTACGCGGTGATGTCACGCGCTCCCTCGAGCGCCGTCGGATCGCAGACGAATCCGTGGACGGCGGTGCCGTCGTCGAGCTCGAGCGTGCCGATCGCCAACGGTGCACTCACACCGCGGAGAAAGGACCCGACGGTAGCAGTCGGAAGCCGATAGACCTCGACCTCGATACGAGCGCCTTCTCGTAGATCGGTCACCAGCCCGGGACGTCGCGGCTCGTCGCCGGGGAGCGCGTAGAGCCGGTACCGGGGTGCGGTCATCGTGCGCCGGCTCAGGAGCCCGCCGCGATCGGTGATTTGGTGATGAAGTCCGAACCCCTCGAGATGGGCGCCGACGACGGCGACCTCCATCAGCGAGTCCTGGTCGACCGCATCCGCGAGCGCCGACGCCAGCCCTGCGAGTTCCTGGTCGGCACCGGAAGGCCCATGAAGGGTGACACCGAAGGGGACGTGCGCCGCCGTACTCCCCGCCGGGACCGCGATGGCGCACATGTCGAGCAGGTTGGTAAAGGTCGTGTAGGTACCCAATTGCGCGTTGAGTTCGACGGGGTCAGCGCGCATCTGCTCGACCGTGTAGGTCTTCGTCACCGTGGGAGTGAGCAGAGCATCGACCGAACGGAGGATGTCATCCGCCTCCCGCCGCAACTCCCACACGCGGTGCATACTCGACCAGACCTGTGCGGCCGACATCGCACCGGCGCCCGCCAAGATCTGGCGCACGACCGGGTCGACGTCGTCTCGGTCCTCCTCGAGCGCGACCGAGACGGCGGTCGCGCGCTCAGCAAGCCACGCACCGCCATACAGGTGACGACCTGCCTCGAGAAGCGGGGTGTAGTCGATCTCAACCAGTTCGGCTCCGGCTCGGACGAGGTCGGCACGGACCCGACTCCACGCGTCCTCCTCGCCACGCTCGCCCCATCCGGCGACAACCTCAGGCACGCCCAGGCGGACTCCGGCGAGCGAGACCGAAGCAACCCGGGCGGAAGGAACCGGGAGCGGGCGCGACCAGGGGTCCTGATCATCGAAGCCGGCGATCACCTGAGCCACGATGGCTGCGTCGGCAACCGAGTTCGCCATCACCGAAACGCAATCGAGCGACCGGCACGCCGGCACGACACCGCGAGTGCTGACAAGGCCCACACTCGGCTTGAGACCGACGACCCCGTTCAACGCCGCGGGAACGCGCCCGGACCCCGCGGTATCGGTCGCCAGAGAAAACGCAACCAGGCCCGCCGCAACAGCTACCGCGGATCCTGATGACGACCCGCCGGAGATGAGGGAGCTATCGTGGGCCGAGGAGGGCGTCCCGTAAGGAGAACGGGTACCGTTCAGACCGGTAGCGAACTGGTCCAGGTTGGTCTTGCCGACGAGGATCGCGCCTGCCGCGATCAGGTCGCGAACCACGGGTGCCGACTGCTGGGGGCTGTAGGCGAAAGACGGGCACGCCGCCGTCGTCGCCCACCCCTCGACGTCCATGTTGTCTTTGACCGCGAAGGGGATGCCCCAGAGCGGAAGACGATCGCGATCGGCAGGATCGAGTGCTTCAGCATCTCGGACGAGTCGATCGGAGACCGAGATCCAGACTCCGTCACGTCCTCGCGCATCGATCGCAGCCAGAGTGCGCTCCGCCACATCGCGAGGTGTGCAGGTTCCCCGCCGGTACGCGGAGTGGAGGCGGGCGATCTCCATGCGAGGAGAGATCACCGCGCGGATCCCTTACCGAACGCGTCATCCAGCGCCGACGACTCCGCGACCGCACCGAAAACACCCCCCTGCATGGTGATCATCTTCAGCGCCGCCTCGTAGTTTCCGTGATCGGTGGCGCCTGTGCAGTCACTGAGCAGAAGGCACTCGTAGCCGCGATCGTTCGCCTCCCGCATCGTCGTGTGCACGCAGACGTCGGTTGTGATCCCCGTCAGAATCAGATGAGTGATCCCCCGAGTGCGCAAGATCACGTCGAGATCGGTTCCGTAGAACGCCCCCTTGCCAGGCTTGTCGATGACGATCTCGCCCACGAGAGGTGCCACTTCGGGCACAATCTGCCACCCGGGTTCCCCGCGTACGAGGATGCGTCCTCCCGGTCCTGACGACCCGATCTCGGCACCGATCTGCTGCGAGCGCCAGAGTTTGTTGGGCGGGCAGTCCGAGAGATCCGCCCGATGACCCTCGCGAGTATGGATCACCTGGAGGCCTGCCGCGCGAGCGGAACCGAGGATCCGCGCTGTGGGCGCGAGTCCGCGTCGGGTGAGTGTGAGGTCGTACCCCATGCGGTCGACGTAGCCACCGACCCCGCAGAAGTCCACCTGCCAGTCGATACACAGGAGCGCGGTCGACTGGGCGGAGAACGTTCCGTCGAACGGCCACGCGTACGGTGTGGCCGCTACCGGCCCGAATCTGCTCGTCATCGCCTCGTCTCACCTCCGCCCGTGGGTTCCTGCCACACCACCGTCACCGGACCTCCTCCAGGTGGCCCTTGGTTCTCGGCGCCTCCGGAGACGTAGATCGATGTGCGCCCGAACACCCCCGCTAGAAGGCCTCCTACGGCCGCGCGCGCGTGTCGTGTCGACGAGAGGTCGGTGTCGGTGAGCATCGTGTGCCGTAACCCTCGGATCCGCCCGTCCGGACTCGCCTCGGCCTTCGCGAAGACCTGCACGATGGTGCCGCCGGCGGCTCGGATGCGATCGCGGAGCGCGACGATCTCCTCCACGTCGATCGCGTCGTGCATGACCACCGTCTCAGCGTTCAGCTGTCCGCCGGGGTCGAGTCGAGACCCGAACGCCAGCACGAGGCACCGGTCGAGCTCGATACCGGCGGAAGCCGAAGCGACCGCCGACCAGACAGAAGGATCGCCTGCGAGGCCTTGGTCCGCTTCGACTCCGCCGATCTCTCCGCACGCGAGCGCGACGCCCAGCGAGCTAGCCGCTCGGGATCGCGCCATCGATAGGTAGGGATCATCCGTCACGGCCCCGCCTCTCGCTGACACGATCTGCTCGGTCGTCAGCAAAGGGCATTTCACGAGCACCATGTGGGCGTTGCGTGGATCAAAGCCTCCGTTGCGGCACGCTTCGAGCGTCGCCGCAGCGACCGCGTCGACCTGCTCTCGGCGCCCGAGCCCTTCGACAGATAACCGAGGGGTCTGCGCGAACCCCGCCGCAAGTCGCCCGTTGCCTGATGTCGAACCCTCCGAAACCACGGTGACATGCGGGCTGAGGACTCCCTCAGTGCCGCCCGACATGACGGTCAACGCCGGTTCCGAGAGCCCCTCGGTCCAGGCGCGAGTCGCGAGAGCCCGGCTGAAGTCGTTAACGCCGCCGTTCCCCTCCGTCTTTCCGATGACGGCAAGGACCCTTCGCCCGAACACCCTGTCGACCGGGGCGTCGTCGGGGGCAGCAACCGGCACGACCGTCAGATCGACATACATCAGCGCGTCCGGTCGTCGGCCGGGAGCGATTCCGCACCCAGCGCGGCGAGGACGGAGTCCGATGAAGCGACAGCCGCGAACAAGCCGCCCTGCATCGTGAGGATCTCGATCGTCTGCAAGTGCCGGGCGCGATCGGTCGCGGCCGTGCAATCCGACAGCACGAGTACCTCGAACCCGCGATCGTTGGCCTCCCTGATTGTGGTCGACACGCAGACATCGGTGGTCAACCCCGTAATCAGCAGATCGGTAATCCCCGCCATGCGCAGAATGTGCTCGAGGTCGGTGGCGTAGAACGCACCTTTGCCGGGCTTGTCGATGACCGTCTCACCCGCAAGCGGGGCCAACTCGGGGATGATCTCCCACCCAGCCTCGCCTCGAATCAGCACGCGTCCCAGAGGCCCGACGGACCCGATCTCGACCCCCTGACTGGCGGAACGCCACCTCTTGGTGTCGGGCAGATCAGAGAGATCGGGGCGGTGCCCTTCTCGCGTGTGGATCACCGTCAGCCCGAGTTCGCGCGCCCGCCCAAGCACTCTTTGGGTGGGTTCTATCGCCGCACGGGTCAGGCTGATGTCATAGCCCAGCGAATCAATGAATCCACCGCTGCCGCAGAAGTCGACCTGCCAGTCGATGCAGAGCAGAGCCGTGCGCGTGAGATCGAGTTGACCGTGCCACGGCCAGGCATAGGGATCCGCCTGGATCGCCTGCGGTGTTGTCGTGGTCACTATGACTCCCTTGCTCACCTCGATCGTATACGACCTACCGGAGAGGGCCGGCGTCGGAGTGTTACCGCCGTGTTAAACCTCAGCGACGGATGAGCTCGTCGAAGAACGCAAGGTCGCCGAGGACGTGCTCGCGCATGAGATGAGCCGCGGCCTCCTCGCCGCCGAGAATCGACGCGCAGATGTCGCGATGCTCATCCCACGACCCGGCAGCGCGCGCAGCCAGCTCCGCTCCGAATATCCAACTGAGGCGGCTGCGCAGCGTCCTCAGCATCTCGACGAGTTCTCGATTTCCGGAAGCAATCGCCACCGTGTCGTGGAATCGCTCCACCAGCTCCGAATGGCGCTCGGGTTCGGTCACCGGGTCGAGGGTGCTGCCCTCTTCTGTAAGAGATCGAAGTTCGCGTGCCATCGCCCCTCCGTGGGCAGCCGCGGCAAGCCGCGCCGCCATCGCCTCGAGTTCGGCGCGGATCGCGATGAGCTCGCGGGTGCCCGATGACTCGGGCTGGGCGACTATTGCACCCTTGTATTTGCGCAACTCGAGAAAGCGCTGCTGCTCCAGCACCTGAAAGGCCTCGCGCACGGGTACTCGGGAGACGTCGAAATCGGAAGCAATCTCCTCCTCGCGAAGCCGGCTGCCGGGAACGTACGAGCCATCGATGATCCGTCCCCGGATCGCGGCGGCAATCACGTCGCGCAGGGGAAGCCCAGCACGAGAAGCCATGCTCCTCACTCTAGGGACCAACCCCGCCAGATGCCGAGTTCCGGTCGCCTCAGCTGGATGCTCCCCCGCTTGCGGACGATTCCGCCTCCGTCGCGTCCAGTCGCGCGTTCAGCCCGTCGACGATGCGATGCAAGCGATCATCCCGCAGCAGATCCGGCTCACGGGGTCGCTCGAACCCCACTTCGACGACATCGGCGACCTGCGCCGGTCTGGCGCTCAGCACGACGACTCGGTCGGCGAGGAACACCGCCTCCTCGACGCTGTGCGTGACGAGGAGCGTCGTGATGCGCAACCGCGTCCACACCGCCTGCAGCTCCACATTGAGTCGTCGTCGCGTCACCGCGTCGAGCGCTCCGAACGGCTCGTCCAGAAGCAGAACGGAGGGATCCAGAGCCAGAGCCCGCGCGATCGAGACTCGTTGACGCATCCCGCCGGAAAGCTGGGACGGGCGCGCATCGGCGAAGCCCCGGAGTCCGACCAAGTCGATCAGATCATCTACCTGGTGCCGATCGACGTCACGGCCCGCGACTCGGAAAGGGAGCTCAATGTTCTTGCGCACCGTCAACCACGGCAGCAGTGCGTGGTCCTGGAACGCGACACCCAGGCGATGATCGCGCGCGAGGACTCGCGGATGCTCACCGGCGATCGTCACGGACCCCGAAGTCGGCTCGTCAAGTCCGGCAATCATCCGCAAGATCGTCGACTTCCCCGAGCCCGACGGGCCGATGAGCGCGACGAACTCCCCCTCGGCGATCTCCAGGTCTACCCGCTTGATCGCCTGGACCGACGCTCCGCGCTTCAGCCGGAACGACTTCGAGACCGCCTCGACCCGCACGCTGCGCCCGAGAGGCGCGCCGGCGTTCATCGGCCCACCTGGAGTCGTGCGCGGTCCGCGATGCCGCGGGAACGCTCCGAGGCCTCCCGCACCAGGGCCGCGAGGTCGCCGTCAGCGCCAAGGAAGGTAGGAACGCCGCGTTCGACGACGACCCGACCGTCGACTATCACGGTACGTACCGCGACCGTGGGTTGCAAGAATACGAGCGCCGCGTACAAGTCGGCCGCGGGCGTCATCCGCGGCTCCTCCAGATCAAGGATGACGAGGTCGGCGCGCTTGCCGACCTCGATCGATCCGATCAGGTCATCCATACCCAGAACCCGCGCTCCCTCGATCGTTGCCATTTCCACGACCCGCTGCGGACTGATCGCCCCCGGGTCACGACTCACCGCGCGGTGCAGGAGCGCCAGGAGCTTCATCGAACCGAAGAGATCGACCGCATCCGAGCAGTTCGCATCGTCCGTGCCGATCCCCATCGGGATGCCCGCCCGGAGCATTCGCGGAACCGGCGCGACCCCGGCGCCTAGAAAGGCGTTGCTCGCCGGCTGCGTCGATACCCGGGTGCCCGATTCTGCGAGCAACCGGATCTCACGATCGGAGACGTCGATGCAGTGCGCCGCGAGCAACCTCTCATCGAGCGCACCGACGCTGTCGAGATACTCGACCGCGCCCATCATGTGCTGCACGCGCTCCCGCTCGTCCTCGGCGACGTGCATCGTCCACATGGTTCCGCGCTCGCGCGCGATCTGTCGGCTCCGCTGCAGGGCGCGTCGGGAGACGATTCCGGGGATCGCCGGCGACGGCCACACTCGGATCCGACCCTCACCGGCCCTGTCGTACCTCCGCACGATCTCATCGAGGTCGGCCAAGACGCGATCGGTGTCGACGAAGATGTCGCTGTCCGGAACGTCCGGGGCCTTCGCACGGACCGCGCCGAGATAATCCTCGAAACCCGGCGCAGGCTGGTCGGCGAACATGCGAGCGTATACAGCGCGGATGCCGCTCTCGACGAGGGCCTCGACAGTGCTCGCCGCGGTGGAGACCATGGAACGCGTTCCAGCATCCTCGTTGTCAACGATCGTCGTCACACCGTTCATCAACGCCTCCGTCGCGAACAGCAAGGTCGCGCACCGGATGTCGTCGTTCTCGTACACGCTCAGGCCCGGGTACAGCACGTTGTAGAGCCACTCGTAGAGTGGCCGATCGTGGGAGTAGCCGCCGCGAAGCAGGATCTGCGGCACATGGGTGTGCGCGTTCACGAGTCCCGGGATCACCGCGCGCCCCGCCGCCTCGATCACCCGCGAGCCGACGGGAATCTCGACGTTCGATCCCACTGCGACGATCTCGCCGTCCTCGACCAACACGGTCGCCCGCTCGAGGTCGCGGCGCTCATCGTCCATCGTCAGCACTCGCGCGTCAACGATCGCCACCGCGCTCATGCCCGCGCCTCCTCGCCGGCTGCCACCGCATCGAGCTCCGCGAGCAGCGCGCTACGACGGTCATCGTCGCAGAAGGCCGACTCGATCGATGTTCGCGCGATGGCGAGAAGGTCATCGCGCTGCCAGCCGAACGCCCGCGCGGTCGCGGCGTACTCCTGGTCGAGAATCGATCCCAGGGCAGTGCCGTCGTCGGTGTTGAGGCTGATCCGCACCCCGGCTTGCCGCAACTCCTCGACTGGATGCGCGGCCCGGCTCTCGGTAAATCCAAGAGCGACGTTCGACCCCGGGCAGATGCCGAGCGGGATGCCTCGGTCGGCGATCTCGGCGACCAGCGCCGGTTCCTCGATCGCGCGGAAGCCGTGATCGATACGATCGGCCATCAGGAGGTCGATCGCATCGCGGACACCCTCGGGACCACTGGACTCCCCTGCGTGAACGGTCCGGTAAATGCCACGGGATGCCGCGCGGCGGAAAGTGTCGGCGAACCTTGCGGACACACGCCCGGCAACCGCTTCGTCGCCGTCGATCGACAGGGCGACCACCCGCGGATGGTCCCGCTCCAGCATCCAATCCAGCAGTTCATCGGCCTCAGCGGCGGATTGCTGGCGCAACAAGCTCAGGCACAGGCCAGTCGACGGGAGTCCGTCCTGTTCCGCCTCTCGCCATCCGGCGTCGAGGGCGTCGACGAGTCCCGCGATATTTCCGCGCCAGGCCTCCCAGTGGGTCGGGTTGATGATCACGTCGGTGTAGCGGATGCCGCTGGCCGCCTGCCTCTGGGCGAACCGATAGGCGACGGATGCCGCGTCGTCGGCGGTCCTGACCAGCGACGCACCCCAGTCGAGGAACTGGAGAAATTCGGTGAGTCCGTCGAAATCGAAGAGCTGCTCGGCCGGTCGGCGAAGGGGCACCCCGTACTTGCCGGCCAGTCGCATCAGCTCCTCCCGGTCGATGCATCCGTCCAGGTGCACGTGGACCTCGGCTTTGGGTACCGTCCGTACCCAAGCCTCGTCGATGTTGTCGTTCACGATCATCCCTTCCCATTACTGCCGTCGTGATAAGCCGCTTCGAGCCACCGCGTCACGGCCGAAGCCAGCCCGAAGAATGCGAGAGAGAGCACTGTGGCGACGATGGCGGCACCCCAGGATCGCGACATGTCGTAGGAGACCCGCGACACCACGAAGAGCTGCCCGAGACCCGACGACCCGACGACGAACTCGGCGAGCAGCACCCCGACCACCGACCCGACCGCAGAGAGCCGGAACGCCTCCAAGAGCGAAGGGACCGCGGCCGGGAGATCGAGCCGCCGGAACCTCGTCCATCTCGAGGCTCCCAGCACCGTCAGCAGGTCCTGCTTGCTGCGCGAGGCGGAGGCCAGACCGCGCGACACCAGGACGAACGCTGGAAAATACGCGACCAGTGTGGCGACGACCAGCACGGTCGGCGTTCCGTAACCGACAATCCGCGCGAAGATCGGAACCATCGCCACCATGGGAACAGCGCGGACGATCAGCACCGCGGGCCGCACCGCCGCACGCACGACTCCTGAGAGATGGGCCGCGATGGCGAGTCCGATGCCAAGCAGTTGTCCCAGGACGAGACCCGTCGCGGCCAGCCCGGCGCTCACCGTGAGGTCGGGAAGATACGCATCCGGATGTCCGACCAGGTCGGCGAGAACACTCGCCGGGGAGGGCATGACGACCCGGTTGACCTGCCCGATCACGACCCACAGCGCCCACGCGGCGACGATCGCCACGACCGCCACGTTGTCCCAGGCGAACCGGGCGACCGCTCGCCCGATAGCCGTCACGCGCGCGTTCACAGCCCGAACCTCGCCGCGCTCCGCCGGGCGAGTGACGCAGCGCCGCCGTAGACGATGCTGGCGGGCACTGCGGTCAGGACCCCCGCCGCCCACAGCAACGGGATGTCGTAGTTCTGCATCGAGTTGATCAGCAGGGGCCCGATGCCCCGGGCGGAGCCGAACCACTCGCCGATCACCGCCCCCAACAGGGCCGCGGGAATCGCCAGCTGAAGAGCCGCGAACACCGCTGGGAGCGCCGCGGGCGCTTCCAGCTGCGCGAGCACCGCGATCCGCCGGGCACCCAGTACGGCAAACAGGTCCTCCTGCGCCGCCCGTCGGGTCCACAGCGCGGAGCAGATGACGACAAAGGCAGCGAAGTAGGCCGCTGTCGCCGCCAGCGCCGCGGGCACGACGGCGCGGGGCAGAAGGACCATGAGCAGCGGGCCGAGGGCGACGACCGGAACCGCCTCGACGAGAACCGCGAAGCGCTCCGCCGGGCGACGCGTGACCGGCATCAGGCGGGAGAGCACCGCGGTCGCCACCGCGGCGCTGATTCCGATCACGCCGCCGAGAAGCCCCTCCTGGACGGTCACCCCGAGCGCCCCCCACAACCTCGGCGCACGCGCGGGATCGACGATCACCCACAACACGTCGGTGAGGGGTGGCCAGGAGGTGGAGAGGACCCCGGTCCGGCCGATGATCTCCCACGCCGAGGCGAAGAGGAGCACGCCGATCACGATCTCGATGGTCTTTCGGGACCGCGTCGCCGTGCCGACCGGACCGAGGTCCTGCACAGTCATCGGAGCAGGGTTGCCGATCCGCCGAAGACCTCGTCGAGCAGCGATTCGTCAACGTAAGTCGCGACATCAGGAAGATCGGTCATGCCCGCAGCCCGCAGGATCGGGTACATCTTCTGCTCGATGTCCTCCGCCGAGATCCGCAACAGACCCGACTCCGCGGTGAGATCGCTCGTCGTCATCGGGATCTGATTGATGTTCTCCTTGATCTGCTGGCTCAGCGAGAGTCCCAGGTCGGCTCCCCACACGTCGACCGCGAGCTGCGCGGCCACTTCGGGGTCGTCGGCGTTCTTCTCCCAGCCCTTCACGGTAGCCCGCAACCAGGCGACAACCAGGTCGCGGTTCTCTTCCAGGTAGGTGCGGTCGACGAAGATCATGTTGGAGTAGACATCCAGACCCAGGTCCTGCCACGACACGCTGGTGTAGTCCACACCCTGCTCTTCGAGGATGAGTCCCTGGTTGGTGGCGAAGGCGGTGATCCCGTCGACGTCTCCGTTCACGAGCGCTTGCACGTCGTAGCCGATCGGCACGAACTCGTAATCCGGCTCTAGCCCGTTGATGGTGAAGATGGCATCCAGTTCACGCTGCTGCCCCTGGGGGCTTCCGATGCGCTTGCCGATCATGTCCTCGACCGAGTTGATCGGGTTCTCGGAGAGCGACAGGATTGCCAATGGGCTCTCCTGGTAGACAGCACCGACGAGCACCACGTCGGCTCCCTCCGACACGGCGTCGATGAACGAGGTGAAGTTCGTATCGAGTCCGATCGGTGCGTCACCGGATGCGACGATCTGAACGGTGTTGGAGACGTTGGGGCCGCCCGGCAGCCATTCGGCGACGATGCCCTCCTCCGCGTAGTAGCCCTCGCTCTCGGCGATCCACATTCCGGCGAACTCCACGTTGGTGACCCAGTTCAGCTGTGTCGCCACGACCGGAAGGGACTCTTCCTCGGTCGATGGCTCCGCCGCACAACCGGCGATCGTCAGCATCCCCACCATGGTCGCACCCGCCCAGGCGAGACGCCTATCGCGGTGGCTTGAAGTCTTCATAAGCCTCTCAATTCTCGCGGCAATCATGACGCGATCTCTCGCGTTTTGTATACGATCCATGCTCGCTGGCTGTCGTTGCGCGGGCATGGCCTGAACATTTCCAGCGTGTAAAAGATGCTGCGCCGCCCGCAGGGGCGGGTCACCGGCGCCGTTCCCGGCACTGAAGCGTTCGGCGAGCACCCCGAAGTCAGGCGGTCGCTGCGATCCTCAGGATCACAACGCCGACGATCGACGACCCCCGCGATCCGGGAATTCGCGCGGCGATACCTGGGCGTGCTGCCGTGGCGCCTCGCCCACCGGGCGCGGTTCCTCCTGCTGGTGGCGCCCGTGAGGCTCGTCGTCGTGGGCTCCGGGGCGGTCTGGACCCGTGGTCGGCGTGATCGGTGCCTTCACGTCATGATCGTCGCGTTCATCCGGCATTGTCAGGCCGACTGGAACGCCGAGGGACTCATCCAGGGATCGAGCGACATCCGGCTCAACAACACCGGACACCGATAGGTGGCGGATACCCCGATGACCCTGCGCTCACTGCCGTGGATGCGGTCGTGAACTTCCCGCTCCTGCGCGCCCGCGAGACGGCCCGCATCATCGCGGAAGGGCTGAACACCCCGTTCGGCACCGCGTATCCGAAGCTCGCCGAACGCGACTACGGCGAGCTGGAGGGCACCTCGGCCGCCGCCGCGATCGCGCGCTGGCCCGACCGGGAGTATCCGGGCGCAGCGTCGCTCGACTCCGTCGCTGTGCACGGGGTCGTGGCCCTGACCCGCATCGCCACCGACTTCCCGGCAAGGCGGTGCTCGTGGTCTGCCACGGCACGCGAGGTGGTGGTGCTCGAGGGGCACGATCGTGCCGCCGCAGTCGCTCGTCGCGGGCATCCCGGGCAAGGTGCGCCGCGAGCTCACTGACGAGGAGGTCGCGGGGTTGCTCGGCAACTCCGCGCGCTATGTGCCGCGGTCGAAGGTGTACAAGGCGGCGGAGGGTCAGGACGCCGCGGGTTAGGACACCGCCGCGATCCGCAGGATCACGACGCCGACGACCGGCACCAGCGCGACGACCAGCGCCAGGATCGCGATGCCGCGCGCGAGACCGCGCACGAGGCAGACGATCGAGATCACCAGCGCCGCCAGCACGAGCGCGGCTCCGGCGAGGAACAGCACGATGAATCCACCCGCTCCGCTGCCGCTGCCGTCGAGGGCGGCGGGAACCCCGAGCACGAAGCCGGCGTACATGGCGGCGGTGCCAAGCACGGCGAGCAGGAGGGCGATGCCGGCAGGGACGCGGGTGGGGCTGACGTAGACGTCGCTGTCACTCATGGCGACCACCCTAGGTGTAGCAACCCGTGAGGTTGTGAAGGCGGCAGGTGGGGGTGTGGCCTCCGAGGGCGGTGTGGGGTCGTCGGTGATTGTATTCCTCGAGCCAGTCGGCGTAGGTGGCTGATCTTGCCGCGTTCGAGAGGTAGGTCGATGCGTAGGCCCACTCGGCGGCGAGGGTGCGGTTGAATCTCTCCACTTTCCCGTTCGTCTGTGGCCGGTAGGGGCGGGTGCGGATGTGCCGGACTCCCTCGCCGAGGGCCGCGGCGAAGTCGTGGGAGCGGTAGCAGGAGCCGTTGTCGGTCATGACGGCTTTGACGGTGAGGCCGGCTTCGGCGAAGTGAGCGCGGGCGCGGATCCAGAACCCGGCGGCGGTGTCCTTCTGTTCGTCGTCGAGCTCTTCGGAGTAGGCCAGGCGGGTGCAGTCATCGACCGCGTGGTGCAGGAACGAGTAGCCGGTCCCGGCGCGGCGGTTGCGGCGTCCGGCGTGACGGCCGAGCATCCGGTGGCCGCCACCGTCAGGGATCCGACCCAGT
>NZ_JBYIPB010000022.1:0-12590 GCF_057706855.1 Microbacterium sp. bgisy207
GAACGCCTGATAACACCCTCCCTGCGCAAGCCCACACACACGCTGCGACACCGGATATCCCAGCAGACCCCACTCCGCGTGCTGAGACGAGTACTCAGCGGCATTGTCTCTACCGACAGCAATGCTGGCCGCGGAGGGCGTACGGTAAATCAGTCCACCTTCAAAGGCCTGGTAGCATCCGCCCCTTGCGAGTCCGCAGACAAGATCCCCCGTAGGGTAGCCAATGGTCCCCCACTCGTAGTCTGGGCCCCAGCCCGCTCGTACTTCCGCGCCCACAGCAAATGAGTAGCCGGCTGGCGTATGGAACACAAGTCCGCCCTCGAACGGCTGGTAACAACCACCGCGGGCGAGGCCACAGACCTGACTGCCCACGGGGTATCCAAACGTCCCCCACTCCGAACTAACCCTCGTGAACGCGGCGTGAGTTTCCAAGGTCAGTAGATGGGCACCCGCCTTCGACGAATAGACAACGCCACCCTCGAACACTTGGTAGCAGCCACCGCGGGTGAGTCCGCAGACCGTGTTCCCCGTTGGGTAGCCCGCGCTCCCGCCTTCGAATGACGGCGCCCAGCCAGGACGAATGACTGAGGCCACGTCGAACACTCCGCCCGCCGGAGTAACGTAGATCGCACCGCCCTCGAACGCCTGATAACAACCGCCTCGAACCAAACCGCAATCGAGACCAGTAACGGGGCTCCCTAGATAACCATCCTCGCCACCCAGCTGTTCATAGCGTCCCCTGACGACAGCCGCCACCGAGTCCTGCGTCGACCCGAACCAGTCGGTGAAATAGTTGAAGAAATTTCGGTTGCCGTACGACGAGCACGAGTCACCAGTGCCATAGCCCGCAGCGATAGCCGCAGCATTTGGCTGATAGGGCGTGTAGTAATAGAGGTTCGCCGTCGCCTGGTTTTCGATATAGACCGGCCCGCGTCCACATCCACTGTTGGGGTGGTAGAGAATATTCCAGATCTTACCCGGCGCGTACCACGTGAAGTAGTTGCTGGTGCCCGGCGGGTTGGCGTAACGCTTCAGCTGCCATGCGCCGCCGTAGACCTGATTGAACAGCCCGTAGTATCGCGCGTCGCACGCGGCTGTATCGGGACAGCCCTGCCCCATGGCTGCCTGGTAGGCCCATGAGCTGGGAGCTGTAGACGTGATAAGGCCCTGCTCTTTTTGCAGCATGACCAGAATGACCTGTGGGTTGATGCCACAGGCCTGCGCGACCTTGTAGATCACTCGCGAGGCACGTTCGGATCCGCCGCCGGAGTATGCACCGCACATGGCGTCGGCGGCGATCGACCGTGTCTGGACGTAGTAGTCTTTAAGGCACGTGTAGCCAGACCGGCACGAGGAGACCTTCGACTCAAGAAAAGATTGGATCTGCGCTTCGGTCATTGTCGCGGAGTTGAAGAAGACCGCATCGCTGATGATGTTTCCCGCCTTGAATTGACTGAGGTCGGCAGCCTTGACGATCGAAGCATCGACGGTCGACGCAGCTGTCTCCGACGCCGATACGTCAACCGCGAGGGCGCTCGAGGCGGGAACGAAGCTAACGAGGCCCCCTGCGACGAGGAGCCCGGAGGCGATAATCGCCCACGCGGCGAACGCGAGCCCCCGAAGTCGCCGTGGGGTTCGGCCTAGATATCGCGCCATGTTACTAGTGTGACGCAAGTACGCTCTCGTGACGAGGAGCGCCGAGCGGGATCTACAAGTCGGCATGCAACTGCCACACCCGCTCGCCGGCTTCTCGCCACGAGAAGGCCCGTCCGCGATCGGCAGCGAGCGTGGCCGCGCGGCGGCGCTCGGCATCCGGCCCAAGAAGTGGCGCGACGGATGCCGCGAGGGCATCCGCTCCACCCTCGATGACCGGTCCCCCCTCACCGACGAGTTCGCGATGGACCGGTGACGCGGCGGCAATGACGGGAACCCCGAGCGCAAGCGCCTCCAGCACACGCCACCCGTAGGAGGGCAGTACGCCGGGAGCGACGAGAACGGATGCCGACGCGATCGCCGACGCGCGGTCTGCCGCATCCACGGCCGGGGCCAGCACGGCGGACCCGACGCCCTCCGCGTCTGGCGGCGCGTCGAGGACGACGACAGGAGCCTCCGGAACCTCCCGCCCGAGCGCGGCTATCAGCGCGCCCAGCTCCGCCGCCGTGACCCCCGCCCCGTCGACAACGACCGCGCCTTCGGGCACGCCCAGTGTCCGCCGACGTCCGACGGCATCCCGCGGCTCGGCGAATCCGTCCGGCGCGGCACCCGCGATCACCCGGATCCGGCCGCGCAGCTTCGTACGCTCTGCCAGCTCCTCCGCCATGGCGTGCAGCGGCACGACGACGGCATCCGCGTGCTTCTCCGCACGCTTGAGCATCGCGCGGTGCCACGCAACTGACGCCTTCGAGACGCGCTCCGGGTGGGTCCAGGGCGTGAGGTCCCAGATCGTGACCACGGTCTGCTCGTGGTTGTGGACGCGGTCGTGACGAACGAGGGGCGCGAACAGCGTCGGCGAGTGCAGCATCCCCGCCCCGAGGCCGCTGGGAAGGCCGAGGGAGACTGCGGTGGCGAGTTCCCGGCGCGGGATCGGCGAGGACTCGACCCCGGCAAGGCCCTCGAATGCCCGCACCTCGGCGAGCGCGTCGTCGCCGGCCGCAGGAACAACCCCAGAGACCTCGCATCCCCGTGGTGCGGCAGCGATCAGGGCGCGCGTGAGCTCCCGCGAGGCCATCGCGAGGTCGGGATCGGTGGGCGCGACCAGCTGATCGAGCACCACCCGCAATGTCGTCGTCACAGCATCGAGCCTGTCGTCGGGGAAACCGGGAACCTCACGCGCTTACGCACCGGGCGTGGGTGTGGGAGTCGGCGGATGCAGCGTCTGCTGCAGGTAGCTCTGAATGAACGCGACATCATCGGCCGAAAGCTCCTCGGGGATGACGCCGATGCCACCGACCGAACTCGGAGTCAACTCGATGGTCGTGACCGGCTGCTCCTTCGACTTCAGCGCGAGCTCGGCGAAGTAGGGCACCATCGACTGCGGGATGTCGGTCTGCACGATGGCCGTGCCGGCCGTCAGAACCTCGTTGAACCGGTTGAGGACGTTCATCGGCGTGAACTGCGCGAGGATCGCCTCCTGCAGTTGCCGCTGGCGCAGCATCCGGTCCCAGTCGCTCGTGGTGTAGCGGGAGCGCGCGTACCACTGGGCCGTGTCGCCGTCCATGTGCTGCAGACCGGGCTCGATCCACCCGATGGCCCACTCCTCGGCAGGTTGGCCTTCATAGGAGGGTCCGCCGCCCTTGGGGAGCCGCTCGCTGACCTCGATGTCAACGCCCCCAAGCGCATCGATGAGAGCGGCGAAGCCGTGCATGTCGATGAAGACGTAATACGGGATCTCGATCCCGAGAAGCCCTTCTGCGGCATCCTTTGTCGCTTCGATGCCGGGCTCCGAGCCGTTGGCGACGGCATCCGGATACAGCGCGGTGCCGTCGCGGCATACTTCGACCTCGGTCCGCAGCTGGTTGATGCCGCTCCCCCACCCGCAGACCGGGTCGGCATGGCCGGTGTGGCCGTTGGGGTACAGGTCCTGCATAGGACCGGGAGCGAAGGGGACATTGACCATGTCGCGCGGGATGCCGGTGATGGTCACGGCGCCGCTGTCGGCGTTGATGGAGACGACCGAGATGCTGTCGTAGCGCATCGAGTCGCGACCCTCGCCACTGTCGGCGCCCAGCAAGAGGATGTTGTAGTAGCCGTCCGAGGGCGGCACCGAGGGCCCGGATTCGGCGAAGATCGCACCGAACGAGTCCCGCAGTCCGCCAAGCCGATCGGATGCCCAGACCACGCCGCTGCCGGCGAGGACGAGAGCGGCGATACCGACGAGCGCGACGGCGAACCGCGCGAGAGGGCCGGTACGGACGAGCCGCACGAGCCGGAGGGTGTCGATCGTGAGGATGACCCACAGCAGCAGGTAGGCGAAAAGCAACCCTTGCACCACGAGCAGCACGAACCAGTTGGTGGCGATCGCGAAGAAGGCCTGCTGCCACAGCAGCAGGGTGATGACCGAGACCGCGACGAGCGCCCACGCGAACAACGTGGCGCCGAGCCCGAAACGGCCGAGGCGCCGATTGCCCGCGAGGACCTGCGCTGACCCAGGGATCAGGAAGTTGAGGATGAGCAGCCACCACGCTCGCCGCGTCATCATCGGCCGGGATGCGGTGTTCGGGTAGCGCAGCGGGCGATTCTCGATGACCGGACGCCGGGTCGACGGCCGTGCACCAGTCGGTCGGGGCGGACTCGCGACGCTCACAGCGCCTCCTTGAGCCGCCGGTTCTTCTCGGCGACGACATCCTCGAGTTCTCGCGCGTACTGCTCGATCGCGTCGGCGTGATCTGGGTCGGCGATTCCCAGCATCCGGACTGCGAGGAGCCCCGCATTGCGGGCGCCGCCGATCGACACGGTCGCAACCGGGATGCCGGCGGGCATCTGGACGATGCTCAGCAGCGAATCCATGCCGTCGAGGGTCGCGAGCGGGACGGGCACCCCGATCACGGGAAGGGCGGTGACCGAGGCGAGCATGCCCGGGAGGTGGGCTGCGCCGCCGGCTCCGGCGATGATCACACGGATGCCGCGACCTCGCGCCTCGCGGCCGTACGCGACGAGCTTGTCGGGCGTGCGATGGGCCGAGACGACCTCGACCTCATGCGGCACACCGAAGTCGGTGAGCGCCTGGGATGCGTCGCTCATGACCCGCCAGTCCGAATCCGACCCCATGACGACACCGACGAGCGGGTTGGCGGAGCTGTGGAGCGGAGCGGTCACCGAACCAGGCTAGGGTGCATGGCTGGGGATTGCCCGGAACGGCACCCCCGAAAGGAGAATCCGTGACCGATCGCGCGCACCGGGCCGCTGCCCCCGACATCGATGCTCTCCTTCGCTCCCGCTACGGCGCCGCAGCTCCCGCACTGACCGACCCGCTGCTGCGAGGATCGGCCACCCTCGCCACACTGCTGCGCCACCGCACCGTACGACGCTTCACAGACCGGGTGGTGAGCGACGAGACGATCACCGCCCTGGTCACGGCGGCGCAGTCAGCGGCGAGCTCGTCGAACCTGCAGCTGTGGAGCGTCGTCGAGGTGCGGGATACCGGCACCCGGCGCGCCCTCGTGGACGAGGTGGGGGCGAGCACGTTCGTCGCCCAGGCCCCCGTCATCCTGCTGTTCGTCGCGGACTGGGCGCGAGCATCGGCGATCGCCGCGGCGCAGGGCGAGAGCGATGCGGCAGCCGACTACCTCGAGTCCACCCTCGTCGCCTTCGTCGACGCCGCCCTAGCGGCGCAGAACGCCGTCATCGCGGCCGAGGCGCTCGGACTCGGCACCTGTTACCTCGGATCCGTGCGCAACAACCCCCAGCGCGCGGCCGAACTGATCGGGCTGCCCCCTCGGGCAGCAGTGGCGTTCGGACTCGCGGTCGGCTACCCGGACCCCACCGACCCCGCGGGTATCAAGCCCCGACTCGCGCCGAGCGTCGTGCACTCGCGCGAGCGATACGAACCGGTGACGGCCGCGGATGTCGCCGCGTACGACGGTGAGCTCGCCGCGTATCACGCCAGCCAGGGGCGGCCGACAGGGTGGAGCCGGGCCGTCATCGGCCGCGTGCGGGATGCCGCAGGGCTCAATGGCCGCGATCGGATGCGGGCCTGGCTCACCGGCCGAGGTCTCCCCTCGAACTAGGCATCCGGCACCGACGAGTCGGCAGGGGACGCGTCAGTCGAGAAAATGCGCGGCCGCGGCACGCGCCTCGTACACGACCTCGTCGAGGTCGGTCCCGAACGCGTTCACGTGCCCGACCTTGCGTCCGGGCCGCGGCTGCTTGCCGTAGGTGTGAATGCGGGCCGACGGATGCTGCGCCATGGCCGCCGTGAAGCGATCGGACAGGCCGCCCTCGCTCGGTCCGCCGAGAATGTTGACCATCGCCGACCACGGTGCGACCGGCGACGTATCGCCCAGCGGCAGGTCGAGCACAGCGCGCAGATGCTGCTCGAACTGGCTCGTGACGGCGCCGTCCTGCGTCCAATGCCCACTGTTGTGCGGGCGCATCGCCAGTTCGTTGACGAGAATGCGATCATCCGCCGTCTCGAACATCTCGACCGCGAGCATCCCCGTGACGCCGAGCCCCTCCGCGATCCGCTCTCCGACCTCGGCTGCCGCCGCGACCAGCCGCGCGCCGGCGCCGGGGGCAGGGGCCAGGACCTCGGCGCAGACCCCGTCGCGCTGTACCGTCTCGACCACCGGGTACGCGCAGACCGCGCCCGACGGTGTCCGCGCGACCTGTTGGGCGAGCTCTCGCGTGAAGTCGACCAGTTCCTCCGCCAGGAGCGCGCCGCCACGCGCGTCCTCCGCGAGCGCCGTGAACCAGTCGGCGGCGCCGTCGGCTGTCGACACGACGCGCACGCCCTTGCCGTCGTACCCGCCGCGCGGGGTCTTCACGACGGCCCGGCCTCCGTGATCATCCAGGAACGCGCCGAGCTCGGCAGGCCCTGTCACGGCGGCCCAATCCGGCTGCGGCATCCCCATCTCCTGCAGCCGCGCGCGCATCATCAGCTTGTCCTGCGCGAACCGCAGCGCGTCCGGGCCGGGGCGCACGGCGATCCCCGCATCGACGAGGGCGTGCAGCACATCCTGGGGAACGTGCTCGTGGTCGAACGTGATGACATCGACCTCCCGTGCGAAGGCGAGCACGGTGTCGGCATCCCGGTAGTCGCCGACGGCAGTGGCCGCCAGCGCCGCCGCCATGCCTTCCTGCTCGGCAAGCACCCGGATCTCGACTCCGAGTTCGACGGCGGGAGCGATCATCATCCGCGCCAACTGTCCGCCGCCGATCACACCGACGCGATAGGTCATAACAGTCCTCTCGTTCCCGTCCATTCTGTCGCGAAGCCGCGGCAGATCCCACGCCGCCGCGTGCGCACGGTTCGCCGCGGCCTCGAACGGATGCCTCGTCTCACGCCTCAGGCGGCGTCTGTCCGTCCCGGTGAGCGAGGATCTGATTGACCTCGACCTGGTCGATGAGCACCTCGTGGATGAGGGCGACCTTGGGGACGCGTGCAATCCGCATCGGAGGGTCGACCCCGTTCGAGAGGATGAGCGTGCCGCTGCCGGCGAGGCGCTGGATCGGTCCGCGTCGCATCTGCACCGAGTACCCGCGCACGTGCGCCAGTTCGCGGCGACGGGTCACGAACAGTCCGCTGCGTTCGATGACCCGACGGGTCGTGATCGTGTAGACGTGCGCTCGCCAGGCAAGGAACGGCAAGAACACGAGCAGCAGGATGACCACGGCCGCGGCCGTGAGCAGCATCCAGTTCTCCAACGGTGCCGGCAGGTTGTCGAAGAAGTAGCCCGCGGCGGCCGCGACCGCGATCAGGACGAGCGCCGAGAGGAAGAGCACCGGCCGCCGACCCCGGATCTTCGCGATCAGCAGTTCGGGAGTGGAGACGCCCGGCGCGGGAGCCAGGGGCCGCCCGGCATAGTTCGGCTGCGGTGAGAACCCGGATGACCCGGTGCCCGGTTGCAGCGACATGCTCCTATTGTGCTGCCCTCAGCGGACGTGGATGACGTCCCCCGCCGCGACAGCGATCGATTCGCTTCCGCGTCGCACGACGAGCCCGCCGGACGGGTCGAGATCCACGGCGACACCGTCCAGGACGCGGTCGCCGGGCAGGAGTACGCGCACGTCGCGTCCCAGTGTGCTGCACTCGGCTCGCACGCGCTCGCGTGCATCCTCGGCGGCCGCGGCTCCCGGCGCGCCGAGAGCCGTCAGCATCCGATCGAGCGCGCCGAGGTAGCCAGCAAGCAGAGCATCCTCGTCGGGTTCGGCGCCTGCCAGGGCGAGGGAGGTCGCCGTGGGCACAGGGAGTTGCTCGGCAGTCATGCGTGTGTTCACCCCCGACCCGATGACCACCGCATCGGGATCGGCAGGGACGACCTCCGCGAGGATGCCGCACACTTTGGCACCGTCGATCAGCACGTCGTTCGGCCACTTCAGCGTCACGTCCGACCGCACCTGAGCGCGGATCGCCTCGGTCATGGCCACGCCTGCCAGCAGCGGCACCCAGCCCCGGCGCGACAGCGGGACGCTCGGGATGCGGACGAGCACCGAGATCGCCAGGGCAGCCCCCGGCGGAGCCGACCAGGTGCGATCGAGTCGGCCGCGGCCGGCCCGCTGGTCGTCGGTGATGAGCACCGAGAGGTGCGGGTAGTCACTCGGCTGCTCGGTCACCGCGGCGACCAGCTCGGCGTTGGTCGACTCGCAGTGCTCCCGAACATCCAGCCGTCGCGCGATGGCCGCGCCGCGCGGAAACTCGGCTCTCTGCATCCGATCACTGTAGACCGCGGGTCTGAGCGGCCCGAGCGTGCGGCGGGGCGAGGGGAATCGGCGCGCGCGAGGAGCATGAGAGTGGATCGACCCTCGTGTCGGCAGATTCTCCTTCTTTCGGCAACGATCCGGCTGCCCGTCGCGGCTGTGCCGTCTCCTCCCGAGGGGCTCCGCGCGCGTAGCTCTGCACCGGATGCCGCACGACGCGCCGCCGAGCCGGTGAACGCGTCATCGTCTCAGGATGCGCGTGCTTCGTCCTCATCTCGGTAGCCGTGGATTCGCTCACCGTCGCGATCTCACCGATGCGGGATGGACGAATGACGCGCTCCGCGCTGCAGTGCGTCGCGAGAGGCTCATGGTCGTGCGACGGCAGTGGATTCTCGACCCCGACGCACCCGCCGAGCTCGTCCTCGCAGCAACCCAGGGCGCTCGGGTGACCTGCGTCAGCGCCTCCGCCTTCCTCGGATTGTGGACACCCGAAGGCACGTCGCGGATTCATCTGTCGATTCCCGCCCACTCGAGCTCGCGGCACGAGGCCGTGCGGTGGCATCGCAGCACGGCCATCGTGCCGAGCGGACGCACGCTCGTCGAGCCGGTCGAGAACGTCCTCGATCACGTGGCCCGCTGCCTGCCCCATGAGCAGGCGCGTGCAGTGTGGGAGTCGGCCATCATCGCCGGGCACTCCACCCCCGCCCGATTGCGGGCGACGCGTTGGCGCTCACGCGCCGCGCAGCGGCTGTCCACGACCTTCTCCGCAGCATCCGGTTCGGGGATCGAGACCCTCGCCGTCACGCGACTGGCGCGGGCAGGCATTCACATCCAGCAACAGGTCTGGCTTCTCGGGCACGAGGTGGACGGGCTCATCGGCGACGGCCTCGTCGTGCAGTTCGACGGATTCGCCTTCCACAGCAGCGCCGCCGACCGCAGCCGCGACATCGCGCACGACCGCGCTCTCCAGCTCGCCGGCTACACGGTGCTGAGGTTCGACTACCGCGATGTGACCCGACGCTGGAGCGTCGTGGAGAACGCCATCCGCGCGGCGATGGCCCAGGGGCGGCATCGACGCGCTCCGTGAGCAGAGGAGTGTCTGCGCAGATGAGGATGATGCGCGCAGTGGAGCCCTCATCTGGGCCGAATCCCCTCAGCTCATCGAGGGAAACGGATGCCGAACGCCACGGATGCGACAGCGGATGCCCCGGCGCGTTGTCGCTGGTCTCCAAGGGCTCGGCGCGACGCGCGGATAGTGTGGAGGCGTGACCGACGACATCGACCTGTTCACGACGGCCGGCAAGATCGCCGATCTACGCGCGCGCTACCAGGAGGCGGTCATCTCCGCCGAGGAATCGGCCCGCGAGAAGCAGCACGCGAAGGGCAAGCTCACGGCGCGGGAGCGCATCGCTCTGCTCGTCGATCCGGGCAGCTTCGTCGAGTTGGACGAGTACGTCCGCCACCGCACGACGGCGTTCGGCATGGACAAGTCCCGCCCCTACGGCGACTCGGTCGTCACCGGAACCGGCACCATCCACGGCCGGACGGTGGCCGTCTACGCGCAGGATTTCTCCACCTTCGGCGGGTCTTTGGGCGAAGTGGCCGGCGAGAAGATCATCAAGGTGATGGAGCTCGCGCTGCGCTGCGGGATGCCGATCATCGGCATCCTGGACTCCGGCGGTGCCCGCATCCAGGAGGGCGTGGTCGCCCTCGGCAAGTACGGCGAGATCTTCCGCCTCAACACGCGGGCATCCGGGGTCATCCCGCAGATCTCGATCATCATGGGGCCGGCAGCCGGCGGCGCCGTGTACTCCCCCGCTCTCACCGACTTCGTGATCATGGTCGACAAGACGAGCCAGATGTTCGTGACCGGTCCCGATGTCATCAAGACCGTCACAGGCGAAGACGTCGGCATGGAGGAACTCGGCGGCGCCTACACGCACAACACCCGTTCGGGCGTGGCGCACTATCTCGCCGAGGACGAAGACGACGCGATCGACTACGTCCGCACGATGCTCGGGTTCCTCCCCGACAACAACCTCGCCGAGATCCCCGAGTACGAGACCGCGTTCGAGTGGGAGACCACGGATGCCGACCGCACGCTGAACGCGATCATTCCCGACTCCCCGAACCAGCCCTACGACATCCACCAGGTCATCGCGCACATCGTCGACGAGGGTGACTTCCTCGAGGTGCAGCCGCTGTTCGCGCCGAACATCGTGATCGGCTTCGGCCGCATCGAGGGGCGCACCGTGGGGATCATCGCGAACCAGCCGTCGCAGATGGCCGGGACGCTCAATATCGAGGCGGGCGAGAAGGCCAGCCGCTTCGTCCGGTTCTGCGACGCCTTCTCGGTGCCGATCGTGACGCTCGTGGACGTCCCCGGTTACCTGCCCGGCACGGACCAGGAGTGGACGGGTGTCATCCGACGCGGCGCGAAGCTCCTGTACGCGTATGCCGAGGCCACCGTGCCGCTCGTAACCGTCATCCTGCGCAAGGCGTACGGCGGTGCCTACATCGTCATGGGCTCCAAGCAGCTCGGCGCCGACGTCAACCTCGCCTGGCCGACAGCCGAGATCGCGGTGATGGGCGGACAGGGCGCGGTCAACATCCTGTACCGGGGTGAGCTCAAGAAGGCGAGTGAGACCGGCGAGGACGTGGCTGCGGTGCGCGCTCGCCTCGCCAACGAATACACCTACAACGTGGCCTCACCGTTCCTCGCCGCCGAGCGCGGTGAACTCGACGGCATCATCGAACCGGCGCAGACCCGCGTGTCGATCGCGAAAGCGCTGCGGTCGTTGCGCGGCAAGCGGGCAAGCCTGCCGCCCAAGAAGCACGGAAACATCCCCCTCTAAGCGCGATGACGATCAGAGAATCACGTGCCGACGAGCCCGACCGCACCGTGCCGATGAGCATCGTCCGCGGCGAGGCGACAGCAGAGGAGATCGCGGCTGTCGTTGCCGTCGTGTCGGAGCACTACGCCACTGAGCAGTCCGAAGCCGTCGCGGACGAGCCGCAGCGCTCGGCGTGGGCGCTGTCGCAACGGATGCTGCGGGAGCCGCTTCGACGTGAACTCGGCTGGAATCGCACCCCGTGCTGACCGCTTTCGAGCGTGTGGCCCAGTCGTCGACCGGACCAATTTTGTCCCCCAAAATACCTACAGACGAATCGTTGCGACTCGGCAAGACTGGTTATCGCTGGAACGCAGTAGCGTTCGGCTGAACCGCCGCCACCTCTTGTGTGGCGCGGCCCAGGTTCGGCCACGCGGCCGGTTTTCGGGTAACCGTCCGCACCGGCGAGGGGCGGACGATCTGTCCGCCCCTCGCCTCTCTTGTTGTGCACCTCCGTCGGCCGGGCCGCACAGATCACCAGGATGCGATCGCCTGCTGCGCAGCATGCACGGCGCATGGTGGCGCCCCGGCCCACGCACCGCCGACAGGTCACACCGGAACGTCTGGGTCCGAGGGAAATCGGGTGATCTCTGTCCAGAGGTCGACGGTGTCCTCGTCGCTGAGGCCGCGGCCGGCATCCGACCGGCCCACGACCGTGACGGCGACGCTTTCGTGCGGCGAGGTACGGATATAGAGCCGGTCCGAACGCGCCGAGCGCAATGCGGCCACCAGACGCGCCCGAATGCTGGCGAGGCTCTCCGCATCGACCCCGTCGAGGCCACCTTCGTCGAGTACCGTGACTGTCGCACCGCGACGGCGCGCCGCCTCGAGCTCCTGGCGAACGGCGTCGTCCAAGAGGCGGGCGCCGCGCAGCTCATCGCGCAGGCTTCCCTCGGCGAGCCGCGCTTCCACGCGCTCGTCCGGCGTCAGCGCACCGCCCTGCGCAATGGTGCGGGCAAGCACGGGGCCGGCCACCGAGAGCGCGCGTTGGATCTGTACCCGGCGCTCGCGCTGGCGCACCGTGTGGGCCGCCTGCCACGCGGATGCGGCGCGCTGCAGCTCCACGAGCTTGGCAGTGTCTGCGGCCGCGCGGTCGGTCAGCATCACCAGCAGCTGAGCGAGTCCCACCCAGAGGACTGAGCCCACGAGCCCCCTCTCGAGGGCGTCGACGATACCGAGCCAGAACCACGAGATCACCGTGAGCAGGCCGATGCCGATCCACGCGAAGATCGGCCGACGGCGCACCATCACGATGACCATGAGCGCGCCGATCCCGCCGAGATACCAGACGACATACGGTTCATCGATCGCGTCCCGCGGAACGGCCAACGAGAGGGCGTTGGG
>NZ_JBYIPB010000023.1:0-12219 GCF_057706855.1 Microbacterium sp. bgisy207
AGTCGCGGAACAGAACCTCGTCACCGTTGCAAGCGGCACGGCACTCGCTGGCAAGATCCCATTCACCACCAGCTACGCCGCGTTCAGCCCGGGCCGAAACTGGGAGCAGATCAAGACGACGGCCGCGCTCAACGACCGACCGGTGAAGGTCGTAGGTGCGCATACCGGCCTTAACGTGGGTCCGGATGGGGCAACTCACCAAATGCTTGAGGACATCGCTCTCATGCGTGTCATGCCAAATATGGTCGTCGTGGCCCCTGGGGACAGTATTGAAGCGGAAAAGGCGACCCTTGCCATCGCGGGCAATGATCAGCCGTCGTACCTTCGACTGTCGCGAGACAGCACCCCGATATTCAGCACTGCCAGTTCTCCATTTGAGATCGGCCGTGCGTATGTTCTGCGCGAGGGTAGCGACGTCACGCTCGCCGGCACAGGGACGATGACCTATGAGCTGCTGATCGCTGCTGAGATCCTCTCTAAACGTGCGATCGCGGCGGAGGTGATTCACGTGCCTACCATCAAGCCCCTCGATGAAAAGACAATTCTCACCAGCGTACGCAAAACCGGACGCGTAGTGACAGCGGAGGAAGCGCAGATCGCTGGAGGATTCGGCGGCGCGATCGCGGAATTACTGAGTGAGCAGCTGCCGCGGCCACTCCTGCGTTGCGGCGTGCACGACCGTTACGGCGAAAGCGGCCCCCCGCGCGAGCTCCTCGAGGCATTCCGGCTCACGGGGACGCACATCGCTGACTCGGTCGAGCAATTCATGTCGCTTCCATCTGTATAAATGCGAATTTGTTCGCAGCAGCCGCGTACTTGTTTCACCCCCCCCACCACCCAAAGAGAAAGAGATGTCACCAATGAAGATGACCACAAGAGGCCGCGGTGCTCGCTCACTGTCCCTCATCGCACTAACCGCCCTCGCACTGACTGGTTGTGCATCCGGAGTCGACGGATCGACACCATCGTCAGATTCAGCAGGTTCCGGCCTTGCTCCGAAGGTCGACGTGATCGACCCCTCCGTCGCTGACGGTGCCAAAGGTGATGTAGCTCTTTGCGGCAACAACGACAACGGGGCGTTCGGACTGCTCGTTAAATCGTTCAACGAATCCCAGTCCGCAGTCACTGCCACGTACACAGCACTGGGCCCCAATAGCTCCGAGACCCGCCAGCAGGCTATTCAGCGCCTGGATAGCGGCAACGACGACTGTGACATCTACGTGGCCGATGTCGTGTGGACCGCTGAGTGGGCGGCTCAAGGCTGGATCCTCGATCAGAGCGAACTCGTGAAGGAGCACGCCGACGAGCTCATCCCCTCGGTGGTGGACTCCACCACCTACGACGGCCGCAACTGGGCAACACCCTACTTCACCAATGCCGGACTTCTCTTCTACCGGGACGATCGGGTGAGCAAGCCCGACACCCTTCAGGATCTGTATGACCAGGCCGCCTCGAACAAAGACAACGCGATGCTCATCGCGCTTGCCCCGAAAGAGGGTCTGACGACGAACTTCCTCGAAATCCTGTATTCGGCGGGCGGAGCTGTCCTCGATGACCAGGGAAATGTCGTGGTCGATTCCGACGAGACCAGGGCCGTGTTGGATCTGATGAAAGGTGCTCTCGACTCCGGCGCAATCGACCGTGCATCGCTGACGTACGACGATGGTGCCGCACGGACCGCGTTCGAATCAGGAGTGGGCGGCTTCCTCCGGAACTGGCCCAACGCCTACTCGTCGGGCCTTCAGGCACCTGCCGTGCAGGACGTCCTGAAGGTGACCCCCGCGCCGGCCTTCGATAAGGACCACCCTGCCCAGGGCGTGCTGGGAGGCGGCAACCTGGCCATCCCTGTGAACACGAAGAACCTCGCTGGCGCCGTCGCGTTGCTGAACTACGCAGTGAGTCCGGAATTTCAGGCGCAGCAGTTCATCCAGACCGCCTATGCTCCTGTCGTCGACTCCGTGTATGACGAGGCCGATGTCCAGGCTGCGATCCCCTTTGCCGACCAGCTCCACTCGGCTGTCGAGAACGCTAAGTCTCGTCCGAAGTCGCCTGTCTATGCGGAGATCTCAGCTGCAATTTACAACAACGTGTACGCTGCGCTCTCGGGACAGAGCTCGACGGACGATGCGATCAAGAAGATGGTCACGGACATCCAGACCGCACAGGACGCCTTCTAGCATGGCGCAGACCCCAACGATTAACGAGGTCCCCGCTGCCGCCAGGCAGCGGGGGCCTCGCGCCGGCCGCGGCCGGCGAAATATAGACGCCCGTGGCCGCCGTGCCGCCATCGGAATGGTTACCCCAGCCATTGCACTCATGCTGTTAGTGGCGGTGCTACCAATCGGCTACGCAGTATGGCTGTCGCTGCATCAGTACAGCCGCATCCAAGCAGGGCTCAGCCGATTCGTCGGACTCCAGAACTATCTCGAGCAACTCGGCTCCCCCGTCTGGTGGGACTCAGTGCGCTACAGCTTCTCGATCGCGCTGGTGGCCGTGCCGCTGGAACTCATCGTCGGTACAGGCATAGCTCTGCTCCTAAACCTTGCATTCCGAGGTCGAGGCGTACTGCGGTCCGTCCTGCTCATGCCTTACGCCGTGTTGACGGTGGTGAGTGCGCTCATCTGGCAAACGATGTTCGACCCCCACCTGGGACTGGTCACGAATGTGCTCAAAGGTCTCGGTCTTCCCGGCGGCGACACAGTGTGGCTCGCAGACCCCGGCTTGGTCTTCGTTGTCATCATCCTCGCGGAGGTGTGGAAGACGGCACCTTTTGTCGCTCTGCTCGTATTGGCTGGCCTGCAGGTTATCCCGGCCGACGTGTTTGAAGCAGCAAGCATCGACGGCGCTACACGGTGGCAGACGTTCTGGAGAGTGACCCTGCCCCTGCTGGTACCAGCGATCTCCGTCGCTGGCATGCTGCGCCTGCTCGATACCCTGCGCATCTTCGATCTACCGTTCGTCCTCACACGGGGAGCAAACGGCACCGCCACCATGTCGATCGTGGCGTACGACGCACTGCGCGAGAACCGTCTCACTGGAGAAGGATCTGCCCTGTCCATGCTCACGTTCGTCGTGGTGATGATTGTGGCGCTCTTCTATATCCGATTCGCCGGCGGAAACCTTCGCCAGACACCTAAGAGGATGCCCCGATGATGCGCAGACGATCTAGTACTGCCCCTCGAGTGGGGGTGGGTGTGTGGGCGATCATCGTCGTGGTCATGGTGTCTTCACTGATTCCGTTCTACTGGCTGATCAACACGTCGCTGAAATTTGGTCCGGGTCTGTCGACAGCCGACCTCTGGCCAAGGGACCCGTCCTTCCAGAACTACGTAGACGTCCTCAACGACGGAAGATTCCTGACGGCGGTCGGCAACTCAGTGATCGTCGCCTCCGTCACGACCCTACTGGCGCTGTTGTTCGGATCGTCCGCGGCCTACGCGCTAGCTCGCCTGCCCCTACCCCGGAAGGCAGTGATGCTGACTCTGGTCAGCGCGGTCACGACCTTTCCGGTGATCACGATCATCGCGCCGATCTTTGAGATCTGGACTCAGATCGGGTTGTACGACACGCTCATCGGCCTCATCATCCCCAAGCTCACGTTCTCGTTGCCTCTTGCGATCTTCACCTTGACGTCTTTCTTTCGGGAGATCCCATCGGAACTCGAGGAGGCCGCTGCAATTGACGGTTGTGGTCCGATCACCACTTTTGTGCGCGTCATCTTGCCACTCGCGACTCCCGGGCTGGCGGCCACCGCAATCCTGGTTTTCATATCAGCGTGGAATGAGTTCCTGCTGGCCGTCGCGCTCACCTCGACTCCAGCAGCACAAACAGTGCCCGTTGCTATCGCGTACTTCACCGGCGTCAATCAGTTCGAGATTCCGCTAGGGACCATCGCCGCCGCGTCCGTCATCGTGACGATCCCGCTCTTGGCCGTCGTTCTCGTGTTCCAGCGACGCATCGTGGCCGGCCTCACGTCGGGTGCCGTTAAGGGCTGACCCGGGACTACATCAACAGAAGGAAATCCGTATGAACAGCGTGGGTAATCAAGATCGCATACGAGTGGGCGTCGTCGGTGTCGGCTGGGCTGGCGTTCAACACCTCAACGCCTATCAGGCCATCCCAGGGGTAGAGATCGTTGCACTGGCAGCCAAAGAAGCTGATCTTGTCGAGGAACTTGCTGATCGTCATAACATCCCTCACCGGGCGCAGTCCTACGAAGAACTCTTGGAGATCGACGACATAGACGCTGTCAGCATCGCGGTTCCCACTTTCATGCATGCCCCCATCGCGATCGCTGCTCTGCAACGCGGCCTACATGTGCTTAGCGAGAAGCCAATCGCCCGCACCAGCGCCGAGGGTCAACTGATGGTGAACGCCGCTCGCGAAAACGGCCGCGTTCTGGAGATCGTCTTCAACCACCGTCTCCGCGCCGACGTTCAGGCCCTCGCCCAGGCCATCACCGCGGGCGAGATCGGAAGACCTTACTACGCGAAGGGATCTTGGCTGCGCCGGCGCGGTATCCCGCTGATCGGCAGTTGGTTCACCAATGGCGAACTTGCCGGCGGAGGGCCGCTGATTGATATCGGCGTCCACGTACTCGACTACTCTCTGCACTTGCTTGGTGAACCGCGGGTCACACGGGTGAGCGCGTCCACCTACGCTGAGCTCGGTCCGCGTGGTCGCGGCGGCGCACAGCGAGCAACCGCGGACGCCAGTCGTTCGGGCTTTGAGGTCGAGGATTTCGGGTCGGCGTTTCTGCATCTCGAGGACGGAGGAACACTCGTACTCGAGGCAGGCTGGGCAGCGTACCGCTCAATGGACGACCTGATGAATTTCAGCGTGCTGGGCACTGAAGGTGGTGCGAGTCTCGAAGTAATCGGAGGGCCACGCAACCCGTACGGCGATCTCACCGTTTATCGGGACGGCGAAAGTGGAGAAGCAATCGATCAGCGTGTCTTCACCAATGCACCAAACCGAGGCCACGACGGAGTAATCGAGGACTTCATCGCCCACATCCGCGACCCAGACAGCTGGGCGCGTCATGACGGCTCTGTGGCGCTCACGCGCGCGCAGATCATCGATGCGTGCTACTTGTCGGCACGTGAACAGAAGGAGGTATCCCTGTGACCGGGATCAACGTGATGGTGTGGAATGAGGGGTGGCACGAAGTCCATGGGGGCGCCACCAACCTCGCGGACTACTATCCGGGCGGCATCCACGGAGCGATCACCGCTGGAGTGCAGAAGCTGATGCCGGACGCGGTCGTGAGAACCGCAGCTCTCGCCGACCCGGAGCACGGCCTGACCGACGAGGTACTCGACGACGTGGACGTGTTGCTGTGGTGGGGGCACCGGCAGCATGCCGACGTCGACGACGCGATCGTCGAGCGCGTTCATCAGCGAGTCCTTGCAGGGATGGGTCTGCTCGTTCTCCACTCCGGACACCACTCCAAGATCTTCAAACGCCTCATGGGAACCACCTGCAACTTGCAGTGGCGGAACGCGGCAGAGCGGGAGTTGGTATGGACAGTAGCGCCCAACCATCCCATCTCCGAAGGCGTGCCTAACCCGATCGTCATTCCCCAGCAGGAGATGTACGGTGAGCAGTTCGACATTCCCGTCCCCGACGAGCTGGTCTTCATCTCGTCCTTCGCGGGAGGTGAAGTATTTCGCTCGGGAGTGACCTACACGCGCGGCCGCGGTCGGATCTTCTACTTCAGCCCCGGCGATCAGGACTACCCCGTCTACAACCATCCCGACGTTCAGCGCGTGCTTGTAAACGCCATCCGGTGGGCCCATCCCGCCCAGCACACGGTACGGGAATTGCCCGCAGGGTCTAAGCGGGAGCCGGGTTGGTTCGCGTCGTGACACCTGCCGGGGGTCGCGGGACGCGACCCCCGGCAGATGGCGACTTCGACACAACTTCATTCCCATGCTGGATGCTGTCATGAACCGTGCAGTTCTCGTCGCCGGCGAGACGCTCGGCCTCGCTGTCAACGTGGTCCCGGGAAATCTGGCCAGTTCGAGTGCGGCACGGATCGGTTTTGGTGGGGCAGAGTCGACCGTGGCGATCGGGCTACGCAGGCTGGGAGTAGCTTCAACCTGGGTGAGCAGGATTGGTGATGATTCGGTCGGGCGGCTGATCCGTCGTGAGCTAGCTGCCGAGGGTGTTCGGGTAATTGCCCCCACAGGGCCTGGATCGACAGGATTCATGCTCAAGACACGAGAGAGACCGGACCGAACCGACGTGTCCTTCTGGAGACGCGAAAGCGCCGCGACAGCACTTTCCCCATCCGATGTTGATGACGAGCTCCTCCGACAACACTCGCTTATTCACCTGACCGGGATCACCCCAGCGCTGTCCGAATCTGCTCAATCCTTGACCACGAGCCTCATTCAGCGCGCACGATCCTTCGGTATCACGGTGTCGTTCGACATCAACTATCGTTCGCGACTCTGGTCCCGAACCGACGCCAGTGCTTTCCTGCGGGACACTCTTCCCTTTGTGGATGTTCTTTTCGCCGGCCCAGACGAAGCGGCTCTCGTCACTGACGCCCCCGCTTCTGAAGAGATGGCCCGCTCGATCGCTTCCTACGGGCCACAATCCGTAGTCATCAAGCTTGGAGCCCAAGGCTGCATCTCTCTCTGCAAGGGTGAAGTCCTGACCATGTCCGCTCGACCGGCTGCTGTGATCGACACGGTTGGGGCGGGGGATGCATTCGTTGCCGGGTACCTTGCAGAGCTAGTCCTCGGACGGCCTCACGAGCAGAGGGTTAAGACGGCAGTTATTGCCGGCGCGCGTGCATGCGAAGTCGTCGGGGACTGGGAAGGAACCCCTCGTCGAGACGAGTTAATCGAGCGCAACGATCCTGTGATGCGGTGAACACGTGCGTGACGCGCCAAGAAAGGCCTCCGAGGCTTCCGTCGTCCGATGGAGGCAAACCAAGCACACGTCGGCCAGCGGCTGTCCTCCAGTGGGGTGCGGTTTCGGGCCTAGAACTTTCATGAACGGTCACCAAGTATGAGCGACGACACTGTCATCACACCGGCCCGCGCCACACTCTCGGCGGGAATCCTCGGTGGGGGCTTTATGGCGCAGGTGCATAGCCGTGCCCTTCGGGCAGAGGGGGTGCGCCTGCTTAGCATCGCCTCCTCCACACCCTCTAAGTCAGCGCTTGCAGCTGCCGCCCTTGGCATCGAAGAGGCGGTGACAGGTGCGGCCTCGCTTCTCAGCGACAAGCGGGTTGAGGTCGTCCATATCTGCACTCCCAACGATGTACACGCGGCGCAGAGCATTGCGGCCATAGAAGCCGGTAAGCACATCATCTGCGAGAAGCCAATCGCAACTCAGCTCACTGACGCGCTCCGCGTAGTGCAGGCTCAGGAGTCAGCTGGATTGGTAGGCACAGTGCCGTTTGTCTACCGGTACCATCCCATGGTTCGGGAAGCACGAGCCCGCATCCTGGCCAATCGGAGCGTCGTGCTGTCAGTGGATGCGGCCTATATGCAGGACTGGCTTCTTGACAGAGAAGACAGCAACTGGCGAGCGGGTGAATCCGGAGGTGCTTCTCGGGCGTTTTCTGATATCGGCTCGCACGTGTTTGATCTCATCGAATTTGTCACGGGTGAGCGGGTAAAGCGAGTGGTTGCAATAGCCCGGACTGTCTTTCCAGAGCGAGGTGGCATGCCCGTCGATAATGAAGACATCGCCGGGGTCCTCTTCGAACTCGCGGGCGGTGCCCCTGGCTGCGCTCTAATCACGCAGATGGCCGCAGGCCGTAAGAACGGCCTCACGCTCGAAATCCACACGGGAGACGCGGCTTACCGATTCGAGCAAGAACACCCCGACCAGCTGTGGATCGGCCGTCGGGACGGGTCGATCCTCCTCCCCCGTGAAGAACGGCTCCTCTCCAACGACGCCGCTCGACTGAATCGTGTGCCCGCTGGCCATCCCATGGGTTACCAAGACGCATTCAACGCGTTCATCGCCGACAGCTACGCAGCCATCGCAGGGGAGAAGCCGGAGGGATTACCTTCGCTTCGAGACGGGCTGCGTGCCGTCCAACTGACCGACGCGGTGCTCGAGTCGGCGCGCACCCAGTCCTGGATCGACACACCAGTCCTCAACCAGGCAGGAGAACTTTCATGAGTAACCGAAATCCCGTGACCTTATTCACCGGACAGTGGGCAGATCTCCCCTTCGAGAAAGTCGCTGAGTTAGCTGCTGGATGGGGTTACGACGGTCTCGAAATAGCCGCATCCGGTGACCATCTAGATCTCGCTCGAGCTGACGAGGACGAGGCCTACGTGAGCTCCCGGCTTGAGATTCTGGACAGGTACGGCCTAAAGTGCTGGGCAATCTCGAATCACCTCTCTGGGCAAGCGGTGTGCGACGACCCGATCGATTTTCGTCACCAAGCCATTGTTCGCGATTACGTCTGGGGAGACGGAGACGCGGAAGGCGTCCGGCAGCGCGCCGCCGAGGACATGAAACGCGCTGCAAGAGTAGCGCGCAAACTTGGCGTGGACACGGTCGTTGGCTTCACCGGATCGAAGATATGGCCCTACGTCGCCATGTTCCCACCAGTTCCAGCAGAGACGATCGACGCCGGCTATGAAGACTTCGCAACTCGGTGGAACCCCATTCTCGACGTGTTCGACGCTGAAGGCGTGCGGTTCGCCTTTGAGGTGCACCCGAGTGAAATCGCATACGACTACTGGACTAGCGTTCGGATGCTTCAAGCCATCGATAAGCGCGCAGCTCTAGGATTCAACTGGGATCCTTCACACATGGCGTGGCAGGGCGTAGATACCGTCGCATTCATCAGTGATTTCCAAGACCGGATCTATCACGTCGACTGTAAGGACACTCGACTCCGAGCGTCCTCCGGGAGGCAGGGCATTCTCGGTTCTCATCTTCCTTGGGGGGATCCGCACCGCGGGTGGGACTTCGTCTCAACTGGCCACGGTGACATTCCTTGGGAAGATGCATTCCGTGCCCTCGCATCAATCCAATACCGGGGACCCATCTCGATCGAATGGGAGGATGCGGGGATGGATCGACTGCACGGTGCCGCCCAGGCCCTAAATTATGTCCAGTCGCTCCTTTGGGAACTACCCACCGCTCCATTCGACGCAGCCTTCAGTAAACAAAACCCGGAACCAATAAGTGGCACTTCGGACATCCGGTGGGGGTGAGCGCGAGCATGAGAGCGTTCACGCGCAGCCGGACTGGGAGCGGGTGCACCGGGAGCTCGCGCGGGTCGGGGTGACGCTGAAGCTGCTGCATGGCGAGTACGTCGACGCCTGCCGGGCCGACGGGGCGACGGCGATGGGTTATGACCGGTTCTGCAAGACCTACGGCCAGCATGTGCTGGTCGCCGGCGCTGCCTCACGGGTTGGTCACAAGGCGGGGCAGACGGTCGAGGTCGACTGGTCCGGCAAGACGATGCAGCTGACCGACCCGGTCACGTTGCAGCAGACGCGGGTGTTCTTGTTCGTCGCGGCGCTGCCGTTCTCGAGGTTCGCGTTCGTGGAACCGACGCTGGACATGCGGCAGGACACCTGGCTACACGCGCACGTCGCGATGTTCGACTGGTTCGGCGGCTCGGTTCCGCGGATCGTGCCCGACAACCTCAAGACCGGTGTCATCTCCCACCCGGCGGAGGGTGAGGTCGTGCTCAACGACGCGTATCGGGAGCTTGCGGCGCACTACTCCGCCGCGGTGCTGCCCGGGCGGATCAAGAAGCCGAAAGACAAGGCCAGTGTCGAGAACACCGTCGGGAACATCGCGACCTGGGTGATCGCGGCGCTCCGCGACCGGCAGTTCGCGACCCTGCCGGAGTTGCGCACGGCGGTCTATGAGCGGGTCGCTGCGTTCAACGCGGAACCGTTCCAGAAACGCGCAGGGTCGCGATTGGGGGTGTTCGAGGCGGAGGAGAAGCCGCTGCTGCGACCCCTGCCACAGGTCCCGTTCGAGATCTCGCGGTGGATCTACCGGCGTCGAGTGCAGAAGAACGGGCACGTGGTGTTCGAGCGCAACTTCTACTCCGTCCCGTTCCCGCACATCGGCCGCAGCGTTGACCTGCGAGTCACCGACAGGACGCTGGAGGTGTTCGCCGGGCAGGAGCGGTTGACCAGCCATCTCCTCGCCCCCACGGGTGTCGTGAATGAGTATCGGACCCACGACAGCGACCTGCCCGACGGGCCCCGCTACCGGCAATGGGACGCCGAGCGTGTCCGGGAATGGGCAGCCCGGATCGGCGAGCACACCACGACGGTCGTGAACCGAATCTTCGAGTCCGTTCCGGTCGATGAGCAGGGCCTGGACGCGGCGTTGGCGGTGCTGCGGCTGACCCGCCGCTACTCTGCCGCCCGAGTCGAAGCGGCCGCCGGCATCGCGCTGGCGTCCCGGGTCCGCTCGCCGCGTTACGCGCACCTGCGGCCGATCCTCGAATCGCGGCAAGACGATCCCGGCAGCCGTGATGCCTGGTCGACACCTGCGTCACAGCCGGAGCCAGCAGGCTACGTCCGCGGCGCCGACTACTACGCCGGCGGCGGTGTCCGATGAGCCGCCTCGACTCCGCGCTGGGCATCGCGTTGGCGGTGACCATGGCCCTCGTCGCCGTGTCACCGGCGATCCCATCGGCGCTGCCTCTTGCTGGTGCCGCCTCACTCGCCGTCGGCGTTCTCGGCTTCCTGCAGCTGCGACGCCCGCAACGCCTTATCGCGGCCATTCTTGTTGTCACGGGGGTCGCCGCGCTGGTTACCGCACTCGTCCTCGGGTACCGGTTCGACCCGGTCGAGGTGTTCGGATTGAACCAGACGCTCTTGGGCATGCTCGCGGCCGTATCTTTCGTGGCGACGATCACGCGGGAGGAGCCCGAGGTCTCGTCCCGGCTGACTGGGGCGGCGGCGGTGTGGCGGACTGCAGTGGTAACCCACATCCTCGGAGCGGTGATCAATCTGAGCGCCGTGAACCTCGTCGGCGATCACCTCGCCCGTCGAGGGCGGCTGTCGATTGCTAACGCGCTCATGCTGTCACGCGCGTTCTCCCCGGGCGCGTTCTGGTCACCGTTCTGGGCGGCCAGTGCGGTTGCGTTCACGTACGCGCCTACGGCGCAGTCCGGCGTGCTCGTGCTGTGCGGGTTGATCCTCGCGGTGGTCAGTTTGGCGATCGGGGTCGCTTTGCTCGTCCGCGCCTTCGGGGATGAGCTGCCGTCGTACACCGGATTCGCGATCGGCGTGTCCATGCTGCGGATCCCGCTCTCGTTGGCCGCGCTTGTCATCGTTGGCCACGCACTGCTGCCCTCGGTCGACTTGTCTGTGATCGTGCTGCTCGCCTCGTTGCTGGTCACCGTCGCCAGCCTTATGACGAGGCATCCCCGGCGGATGCCGAGGATCCTCGCCGCCCATGTTGTACGCGGTCTTCCCCGGATGCGCGGCGAGGTCACCTTGTTCACCGCAGCCGGCGTCCTCTCCGTCGGGATGCGGGCACTCGTCGACGCCGCAGGCTGGAGCGCCCCGGTGACCGAGTTCACCGTGCTGACGGCATGGTTGCTTGTGATCGCCATGATTCTGGTCTCATTCGCCGGTGTCCACCCCGTCATCTCGATCGCGGCGGCCGCCGCCCTCTTCGCATCGACCCACCCGAACCCCACCCTGTTTGCTATGGTCGCCATGATCGCGTGGGGCTGCGCCGCAGCGGTAGGACCGATCTCCGGGCTGAACGTATACCTCGCTGGCCGCTACGATGCGAACGGCTTCGTCGTGGCGCGACGCAACTTGCCGTACCTGGGCGTGGTGGTCATCCTCGCGCTTCCGGTGCTGTTGTTGTGTGACATGCTGACCTGACCGCGGTGTGGTTCGTCGTGACACAGATCGGCGACCCGGCACGACTGATCCTGCCTCCCTCCGCGAGTCACCAGCTCTATCTCGACACCCGCGAGGCGATGGGTCTCAATGACCCGATCTGGGAGCAATTCTTCCGGTCCTTCTCAGGCTGGATTCGTGGCGACTTCGGCAACTCCATCTGGCAGGGCGTGCCCGCTTTGGACCTCGTGCTCAGCCGGGTGCCTGCGACTCTGCTGCTCACGTTCTGCACCATGGCGATCGCCGTCCCGATCGCGTTGGGGCTCGGCATCCTCTCCGCGCTGCGTCCCAACGGTGTGCTCGACCGGGTGCTGACGACGATCTCCCTCGCCGGCGTCTCGATCGCCGA
>NZ_JBYIPB010000024.1:0-10770 GCF_057706855.1 Microbacterium sp. bgisy207
GGACGTTCGGTTTCGGGAGAGGGTATGGGGGTGCGGTCGCGGACGGGTGGTGGGTTATGACGCATCATCGTGCGCGTCAACCGAACACCCGGCTGTCCTCATTGCCGCGCTTAGTCGGCTTCCTGATTGTCTTCTGACCAACTGCGTCGCGATCAACAACCTTCTCGCGTCGTCGGTGACGCCTGCCTACGAGTCGACCGAGGTCCAGGAAGCGTCGACGTTCTCCCAGATGGGGGCTTCGGAATCGGTTCCTTGAGAAGGGACTTTTCAATCTCTCGGATGACAATGTCAGGGTGTGTGCTTGCGTCAACAGTGAAGCCGTGTTCGTTCGGGTGTAGGGGCTCCCAGGCTGATAGCTGAGATGCAAGCAGGGCGGGCGCCATGAAGTGGTTGGTACGGCTTGTGAGCCGCTGGCTGATCTCGTCCGGTGGAGCCCCTAGTTGCACGAAAAGTGCGTCCGGGGAGTGTTGGCGGAGGCGGTCCCGGTGGGATCTCTTGAGCGCTGAGCAGGCGAGGATGCAAGGGGTCGAGGTGAGCGCTTCGCTGACGGCGTCCAGCCACGGCCAGCGGTCGGTGTCTTCGAGGGGTGTACCGGTGGCCATCTTCTGGATGTTGGCCGCGGGATGGTAGTCGTCGGCGTCCAGGAATGGTCGATTGAGGCGTTTGGCGAGCAGGGCGCCGATGGTGCTCTTGCCGCATCCGCTCACGCCGGAGATGACGATTGCGTGCGGGAGTGGGCGCGTGAGCATTGTTAGTAGAACTCGATTGTGTTGACGCGGTTCCTGAGCGGTTGATCGTCGAGTAGTCGGGTGGCGTTTTCAGAGAAGAGCTCGACGATTGCGCGCTCTTCCTGATCGGTGAGCGCGGCGGTGTGAGGGCTGATGAGGACGTTGGGCATCGTCCACAGTGGACTCTCCGGAGGGAGAGGCTCGCGGGTGAAGACGTCGAGCGCGGCAAATCCGACACGGCCGGCCTGCAGGGCCGCCGTCAGCGACTCTTCGTCGATGACGGTGCCGCGCCCGACGTTCACGATGGTGGCGCCGTCTTTGATGTGCGAGAAGAACAAGGTGTCGAGCATGTTGTCGGTGGTGTCGGTTCCGGGGAGCGTTTGGATGACAGCGTCGGATTCGTTGGCAGCGGCGAGCAGATCCGCGGGCTTCACGAATCGGTCTACAGCGCCGTGTTCGTGGGAGGAACGCGCCATGACGGTCACGTGCATTCCGAGAGCCTTGAGGGTTGAGGCGACGGCTTGGCCGATGCCCCCGAACCCAAGGATGAGCGCCCGCTGGTTCGCGACTTGCCCCATAAGCCAGCGTTCTGTCCAACGCTTCTGGTGCTTCTGTTCCGTGAGTCGCGGGAGCGATTTGGCTCCCGCGAGGACGCCAAGGGCAGCGAACTCTGCCAAGGCGCGTCCGTGCACGCCCGCGGATGTGGTGAACACGATGCGTGTGAGCTCATCGGGTGTGAGGTTCGCGGCGCGCACTTGGCCGCCCCCGCCCGCGGCCATGGTGTGTACCCATCGAAGGTCAGGATTTCGTCGAGCGGTCGTCGCTAGTGCTGCCGGACTGAGATCGGGGATACCGAAGAGGGCTTCACCGCGTCGCAGCATCTCGTCGAAACGTCGCTGTTGTGCGACCGTGCGCCGAAAGGCCGGGTCGCCTGCGAAGTCGGCGGGGTAGCGGCGGGGGGCGAGGAGGCTGAGGTCGACGATGAGGTCGATACGTGGTTCCAGATCGACAAGGAGATCGCAGAGGGAGGGGTCGATGGGGGCCGCGATGGTGACGCGGAGTGTGTCGGTCAAGCGGGGTCCTTGCTGGTGCTGAACAGTCGTTGGGCGCGGTGCCACGCTGCGATGGAGGTGTCCATGTGGATCTGCATGGCGCGCCGTGCCTTCTCGGGGTCGCGGGCGAAGATCGCTTCTGCGATCGTTGTGTGCTCCTCCAGCGCGAGGCTGACTGCGCCGGGGACGTGGTCGGTCAGTTTTCGGGCGCGGAGGAGAAGGTCGCTGGCGGCTTCGAGGACATTCGCGAAGGCGACGTTGTGCGAGGCATGAGCGAGAGCTGCGTGGAAGGCGACATCGGCACGGTAAGGGTCGACGCCGTCTCGGGCGGCTCGCTCGTAGTCCTGGAGTGCAGCGCCGATGTGCTCGTGGTCGGCGGTCGTGGCCATCGTGCTTGCGCGGAAGGCGATCTCGGTTTCGAGGGTGTGACGTAGCTCGTAGATGTCACTGATGGCCTCGCCGGTGAGCAGCGCCGCGACAGCGGCGGTTTCCAACGCATCGGCGGTGGGGACTCCGATGACGCGCGCGCCCACACGCGGCCGAACGTCGAGGTAGCCCATTGTGACGAGGGATTGCACGGCTTCGCGAACCGTGTTCCTGCCGACGCCATACTGCGCCATCAACTCTTTTTCGATGGGCAGTTTGGCCCCGGGAGCTAATGCTCCTTCGCGGATCTTGAGTAGTAGATCGTCAGCGATCGACGCGGAGAGAGTGCGTCGAGTCGCCTTGACAGGCGTCGTTGCCACGTGGTGTACTCCAATCGTCCTACAAATGGGACTATTCAAGGCGAGTGTAACGGCAAGCCCCTCTCGAAGGCGAGTACCGGTGCAGGAGCCCTGCGATCACCTAGAGAAAGCGATGACGATGACGACATCATCGACGGCACGGCTCACGCGCATCGTGCCAGTCCTCGGGGCAGCGTCTGTGCTCGCCCTTGTTCTCGCCGGCTGCGGCGGCAATGTCACTCCGACGGAGACCTCCGGTGCGTCGGGACTCGACCCGGCTTCGGCCGCGGACGCCACGGGCGACGTGACGGTGTGCGGCCCGACCGATTCATCGGGAGTGTGGGGCGCGACGGTCGATGCGTTCAACTCGTCGCAGGACGCGGTGACCGCGGACTACATCGAGCTCGGCTCGTCGGCGGACGACCAGCTACAGCAGATCAACCAGCGCATGCAGACTGAGTCGACGCAGTGCGACATCTTGCGCCTGGACGTCGTGTGGACCGCACAGCTGGCCTCCCAGGGCTATCTCGCCGACATGAGCGCGGTCATCGACGACAAGCTCGACGCGCTCATCCCGTCGACGGCAGAGACGCTGCACTACGACGACAAGTACTGGGGAGTGCCGTTCTACCCGAATACGGGCTTGCTCTACTACCGCACCGACCTGGTCGATCAGCCGACGAGCTGGCAGGGGCTCTACGCCAACGGAGAGGAGAACCCCGCGAATGGGTTCCTTTACCAGGCGGAGCAGAGCGAGGGCCTGACGATCAGCTTCCTCGAGATCCTCTACAGCGCCGGCGGTGAGATCCTCGACACGGACGGCAACGTCGCGGTCGACAACGCCACCACCACCGAGGTGCTCCAGTTCATGCAGGACGGGCTCGCCGATGGCGCGTCCCCCCGGTCGGTGGTCACCTACAACGAGGACGCGACCCGTCTGGCCTTTGAGGCTGGCTCCGGGGCGACGATGCGCAACTATCCGTTCGCCTACGCGGCTGGCCAGCAGTCCGCGATCGCGGACAAGTTCGCAGTCGCGCCGCTGCCGGCGTGGGACGAGGATGGCGTGGGAATCGGCGTACTCGGGGGCAGCAACGTCGCCGTCAGCGCATTCTCGGAGAACCCGAGCGCTGCTCTGGCGTTGATCGACTTCATGACCAGCGAGGACTGGCAGGAGCAGATCGCGATCAACAACTCCCTCGCTCCGGCGGTGACGGCCGCCTACGAAGCGCCCGAGGTCCAGGAGGCGCTGCCGTTCTCCCAGGAGCTCTACACCGCTCTGCAAAGCGCAAAGTCCCGGCCGGTGACCCCCGTGTACCCGCAGGTCTCACAGGCGATCTACCAGACCGTGGGCGAGGTCCTCAGTGGAGACCTCACGCCGGAGGATGCGACGACGCAGATGGCCGAGCGCATCCAGGAAGCATTGGACACGTTCTAAGACGATGACTGCTCTTACCCAGGCGAGGCGTCCCTCGGCCCACAAGGCCGAGCGACGCCTCGCATGGCGGATGGTCTCTCCCGCGCTCATCGTCATGGTGCTCGTCGCGGGAGCGCCCATCGCCTACGCGCTCTGGCTCTCCCTCAACCAGTACAGCGTCATCACGCCCGGACTGTCCCGATTCGTCGGCCTCGGCAACTACATCGAGTACCTGTCCTCCGGGGTGTGGTGGAGCGCTGTCGGAAACACCTTTGTCTTCACCATCATCTCCGTCGCACTCGAGCTGACCCTGGGCATCGCGATGGCACTGCTGCTGAATCTGGCGTTCCGGTTCCGCCCGCTGTTGCGCAGCATCGTACTGCTGCCCTACGCCATCCTCACCGTCGTCAGCGCCATCACCTGGCGCACGATCTTCGACCCCGATCTCGGTCTGGTGACGACCATCCTCAACGGGCTCGGCGTCACGGATTCCAGCATCGTCTGGCTCGGCCAGAGCGGCTATGCCATGACCGTCGTGATCCTCGCGGACGTGTGGAAGACCGCGCCGTTCGTGGCGCTGTTCGTGCTCGCCGGCCTCCAGGTGATCCCCGAAGAGATCAGGGAAGCATCCGAGCTCGACGGCGCCGGCGCGTGGAAGCGGTTCTGGAACATCACCCTGCCACTGCTGTGGCCCGCGATCACACTCGCGATGATCTTCCGCACTCTCGACGCGCTCCGCGTGTTCGACCTTCCCTTCGTGCTCACCCGCGGCGCCTACGGCACCGAGACCATGTCGATCCTGGCCTACTCCGAACTCCGCGGAAATCAGCTCGTCGGTGAAGGGTCCACCGTCGCCATCATGACGTTCGTCATCGTGATGATCGTCTCACTCGTCTACATCCGGTTCGCAGGGGGCAACATCCGCGCTGTCACCCGGGAGAAGAAATGACCGCTACCGAATTGATCACCGCGCCAACGGCCCGCCGCGTGGCTCCCGACGCCCCACGTCGGCGTCGTCGACGCGGCCCGGAGCGCAATCCCTTTGTCTGGCTCGCTGTGGCGGCCGTCATCGTCTTCTCGCTGGTGCCGTTCTACTGGCTGATCAACACCTCTCTGAAGACCGGTTCCGACCTCTCGCGCGCGAGCCTGTTTCCCGACAACCCCTCACTCAGCAACTACCTCAACGTGCTCGGAGACGGCGACTTCCTACGCTCGTTGCTGAACTCCACCATCGTCGCGACCGCGAGCACCGTGCTCGCCCTCATATTCGCCGCATTCGCCGCGTATGCCCTCGCACGACTGCGGATGCGCGGCAAGTTCGCTCTGCTGGCAATCGTGCTCTCAATCACCACGTTCCCCGGCATCGCGATCGCCGCGCCGATGTTCGCGATCTGGAACAACATCGGCCTGTACAACACGCTGATCGGACTCGTGATCCCGTACCTGACGTTCACTCTGCCGCTGTCGATCTACACACTGGTGTCGTTCTTCAAGGAGATCCCTGCTGAGCTCGAGGAAGCCGCATACATCGACGGCGCGACCCCGTTCCAGACCTTCTACAAGGTGATCCTCCCGCTCGCGGTCCCCGGCATCGCCACCGTCGCGATCCTCGCATTCATCTTCGCGTGGAACGAGTTCCTTCTCGCCGCGACCCTGACCTACAGCCCCGACGTGCGAACGGTCCCCGTCGCGATCGCGTTCTTCACCGGCGCCAGCGAGTACGAGCAACCGCTCGGGATGATCAGCGCCGCGTCTGTCATCATCTCCATTCCGCTCATTGTGCTGGTGCTCATCTTCCAGCGCCGCATCGTCTCCGGCCTCACCGCCGGCTCCGTGAAGGGCTGAGATGACCGACGATGAAGCGACCCCCGGTGCCTGGTGGCGGTACGGAGTTCTCTACCAGGTCTATGTCCCCTCGTTCCAGGACGGCGACGGCGACGGCTTCGGCGACCTGCACGGCCTCGAAAGCCGACTCAAGTACATCGCGGAACTGGGCGTGTCCGCCATCTGGCTCAGCCCCGTCTACGGGTCGCCCCTCTTGGACTTTGGATACGACGTGTCCGACTACACGAGCATCGGTGAGGTCTTCGGTAATCTCGCCGTGTTCGACCGCGTGGTGGCGAAAGCGCACGCTCTGGGCCTGAGAGTGTTGCTCGACTACGTGCCGCAGCACACCTCCAACGAACACCCATGGTTCCAGGACGCGCTCACCGGTCGCGACGCCGCGCACCGTGACTGGTACCTGTGGCATGACCCCGCAGGCGACGGTGGGCCACCGAACAACTGGGCCTCGGCGTTCTCAGGACCGGCCTGGACCTTCCACGAGCCGACAGGCCAGTACTACTACCACGCCCACCTTCCCGAGCAGCCCAGCCTGAACTGGCGCAACCCCGCGGTGAAACAGGCGATGTTCGATGTCCTCCGGTTCTGGCTCGACCGCGGCGTCGACGGATTCCGCGTCGACGCCGTGTGGCGGCTCATCAAAGACGACCAACTGCGTGACAACCCCGAACCCTCCGCCGACGACCCCATCGAGATCGCCGGCGCCGGCGCGCACTCGACCGTCCGCCAGGTGCAGAAGTACACCGCCGACCAACCCGAACTCCCCGGGCTGCTCCACGAGATGCGCACCGTCGTCAACGCCTACCCCGACCGGCTTCTCATGGGAGAGCTGCACCTCCGTCTTGAGCGCGTCGCGGCGCTGGGCTCGCTTCCTGGCCTCGATATCCCGATGAACTTCTCCCTCATCGACACGCCCTGGAACGGGGACGCCGTCGCGGATGTCATCGAGCGGTACGAAGCTGCGCTCACTCCGCTTTCGTGGCCCAACTGGGTGCTCAGCAATCACGATCGCAGCCGTCTCGCCACCCGAATCGGTCCCGAGAACACCCTTGCCGCGCTCGCGCTGCTTCTCACGCTTCGCGGCACGCCCACCCTCTACTATGGAGACGAACTCGGTCTGCCCGATTCGCCCGTTTCCGTCGAGCGCGAACGGGACTGCGCCGCACTCCGCGCACCCGGGCAGGGCCTCGGTCGTGACCCCCAGCGAATGCCGATGCCGTGGACCACGGCGGCGCACGTTGGATTCTGCGACGACGACGTCGAACCGTGGCTACCAGTACCGGCCTGGGCAGCTGATCTCAGCGTGGAGCAACAAGGTGCGGACCCCCGCTCCACGCTGAATAAAGTCAAGGGTCTTCTGGCGATCCGTAACAGTGAGCGCGCCCTGCAACACGGAACGATCCGCGTGCACGCGCACACCGCAACGTCGATCACGATCATCCGAGAACTCGAGTCATCCGCCACATGCCTCGTCGTCAACTTCGGCACAGAACCGCTCTTGCTCGAACTCCCTGAACAACCCTGGCGGCAATTATGGACCTCGCATCGTGATTCCGGCGTTGAACTCGTCGCATCCGAGGCGCGTCTATACCGCTCCGTCCAGGGTGAAGAGTCCTCGCGAGCGATCACCGACCCGGCTGACGTCTTCTAAGAGGGCAGAGGTTCGCCACTTCGCGTGGAACGGTGGGCCCGAGACCGCCGCCAACTAGCGTGGAATCCTTCGCGTCGTCCGCCACTTTGAGCGAGAACCTACAGGCGCGGCGCGAGAGCTGGCGTCTACCTTGTCCGCATGGAAGACGTGTTGGATTGGGGGACGATCGCGATCATCCTCAGCGTGCCTGCGGTTCTCGCGGCCGTGGCCTTCTCCACTCGTCGTCGTCATCGAGCAGGGGATCGCGACGCCCCCGTCCTCGGCCGGCCTGCTGGGGTTCGATGAGCTGTTTCACCCGTCGGCGCACAACGCGCGAATCATCTGGGAGGCGGAACAAGAGATCCCCGTCCCCGCGCCTACGCCCGACAAGGGGCCGGGAGTGATTGAAGCGGGCGCGCGAATCACGATCGAGGTCGAGGGGCCGGCCGCGTAGATACGTGGTTTGGCCTGCGATCGTGGGCGTGGGTGTCGAGGCACGCTTGTAGGTTTCCGCAACCGCTCGAAACTGATCGATTTCGGGACGAGTGCCAACCCCGGCCCGTCGACGTCGACACGCCGTGCCGAAACTCCGTGCCAAAACCTCCCATGTTCCGAAACCTGATTCGACCGTTTTCGGCCCATAGCTGATAGAATCGAACCACGCCACGAGAGGGGCAATCATGGTCCGTACGCTCATTGCCGCACCGCCGGCATCGACCGCTGCCGAGGACCGCCTGGCGTTCGCGGATGCAGCTCTCGCGCTGGCCGGCCACGAGGTCACCGACCCGGCGCTGCGCACCATCGTCGAGCGGGCTGCCCGCCACGAGCTGACGGGGGATGAGGCGCGCGCTGCGATCCGCCGCCACGTGCAGGGCTGATGCCTCGCGGCACCACCTTTCGTACCTGGGATGACTACTTCATCCCAGGTACTTCTGTGTTGAGGAACAAGTTCACCGCACCCGGCAAGCCGTATGGGGAACCCGACCCCGACAAGCTCCGGCAGTTGGAAGAGGCATACGCCCACACGCGCCTCCAAGAGCTGTACGACCACCCGATTCCCGGCCAGTTCGACTACGACCACATGAAGGCGATCCACGCTTACGTGTTCCAGGACGTCTACGAGTGGGCTGGTCAAGAACGGGTGGCGCCGGCCGGGCAGTTCATGACGAAGGACGGACACGCCTACTACGGCGCCGGCCCTCACCTGACGGCGGCCGCCGAGACCGAGTACGCCAAGCTCGCCGGCAAGGACTATCTGCGCGGACTGCCGCAAGCGAAGTTCGTTGACGAGCTCGCGGAGAGCTGGGGGGAGCTGAATGTCGTGCATAGCTTCCGTGAGGGCAATACGCGGACGCAGTTCGTGTTCTTCTCCCAGCTCGCAGAGCAGGCCAGCTATCGGATCGACGCCGCGCAATTTGCTCCAGGCTCGCCGCTGCGCGACGAGTTCGTGCAGGCACGGTTTCACTCCCAGGACACCGGCCGAAACGATCAGCTCGCCGCGGTGCTGGGGAAGGCGATCACCCCTTTAGACCGTGACGCTTCGGCGTCCCGGATGAGCGACAACGGCGTAGCCGACGCCCTCCGCGCAAGCTTCCCCATAAGTGCGAGAGGGGCCGTGCGACCGGCACCCACGCCGGGCGCGAACGTCGCAGGGCGTTCGAGGACGCAGCACCCCGAAAGAGGCAGAACTGACACAGGACGGAGCGGACGTGACTGACCCGATGACTACTCGATTCGATGTTGAGCAGCGGTGGCCGGAGTTGTTCGACGGCCTGACCGAGACGCAGCGCTGGTCCGTCGTGCAGTCCCTCGCGGCCGCCTGGCATGAGGGCTGGGAGCCGAACCGCGCCGACGTCGCCAACCTCACCGAGTATGCGGGTGGCCGGATCGACCACGCCGAGTACATCCGTCGATCGGATGCGTCGTCGACGGGCATGCGAGGGAGTGCGCGATGAACGTTGTCGGCTACGCCCGTGTGTCGAAGCGGGAGCAGAACCCCGCCGCCCAGGAGGCCGAGCTGCGCGCGGCCGGCGCTTCTCGAGTATTCGTCGACCACGGCGAATCCAGCCGCATCACGGACCGCCCCCAGTGGCTCGCCTGCCTCGACTACCTCCGCGACGGCGACACCCTTCTGGTGCGCCGCCTCGACCGCCTCGGTGGCACGGAGCGAATCATCATCGAGACGCTGCACGACCTCGACCGACGAGGCGTGAACATCAAGAGCCTCACGGAGCCGATGATCGACACCACAACTCCGATGGGCCGCGCCCTGTTCGGCATGGTGGCCGTGTTCGCCCAGCTCCGCGTCGACACGATCCGGGAGAACACGATGCGCGGCCTCGCCCACGCCAAGGCGCAGGGCCGGGTCGGTGGACGGCCGTCGAAAATGACGCCGGAGAAGATCGCACAGGCCAAGCGGATGCGCACCGAGGGCCACAGCCTCGACCGCATCGCCGCGGTGCTCAGCGTCGGCAAGTCGACCGTCGCGCGCGCCCTCGCCAAGAGCGACGCCATCGCCGGGGGCTAGCGCGATCTACCGAGGAACGTCCGCGCCGCGCTGCGCGAGGAGGTCTACAGCGTTGGAGAACGCTCGCGGGTTTCGTGCCGGCCAACTACCGGGAAAGAGGATGTACCTCGTCGCCGCTCCGATGGTTGAGCGGTTGAACGCTTCCGGGATGAGCCTTCGCACTCGGTCACCGCGCGACAGGAGGAGTCCCGTCGTCGGTGTCAACGCCACTGTCACCCGCTCGGCGGTCATGAGGCCGACTTGCCACCCGTACTGACGCTCGTCGAGCGTGCGGTCCGGGTGGAGCCGTGACGGGCACACAAGCATGTCGCCGAGGAGTAAAGATGGCTCCTCGTAGCGAACGACGTTCCAGGTGAACTCGTCCAGGACGCGCCGATACTCAGCCCATCGGGCTTTCACGTCCTCGTGAATCTCGGGAATGAACTTCGCGTCAAGGTCAGCCGTGAACGTTGCGGCCTGCGCGAGGAAAGCCAGACGGGCCTCATCGATGCCTGGCACGTGCGCGTACCTCTTGAAGTCAGGCGCTGTCCCGTCGTAGACGTGCTTCATCATCGCCGGATGCCGTTGGTAGTGAAGGATGAGCAGCTTCTCAAGGATCTCTCGCTCCGGCCCGTTCAGCACGCTGTCGTCGCCGGCATCCAGTCGAGCAACGAGCGGCGCCGCCTTATCCTCGACGAACTTGCTCTGCGCGTTCTCGTACGCGTCTGGGTCAGCTTCCACCGGGTCGGCGCGATGGCTGTCTTTCAGCCATCCCACACTCGCAGCGCTGCCCTTATGAGCGGGGGAGCCGTCGAGGGGGACCACCATGAACTCCTTGTTCTCCGCGAACGCCCGCAGGATGAAAGCGGAGAG
>NZ_JBYIPB010000025.1:0-8899 GCF_057706855.1 Microbacterium sp. bgisy207
CACCGCGACCACTCCTGAGAGTTGCACCCGGGATGAGGTGAATGCATCGTGACGGCACCGGGGTATGAGTTCAGCGTCTGGGAGCGCTACGCCACCGAGTTCACACTGGCTTTCGGTGACAATCCGTCGCGCATCCGGGCGGTGCGGGTGGCCTACTTCGAGCACGAGTTCGATGTGGACTTGATTGCGCAGCTCAGCGGTTTTCCTGTTTGGAGAATCCGACAGGCGTTGTCCCAGGGACTTCCACAGGCGAGCTGAAGAATCGTCGACCAGAGTCCCAGAACTGCTCGCCCATCTACCATCCCCTTGCGGGCACTGCGCGGTGAGGGGACGTCAGCGTGCGACGGTTCGGCCCGGGCGCGATGTCTCCCCTTTCACGTCTGAGTGGCCATCGGTCTGATCGGGCCATGAGCAGGATCAGTTTCGCGCGTCGCCCCCGCCCTCTGGTTCCGCGCTGCGGGCGTCATCGTCGTGGCAGGCTTCTTCGCGTCGTTGGTTACCGGTGTCTGCTGCCCCGGCGCCCCCGCCAGCGGAACATCGACGTGCGGAACGTTCGAGCGCTTGACCGCCGGGATCGACAGATCACGTGGCTCTGGCTCGCACGGACGGTCATCGTAGGCGCCATCGCGGCGCTCGAGGTGGGCGTCTTCGGTCGAGTCACCCTTGGCCGACTTCCTTGCGGGCATGGCACTGTTCGGGAGCTCGAGCGGACGCAGGGAGGTCATGAAATTGCCTTTCGCGGATAGCGGAGGCGATGAACGCTGCGTTCACCTATGGTTGGGGTCGTGGTCGCATTGCGCCCATACGATGTGCGGCGAACCCGAAAGGTGATCACCGGCTACATGAACTCGCCCCTCAACGAGCCGCCGCTCGGCGGAACCATCGACCACATCCTCTCGATCCTGCCGTCGCTCGTACCGAGCGCGCAGCGCGTCGCCCGCATCTGCGCCGAGCGACCCCACGACGTGGTCGACATGTCGGGCGCCGACCTCGCCGAAGCCGCCAACACGTCGCCGGCCACCGTCAGCCGCACCGCCCAGGCGCTGGGGCTGCGCAGCTTTCAGCACCTGCGCATGCTGCTCGTGCGTGACCTCGCCGCCGACGCCACCGCCGCGCCCGACGCACCCGCCGGCACCGAGGGCTTTCTGCGGTGGCTGGCCGAGGGGCGGGTGGGATGCTGCAGACCGCGCTCGCCTCGATCGACCCGGTCGCGTTCGACGCCGCTGCCGACGCCATCGCCCGCGCGCCGCGCCTGCTGATCTCGGGCACCGGCGCCTCGCACGCCGCCGCCCAGGCGTCGGCCGTCGCGTTCGCCGTCAACGGCCGGCCCTGCGAAGCGCCCGCTGACGGCGTGGTCGCCCACCTCACCGCCCGCGTGCTCGCCCCCGGTGATGTGTGCCTCATCGTCAGCTCGAGTGGCGCCAACTCGGTGACCCTCGCGGTTGCGGACGCCGCCGTCGACGCCGGCGCCACCGTGATCGGGGTCACGAGCTTCGCCCGTACCCCGCTCACCACCCGCGCCGACCACCTGCTCGTCGCCGGTGCGCGCTTCCAGGCGTGGGATCAAGGCATTCTCGGCAGCGGGCTCGTACAGCTGCTCGTGCTCAACGCCCTGCAGATCGCCGTCGCCGACCGCATGAGCGACGCCGCCGACCGCGCGCGCCTCGCGGTGCGCGAAGAGGTGCTCGACATCGTCGCCGACGACGGCTCCGACGCCGAGGCATCCGACGTGCCAGACGTTATCGACCACGGCGATGGGCGTTGACACTCCGTTTGCAGGAAATTCACTTTCCTCGATTGCAATAGCTCTGCAAGCGGATTTCGCGGGAAGGCCCCGGTTCGTCAGGTCGCTTGCAGAAGGCGACTCATGGGAACGATCCAGCTCTCTGGTGTCGGTCGCTCCTTCAAGAGCACCGCCGCCGTCAGTGATATCGACCTGATCATCGAAGACGCCGCCGCGCAGATCACCGAGTCCACCGGTGCCCCCTCGATGAGCGCGTCGTGCGTGATCACCGGCGGCAGCTGGTGCATGCAGGGCCTCTTCCTCTCGAACGGCGCCCAGGTGCTGAGCGATGACCGCACGACGATCGAGTTCGGCTCGGACGCCGCGATCGATACGGTCGCGACCTTCACCGAGATGTACGAGGACGGCGTGCTCACCAACGAGGACTTCACCAGCCAGTACGAGGCGTTCGCGCAGGGGAAGACCGCGATCCACGTCAACAGCTCGGCCCTGCAGGGCGCGTTCATGATGGGCGCCGAGGCCGGTGGCTGGACCCTCGACGCTCACACCCTGCCCGCGTTCGGAGACCAGGCGGTCGTGCCCACCAACTCGGGCTCGTTCCTCGCGATGTTCGCCACCGACCCCGCCAAGCAGGCCGCCGCGTGGGAGCTCATGCAGTTCATGACCAGCCCCCGCGCCTACGAGATCATCTCGACCCAGATCGGGTACCTACCGCTGCGCAGCAGCATGGCCGACGAGGGCGGACCGCTCTATGACTGGGTCGAAGCCAACCCGCTCGTGAAGCCCAACCTCGAGCAGCTCGACGCGCTCGAGCCGTGGGTGTCGTACCCCGGCGACAGCTACGCCCAGGTCGACCAGGTGCTCGCCACCGCCATCGAAGACGCGGTCTTCTACGGCGCCGACCCGGCCGCCACTATGACCGAGGCCGCCGAGCGCGCGCAGGGGCTGATCGAATGACCATCGACCTCGACCTGACGCCTTCGGCGACGGATGCCGCGGCCGCTTCGTCGCCGGATGCCGCGACCGCGGCGCCTCGTGAGCGTCGCCACGCCGTGGCCGGCCTCTACAACCTGCGCGACACCGGCGGCTACCGTGCAGCCGGCGGCACCAGCCGGTGGGGCAAGCTGCTGCGGTCAGATGCTCTGCACCGCATCGACGCGACCGGTCGCGACCGGCTGGCCGAGATCGGCGTCGCCCACATCATCGACCTGCGCGGCGGCGACGAGCGCGCCACAGCGCCGAGCGCGGTCGACGGGCTCGAGGTCACCGTGCACCACCTGCCCGTGTTCGACGACGCCGACCCGGCCGCGCAGGCCACCACGCACGTCGGACTCGTGCCCGTCTACGACCACATCGTCGACGAGCGCGGGGCGCAGCTGGTCGACGCGATCCGGGTGATCATCGCGGCTGACGACGACGACGCGGTGCTCGTGCACTGCACCGCCGGCAAAGACCGCACCGGTCTCGTCGTGGCCTTCGCGCTCGCCGCCGCCGGGGTCGACCGCGACGACGTCGTGGCCGACTACGCCGCCACCGCCGAGAACCTGCGCGGCGAGTGGTCAGACGCGATGACCGCCGTCTTCGAACAGCGCGGCATCGAACTGACCGCGGGAATGGTCGAACTCATCACCGAGAGCCCCGCCGAGGTGCTCGAGGCGCTGCTCGAGCGCATCGACCGCGAGCACGGGTCGATCAGCGCCTACCTCCTCGCCCACGGACTCACCCCCACCGAGCTCGAGCGTCTCACCGCCGTGATCATCGACCCCGCCGCCACCGCGGTCTGATCGGAAGGAACACACACCATGTCGCACATCGCGAGCCAGCATCCCGCTCCCGAGCACTTCATCCTGCATGTCTCTGACACCCACTTCGTGGGCGACGGCGACCTGCTGCACGAGCGCATCGACAGTGACAAGAACCTCGCAGAGCTGTTCGACGGCTTCACCAAGGCCAACGCCCGCCCCGAAGCGATCGTGTTCACCGGCGACCTCGCCGACACCGGCCGCCCCGACGCCTACGAGCGCCTGCGGGCCATCGTCGAGCCCGCCGCCGAGAAGCTCGGTGCCCAGGTGATCTGGGTGATGGGCAATCACGACGAGCGCGTCGCGTTCCGCCGCGGCCTGCTCGACGAGGAGGCCGACCAGTCCGAGCCCGTCGACCGCGTCTACGACGTCAACGGTCTGCGCATCATCGCGCTCGACTCGACGGTGCCCGGGCAGCACCACGGCGAGATCAGCGACGAGCAGTTGGCGTGGCTGCGCCGCGAGCTCGAAGTCCCCGCGCCCGACGGCACCCTCATCGCGCTGCACCACCCGCCCGTGCCGAGCCCGATCGGGCTCATCGCCCTGGTCGAGCTGCGCGACCAGGAGCGCCTCGCCGAGGTCATCCGGGGCACCGACGTGCGCGGCATCCTGGGCGGTCACCTGCACTACTCGACCACCAGCACGTTCGCGGGCGTGCCCGTGTCGGTCGCGTCGGCGACCTGCTACACGCAGGACCTCGCCGTCGCCTACCCCGGTGCCCGCGGCCAGGACGGCGGCCAGTCCTACAACCTCGTGCACGTCTACGGCGACCGGGTGCTGCACTCCGTCGTGCCGATCGGGCAGTTCCCGACCGTCTACGAGATGACTCCCGAGATGCTCGAGGCGTTCATGAACATGACCCCCGACGAGCAGCTCGCCGCCGTCAACGCGTCGGCGGGAGAGTAGTCAGCCCGTGAACAATAATGTCTCGTATCTACATCTCCTCGAACGGAGCAGTTCATGACGGATTCCACGCTCGGCGCAGTCTCTGCGACCGCGATCACGAACACCAGGGTCTTCGACGGACACAGTCTGAGCGCCCCCACGACGGTCGTCGTCCAGCCCGACGGGCGCATCGGTGACGGATCAGCGGATGCGGTCGTCGTCGGTGCCGCTGTCGTCAACGCGGAAGGTACGGTGCTCCTTCCTGGCCTGATCGACTGTCACATGCACCTGAAGGGGCGCGAGTCCCTCGAGACGCTCGCCACGTACGGTGTCACCACCGGCCTGGACATGGCGACATGGCCCGCATCACAGTTCCAGTCGTTGCGGGGACTGAGGGGAGTCGCTGACTTCCGCACCGCCGGCATGGCGGCGACATCTCAGGGCAGCACGCACAGCCGCATTCCGACCTATCCGGACGTCGCGCTGGTCGATTCCCCCGACAAGGCGGAGCGGTTCGTCGAGGTGCAGGTGGCAGACGGGGTGGATTACATCAAGATCATCGCCGATCTGCCCGGTCCCACCCAGGACGTGCTCGATGCACTCGTGGCTGCTGCGCACGCGCGGGGGCTCAAGGTCATCGCGCACGCAGCCCTGTACGAAGCTGTGCGTATGAGCCTCGCTGCGGGGGCCGACATGATCACCCATGCTCCACTCGACCGCGCGCTCGACGATGCGACGGCTGAGACGATGCTCGCCCAGGGCACGGTGTTCATCCCGACCTTGACGACGATGAAAGGCGTCGCCGCGAATCTCACCGCAGCGGGCGTTCCCGGTGTGAGCTATGCACACGCCCACGAGAGCACGCGCGCGATGCATGCCGCGGGCGTTCCGGTCCTGGCCGGCACCGACGCCAACATCGGGTCCTTCACACGGGCATCGCCGCCATACGGCGAGAGCATGCACGACGAAGACGCCTACATCGGGCTCCTCGAACGGGCAATGCCGCCATACGGCGAGAGCATGCACGACGAACTCGCTCTGCTCGTGGACGCCGGCCTGTCAACAGCCGAAGCGCTGCGCGCTGCCACCTCGACGGCCGCGCACGCGTTCTCACTCGACGATCGGGGGGCGATCACCCCCGGATTGCGAGCCGACCTCGTGCTGGTGGACGGCGATCCGCTCACCGACATCGCTGCCGCGCGTCGCGTTCTGCGTGTGTGGTGCGGCGGCATCGAGGTGTGAGGGCGTCCTCTCGACCGCGGTGTCACTCCACGGCGGTGTTCGCGCCGTGGTGCCACGCGAGCACCCGGTTCTCGACGACGATGAGCAGCAGGTTGAACACGTACCCGAAGATCCCGATGAGCACGATGCCCGACCACATGTCCGTGATCGCGAACGACCTCTGCGACTGAAGAACGAAGACGCCGATCCCGTTGCCTCCCGCCATCATCTCGCTCACGACGACCATGATGAGCGCGAGCGAAAGACTCGTGCGCATTCCGGCAAAGATCTGCGGAGCTGCCGCGGGAAGTGCGACCTGCAACTCGTAGCGGAACCAGTGGATGCCGTACACCCGGGCGGTCTCGCGCAGTCCGGGGTCCATTCCTCTGATTGCAGCTTCGGTATTGAGGAGCACGGGCCAGAGGCAGATGAAGGTGATCAGAATCACCTTCGCGGTGTCGTCGAGGCCCAGCACGATGATGACGAGGGGAATCAACGCGACCGCAGGGATCGCGCGCAGGAACTCGAGCACGGGTGCGAACATCGCCTGGAGGCGGTGCGCCTGACCGAGAACGAACCCCACGACCACGCCGATGACCACAGCGCCGATGAACCCGATCATCATCCTGGAAAGACTCGGCAAGACGTCGCTCGCCATCCGCGCGAAGAGCCAGTTCTCCTGGAAAGCGACTAGGGCGTGTCTCCCAAAGGTTTGGGCTGGTCGCTGGAACGCTCGGTGTGTGTCTCGAACGGAGTTGCTGACTGATGCGCAGTGGGAGCTGATTGCTCCGTTGATGCCGTCCTCGCAGGGGCGTCGTGGTCGGCCGTTCGCCGATCATCGCACCGTGGTGGAGGGCATCATCTATCGCTACCGGACCGGGATCGCGTGGCGGGACTTACCCGGGTGCTTCGGGCCGTGGCAGACGGTGTGGAAGCGGCACCGCCGCTTCAGCGGTGATGGGACGTGGGACAAGATCCACAGCGTCCTGCTGGCCCATGCCGACGCCGCCGGGCTGATCGACTGGGAAGTCTCGGTGGACTCCACGATCAACCGCGCCCATCAGCACGCCACCAACCTGCCCCGGGACACAGGGGGACCTGACGAATTACACGAATCTGCGCATCGAGCCGCCTGATCACGCCATCGGCCGCTCCCGCGGCGGCCTGTCGACGAAGATCCACCACCTGTGCGACGGGAACATGCGGCCGCTGGTGATGCTGCTCGGGCCCGGGCAGGGCGGGGACTCCCCGATGTTCGAGCACGTGATGAACGCCCTGCGGGTACCGCGCCTGGGTGGGGGCCGGCCACGCACCAGGCCCGACCGGGCGCTGGGTGACAAGGCTTACTCTTCCCGGGCCAACCGCAAGCTGTTGCGCCGGCGCGGCATCCAGGCCGTCATCCCCGAACGCGATGATCAGATCGCCAACCGCAAGCGCCGCGGCGCCAAGGGTGGTCGCCCGGTCACCTACGACACCGAGGCCTACAAGCGCCGCAACGTCGTCGAGCGCGGATTCAACATCTTCAAGCAATGGCGCGCCTTGGCCACCCGCTACGACAAACTCGCCCTGACCTATCGCGGCGGCGTCGTCCTACGCGCCATCACCATCTGGCTCAAGGCTTTAAGAGACACGCCCTAGTCGCCTTCACGGCAAAAGAACGTGAGGGGGAAGGGGCAGGGACGATGAGTGCGACAGAAGCCGGCGAGGTGCAAGTGTTCGGCCGAGAGGGATGCGTGCAGTGCAGGGCAACGTGCCGAGCGCTCACCGAGCGGGGAATCGCGTTCGAGTCCGTTGACGTCGACGCAGACCTCGACGCGGCGGCGACGGCGCGGCGAGTGGCGCAGGCGGGAGGCTCGACGCAGCTTCCGGTGGTCCAAGTTCCCGGCATGGCGCCCTGGACAGGGTTTCGCCCGGACCTCATCGATGCGATCGCATCGGAGGCCGTGTGATGGGCGAGGGCACCTCCGCTCCCCTGGTCGCAGCGATCGAACGCACCTGGGCCGCGATTCAGCAGCGCCACAGCGACGTGCCGGAGGTCGTCGTTACCCTCGCGTCCGGTCGCACGGTCAAGGGCGTGAATCTCGGCCACTTCGCCCCCGATCGGTGGGTGCGTGGTGACGAGGTGGTGCACGAGTTGTTCATCGGCGGTGAAGGACTCTCACGCGGCGGCGTGGACGTGCTCGGCACACTTCTGCACGAAGCCGCCCACGGCGCCGCGAACACGCGAGGAATCAAAGACACCAGCAGACAGGGCCGCTACCACAACGCAGCTTTTCGGAGCATCGCAGAGAGCTTCGGTCTGACGCTCGAGAAAGATCCCCGCATCGGATGGTCAGTCACCACCGTGCCCACGGGAACCGCCGAGACGTACGCGGCCGAGGTTGCGCAGCTCACGGCGGCGATCACCGCCTACCGTCGAAGCGAATCGCCTGACGCGGAGGGCAAGACCAAGAGCAACAACGGCCGCACGGCCGTGTGCAGCTGCAGCCGCAAGATCCGCGCATCCAACGCCGTGATCGACGCGGGCCCGATCCTTTGCGGCCTGTGTGGCACCGAGTTTGAAACCGAAGAACAATACCGAAAAGGCAAGACCCCCCTTGACTTGCGGGCAAGGGGGGTCTAGACTAGACTCATGAAAGCACAGCGAACGCGAGACGTGCTGAAGCACCTGAAGAGCATCGGCTGGGTCTATCTGCGCGATGGTCAGGGTAGCCACGAACTATGGGGCCTGCCCGACGAGTCGCAGAAAGCCTCGATCCCGGCAGGGCACAAGGAAGTCTCAGCGGGCGTGCTGCGACAGATCGAGAGGGCCGGGGCGACACTCCCCCAGGCCTGGAAGTGAGAGGGAGGACGCGATGACACAGACATTCGCCGTCAGCGTCGAGCGCGAAGGCCGTTGGTGGGTGTTCGAGATCCCCGAACTCGGCACCGGAGGGCAGGCAGCCTCTCTCGACGAGGTAGATCGCGAGGCCCAGGGTGTCGCTGCGATGTGGCTCAACGTCGACCCCGCCGAGGTGGCCGTCACCGTCGACGTGCGCGCCCCTAAGCAGCTGCTCGACGAGTGGGCACAGGCGGAGAAGGACGAAGCTGAGGCGCGTCGGGCTCAGGCCCGCGCCGCGGAGCGTCGCCGCGCCGTGGTAACCGCGCTCAGGAACGAGAAGTACTCCGCCCCCGACGTCGGCCGCGTACTCGGGATCAGCAAGCAGCGGGTTTATCAGATCGAGAAAGCCAAGGCGAAGGCCTCCGC
>NZ_JBYIPB010000026.1:0-3942 GCF_057706855.1 Microbacterium sp. bgisy207
ACTCCCACTTCGATGAACCGGTCCGGGAATTCGTCACGGAACAGGCTCATCTGGGTGCTATCAGTCAAGTCTGCGCAGAGCGCTATCACTCGCGAATCGCGCCGACCGGCCTCTCGGAGTCCCCGACCGAAACCAGCCCTGATGGGTTCGTAGGCAACGTCGGCCGTACCGAGTGCATCATCAAGCCGGTACCCGTTCATGAGGACGCTCCGTTCGCGAGGAGGTCGAGCTCTGCTGTCGCCGCCCGCGCCTGGTCGATGTCCGGCACTTTCCCGTGCCAGAGGTAGTCATGCTCCATGAACGAGACGCCCTTGCCCGGAATGGTGCGCGCGATGATGACAGTCGGCTTGTCAGTCGCGTCCTTCGCGTCTGCGACGGCATCTAGGATCGCCTGCATATCGTGCCCATCGATCTCCAGCACGTGCCATCCGAAGGACTCCCACTTCGCGGCCAGGTCCTCTAGCGGCATCACATCTTCGGTCGATCCATCGATCTGGATGAAGTTGCGGTCAACGATTCCGATAAGCCGATTCAGGCGGTACTTTCCCGCGAACATGGCAGCTTCCCAGATGTTGCCCTCGTTGAGCTCTCCGTCGCCCATCATCACGTACACGAAACGGTCAGGCACCGCATCAATGTGCTGGAGTACGTAGGCCGCACCAGCGGCTTGAGACAAGCCACTGCCCAGAGGCCCGCTCGTGCTTTCCAGGCCCGGAAGAGCCAATCTCTCGGGATGTCCCTGCAGCCTCGAACCCAGACGACGCAACGTCATGAGCTCATCGACGGGGAAATACCCCGCATGCGCCATGGCGGCGTAGAGCACCGGCGCCGTGTGCCCGTTGCTGAGCAGGAACAGATCACGTCCTTCCCACTCAGGATCCGCAGGATCGTGGACGAGGAGATTGAAGTACAACGCGGTGAGGAGGTCGGCCATGCCTAGCGGCCCAGCACTGTGTCCACTGCCGGCGTGCTGAAGCATGGTGACGATCGATCGACGAACCTGAATCGCCTGCGCCTGGAGCTCGAGAGAATCCTGCTGGACCACCGCTCTACGAGTGTGCATAGGTACCTTTCCGCCGCCGCTGGCGTTATATTTCGTAGAGCGCAAAACCCTAGATCTTTCACATAACGCAAACGCGTTCTGTATAGTGCAATCTACTCGTTCGTTCCTGCCCACGCAAGGACCTGGGACGTGAGTGTCGAGCGCACGGTCTATCGGGATCTTGCTCGACTCGGGGGCGCGGGACTAAGGGAGACCAGATGAGTGTGTCGATGCAGAGTGACAAATATCAGCTCGGGAGTGTCGACCGGTCGCTAGAGATCTTGTCCATCCTCGCGGCGACCCCGCGGCTCCGCCTCGCGGAGCTGAGTGCTCAGCTCCAAGCGAACCCCAGCACGGTACTGCGAGCATTGCGCGTGCTCGAGCGTCATGGGCTCGTCCGCCGAGCTTCGTCCGAGCTGGAATACGTGCTGGGAGCGAGGCTAGTCGAACTCGGCCAGGCCGCCGTTGCATCCATCGACATCGTGCAGGAGCTGCGCAGTCCGCTTCGCTCTCTCTCCGCAGATTTCAACGCAACAGCTCATCTCGGCATGGTGCGTGAGGGGATGGTGACGGTACTCGAGAAGATCGACCCGCCACGTCCTATAGTCGGTTACTCGGCAGTCGGATCTCGGATGCCCCTGCATGCAACCGCCGTCGGTAAGGCAGCGCTGGCACTTGGCGGGACGGGTCTGTTGCCAGCCAATTCGGGCCTGCACTCCTACACGGTGCACACCATCACAGATACCGCTGAGCTCGCGACTGACCTCGCACAAACGGTGCAGCGACGTTACAGCGTCGAGCGGGAGGAGTACCACAACGGATTTGGTTGTGTCGGGTCTGCGGTTCGGATAGGTTCAGACATTTATGCCGTGAGCATCTCCGGATCGCTCACCAGCGAAGACGAACTCCGCGTGCGAGGTGAGACCTTGCGAAATTTTGTTCATGATGTCACGGGGTCATACCAAGGCGCAGCCCAAAACCTATGACGGATTTGCCGTCAACGAGTGCGGGTGCCGTTCTAAACATGCGAGAACAGGATTACGGCGCCAACTCGTGTAGCTGCCTCGGCGGCGCGTCACGAATGAAAACACCAACCGGCTGTAGGGTTACTACCTCCCCAGGACGCCAACCTTTCCTGGTGGTCAGCCAGCGAACATCGAAACTGCCGCTCGCGCGCTCGACCCCGGGTCTGCACATGTTCGGTTGGGAGAATACCGCGAAGGTGTTGGACGAGCACGGAATGGCAAACAAACCAGTAATGCATCGACCGATCTGTGCACGTCAAATGGGACGTGCAGCGTTCATTACGCCCCTTTGAGGAGGCCAGTATGCGGGTACTCGTGGCCGTTGATTCGTACAAGGGCACGCTCACTTCACGCGACGTCGCCACGGCTATCCGCTCCGGATGGCACTCAGTGCGTCCAGACGACGAAATTGATCTGCTGCCGCTCGCCGACGGCGGAGAGGGCACCGCAGAAGTCATAGCGGCCTCTGTTCCAGGATCCACTTGGCACACGACAGCGCCCGTCAGCGGACCCGACGGTCGACCAGTTAGAGGCAGATGGTTGGCACTACCAGGCGGAATCGCGGTCGTCGACCTCGCATCTTCGAGTGGACTTCCTCTCATGCACGCACTCGACCCGTTGGGTGCCACCACGCGAGGACTGGGCGAAACAATCCGCGCGGCCGTCGCCTCTGGCGCGCACGAAGTGTGGATCGGTCTTGGTGGCAGCGCGTCGACCGACGCGGGCTTTGGAGCTCTCCGGGCATTGGGGCTTCGCGCGCTCGATGCAAGCGGTCGAGAAGTGCCTGACGGCGGCGCGGGTCTGACGGCCCTGGCGCAGGTCGACGCGTCCGCACTGGTCCCCATCCCTGGCGGCGTCACACTTCTCACAGACGTCACCTCGCCCCTTATCGGTGAGAACGGCGCGGCGGCAATGTTCGGCCCGCAGAAGGGCGCGTCCATGGAGGAGGTTCGCCTGCTCGATGCAGCACTTGCCCACGTCGCGAACGTCCTCAAGCAAGACCCGACACAACCCGGTTTTGGAGCGGCAGGCGGTACCGGCTTTGGTTTCGCAGCCATGTACGGCGCAAATATTGTCTCCGGCATCGACCACCTTTCCCGGCTGACCAACCTCGATCCGCGCATCGCGGTTGCACAACTAGTGATCACTGGCGAGGGCGCGTTCGACCGGCAAAGCATTCAGGGAAAGCTCGTGGGAAACGTCTTAGAACGCGCCGCACGCGCCGGTGTATCCAGTGCAGTGATTGCAGGGGTTATCCACGAACATCCCGGTGTCGCACATCGAAGCCTGACAGAACAGGCAGGGAGCTCGTCAGCCGCAATGAAAGATCCGGCGCGCTGGGCTGCGTCGGCTGCAGCAAGTCTGGCGAAGTCACTCGACGGCGTAGACGTCGTCAAGGCCATATAAGCACGCGCACAATGCCAGGCGTCGAACATCCGACCCTGCCCGGTCTCGCCGCGATGGCACGCTGATAGAACAGGTAGGACTACGACGCAATGAGTACACCGGACAGCATGGATCTCTGGCATGTTGCCCCCTCGGAATATGCATCCGTTCCCGACCGCCGATCCCGTGGGGCCCACTCGCGCAGCACACGAACTCCTCCCCCAGATCGAAGATGGCGTCCGGTATGCCCGCGCGCCGGCGTGATGCTGGACCCTGCCCGCCCACCGATCTGAGACAGACAGCCGTGCAGCTCCCTCTCGGACCGTTGCGCCAACAGCACGAGGGCGCGGGTATTTTAACGGCTCTTCGGACATTCGGTGGGGGTCATGGGGTGAGTCCGCCGGTGGCGAGGAGCATGCGGAGCCGGTAGTTTGTCGCGGTTGCGGAAGCCGCGGGCGAGGCGGCGGTGGAGTTCGATGATCCCGTTCA
>NZ_JBYIPB010000027.1:0-2715 GCF_057706855.1 Microbacterium sp. bgisy207
TGTCGGCGGCCATGGAAAACTGCCCATAGGCGGTCAGGGGAACTGCCCATGGATGGTCAGCAGAACTGCCCGCTGGTGGCCATGAGTTCTGCCCACGTCTGATGGTTCCGCTCCGTGCGTCGTCGCGGGTGGGGCCCCTTCCCCGGGTTCGATGAACGGTGCTTGACGCCGTTCTCGCCCAAGGAAGGGGCTGTTGTGAAGTCTGACGGAGAGATCATGGAAATTCTGGAAGCGTATGACCTGACCGGGTCGTATCGTGCTGCTGCGGAGTTGGCGGGGTGTTCGCATCACACTGTTGCTGCGCATGTCGCCGCGCGGGACGCGGGCCTGCCGGTGGGTGCTGCCGCGCCGCGGGTGCGGGTCATCGACGGGTTCCTCGAGAAGGTCGAGGAGTTGGTGGATCGGTCGCAGGGGAAGGTGCGGGCCGACAAGGTCCACGAGGTTCTCGCCTCGCTGGGCTTCGATGGGTCGGAGCGGACGACGCGGCGCGCGGTCGCGGACGTGAAGGCGGCGTGGCGGGCGGGCCGGCGGCGGGTGCACCGGCCGTGGGTGACCGAGCCGGGGTTGTGGTTGCAGTACGACTTCGGCGACGGGCCCGTCGTCGGCGGGGTGAAGGTCGTGTTGTTCGTCGCGTGGCTCGCGTTCTCCCGGTTCCGGATCGTGATCCCGATCCGGGACAAGTCGATCCCGTCGGTGTTCGCCGCGCTGGATCGCACTTTCCGCATCCTGGGGGGTGCGCCGACGTATGTGCTGACCGATAACGAGAAGACGGTCACGGTCGCGCATGTCGCGGGGGTTCCGGTGCGGAACGCGCAGACGGTGTCGTTCGCCAGGCATTACGGGGTCACGGTGCTGACCTGCCAGCCCGCGGATCCGGCGTCCAAGGGCGGGGTCGAAGCGTCGGTGAAGCTCGCGAAGGCCGACCTGGTCCCGACCGAGGCGAATCTGCGGGACGGGTACGCGTCGTTCGCCGAGCTCGAGGCGGCATGCGAGCAGTTCATGGACGAGGTCAACGGCCGCGAGCACCGCGTCACGAGGCGCCGTCCGGTCGATGCGCTGGCCGAGGAGGCGCAGCGGCTGCACCCTGTCCCGCAGCGGGCGCATACCGTCGCGTTCGGGGTGTCCCGGCGGGTGGGTGAGAACACGCCGATGGTCGCGTTCGAGAACGGCCAGTACTCGGTGCCGCACCTGCTGATGGGCGCGGAGGTGTTCGTCCGCGCGCAGGGCGCCGCCGACGGTGAACGGGTCGTGATCGTCCACCACGGCATCGACGGGCCGGTCGAGGTCGCCCGCCACGAACGCGCCCGCCCGGGTTCACCGCGCATCATCGACGAGCACTTCCCGGGCCAGTCCGTGAAGATCCCCGGCGAGTATGCGATCAAGGCCCGCTCGGCCGAGGAGGCCGACTTCCTCGGCATCGGGCACGGCGCCGCGGCCTGGCTGATCGAGGCCGCCGCGGCGGGCACGCAGCGGATGAACCAGAAGATGCGCGAAGCCGTGCAGCTGGCCCGCATCCACGGGGTCGAGGTCGTCGACGAAGCGCTCGGAGTCGCCGCCGCTTACGGCCGGTTCGACACCGGCGACCTCGCGTCCATTCTCGGCGCGAAAGTACAGGTGACACCCGCCAGGGCGGCATCGGAGTCCCGGTCGCTCGCGCAAGGCACCCGCGGATGGGCGAGCATCGGCCAACCCTCGCCGACGGCGCAGCACGTGATCGTCCCGGTCGACGAGATCACCGCCACCGATGACGAGACCGCCGACCTGCTCATCGATGGCATCGGCCGCGGCGGGGAGGTCGGAGCATGAGCGTGACGACGCCGACCGCCCCGCCGATCCCCGCGGAGCTGGAGCAGATGATGCGGCACCTGAAGATGCCCTACGCCCGGTCCCTCGCGCCAGAGCTGTTCGCGACCGCGAAGACGCAACGGTGGGAACCCGCCGAGATCGTCAAAGCGCTGCTGGACGAAGAGATCGCCGGCCGGGCCCGGTCCATGCTCGCCGCCCGCCGCAAGGCCGCCGGATTCCCCACCGGGAAGACCTTCGACAGCTGGGACCCGTCGCTCTCGACGATCCCGGAGCCGACCCAGCAGGCACTTCGCACCCTGGAATGGGTGCACCGGCGGGAGAACCTCGTGATCTGCGGGCCCGCGGGGACCGGGAAGACGTTCTTCCTCGAAGCGCTCGGCCAGCACGCCGTCGAACAAGGCCTGAAGGTCGCGTGGTTCCGGCTCGAGGACCTCGGCGCGCTGATCCGCGCGCACCGCCCCGACGACACCGTCACCCGCACCGTCGCCCGCATCCTCCGCGCCGACCTCGTCGTCGTCGACGACATCGGACTGCTCCCCGTCGGAGACGACGCCGCCGAGGGCCTCTACCGGCTCGTCGACGCCGCCTACGAGAAACGATCCATCGCGATCAGCTCGAACCTGCACCCCGCCGGGTTCGACGAGCTCATGCCCAAGACCCTCGCCACCGCGACCGTCGACCGGCTGCTGCATCACGCCCACCTCGCCCAGACCAGCGGCGACTCCGTGCGCCTCGCGCAAGCCCTCGCCGGGACGGGGGTGACCCCGATGAGCTGACCGCCGAGCCCCGCCGCGGCCAGGTCCACCACCACCGGTGGGCAGAACTCCTGGCCGCGAATGGGCAGATCTGTTGGCCACCAGCGGGCACTTCTACTGGCCGCCAATGGGCAATTCCTACTGGCCGTTGACA
>NZ_JBYIPB010000028.1:0-1669 GCF_057706855.1 Microbacterium sp. bgisy207
AGCCTCGATCCACCGACGAGCCGGGGATGAGCGGCGAGGTCCCGATCCGGGTGCGTTGTCGGTGTCGGAGCAGGCGTGAGTTCCGGGCGTCGCATCCCGGTCGTCCACTGAGTTCTCTTGGCGTGCCGTGGCGCGGCGATGGTCAGCTGGTCGCGATCGGTGGTGGCGCGTGCGTCTCGGTGAACAGTCGCGCGAACGCTGTCTCCCAGGGCCATGCCGCCGGGAGGTGCAGGGTGATGCGGCGTGCGGAGCGAGCCAGTCGCGCCGGTACGTGGATGAGGGTGCGGCGGATCGTCGCGGTGGTCGCTTTTGCCAACCGTCCTGCCCGATCGGCGACCACGCCCGCGGCGCGGGTGAGGTTGAACGCGATCACGGCGAGGACGAGCCAGGCGCTGTTCGCGGTGAACACGCCGGAGGGCAGGTGCGCAAGCGGCCCGTTCTTCAGGTCGGCGTGCACTTGCTCGATGATCGCGTGACCGCGGTGGGTCTTATCGGCCTCGACGGTGTCCATCATGTCGGCAGGCGTGGTGGTGAAGAACGCGTGGTGCCGGTAGGTGTCGAACAGTGTCGGCTGCTCCAGGTTCTTCGGGTTCAGGTCGGGGATCCGGCGAACGACCAGCCGCCCTTCGACGCGCTCGGCCTTCTTCCTGGATCGGAACGCGGTGAAGCCGATCTCGGCGACCTCGGCCCTGGAGATCCATTGCCCGGTGGCCTCGTCGCGGATCGCGTCGGTGTACTCGATCTTCGTCCACGCGTCGGCTTCGATCGTCGCGATGGCGGCTTTCACGGCAGGGTCCATCCGGACCGTGACCGAGACGTCGGCGCCGGCTTTGATCGCAGTGCCGACGGTGGCGTGACCGTAGAACGCGGAATCCGCCCGCAGCAGCGGCCGCTCCCCGCCCGTGTGGGTGCGGCGCAGGGTGGCGAGGGCGTCACCGACGATCCGGGCGGCGCCTTTCGGGGACCCGGTCTTCCCCTGCCGCAGCCGCTGGCTCAGGATCACCGGCGCTGACGAGGTGGTCGACGCTGTGGCGAGCAGCGCGTTCAAGCCCCGGACGCCGGAGTATCCGAACCCGGCGCCCTGCTTCTGGTATCCGTGGACCTCGATGATGGTGTCGTCCAGATCCACCATCACCCGCTCTCCGGCCCGCGCCTGCAGCAGCGACGCCTGCCCGGCGACGGTCGTGAGGACGCGGGACGCGACGGCGTCGAGTTGACGGACATGCCCGAACCGGAACTCCCGCAGGAACGATCCCAGCGTCGACGGCGCATACGTCCGGTCGAACAGCCGCCCCATCCCACCGTGGCGGAGCAGGTTCATGTCGTCGATCGAGTCCGCCCCGGCGAGCATCCCCGCGACCAGCGCAGAGACCTTCGCTCCGGCGTTGGAGCCCTTGTCGGTCGGGACGCTCAACCGGTCTTGGGCCAACTCCGCCAGTCCGGCCCGCTGCGCGAGTCGCAGCATCGGGACCAGACCTGCCGCCGACACCAGATTCGGGTCATCGAAGACCGCTGACACCGCAGCGGGGGCGTGCTTGAATTGCATCTACGAGATGCCTCTCGTTTCTGGAAACTAGAACCTTAGACAAGCTCTATTTTCCCTGATCCGAGGGGCATTTCCGTGTCACGACGCCCGCTCGTCACCCAGCTTCATCGGTGGATCGAGGCT
>NZ_JBYIPB010000029.1:0-1647 GCF_057706855.1 Microbacterium sp. bgisy207
CTCCTGACTCGCGCCAAGTTAGTGCGTGACGCTCGCGGCGACGGCGTCGAGGATGGCTTGCGCCGTGTCGCCGGGTGGGGTCTTCGCTACGATCTCGTTCCCGTTGATGCTGATCGTGACGTCTCGCAGCGGTCGCAGGGTGCGGACGATCTTGCGGACGCTCGCCCCGGTGAGGTCCTGGAGATGGCGTGAGATCGCGAGGGCCGTGAACACGATCGTGAGGTGCGCGTGGATCGAGTCGGCCTCATGATGGAACATCGGTCTCGCACGGAGGTCGGTCTTCGCCATCCGGAACGATGCCTCGACCTGGAACAGTTCGTGATACGCGGCCACGATCTCATTCCCGGTGAGCCGGACCTGGGGAATGTTGGTGACGTACCCCTTCAGCCCAGCCAGTTGACGGGCCCGGTCGACGAGGACCTGATCGACGGCGGGGCGGGTGCCGGTGAGCTTGACGAACCGGTCCTTCTTGAGCGGCTTGGTCCCGTCGGCGATCTTCTGCGCCCGTTCGACCTGCTTGTCGAGGGTGTGGTTGTCGCGCCGGTCACGCTTGGCCGAGTAGTGATAGACCACCCGCCGCTGTCTGGCGTTCTCCCGGACGCCCATGATCCGCTTCGACTCCATGGTCTCGCCGTCGTGGAGGACGCCGCCGTGCGCGTCGAAGTGCTCGGCCAGGTCGTAAGGGGCCTTGCTGATTCGGGAGCCGACGATGAACGAGAACCCGGCGTCCTCGATCTGGTTCAGGTTCGACGCGGACAGCATGCCGGCGTCGGCGACGACCACGACGTCGTCGACTGCGTGTCGGTCTTGGAACGCGCGGAGCACGGGCAACAGCGTGAGCGTCTCGCCGGTGTTTCCGGGGAACTCATGAACCTCAAGCGGGAACCCGTCCGGGGTGACCAGCATCCCCACCAGGATCTGCGGGTCGACGCGGCGCTCCTTGCTCATCCCCACCTTCCGCAGCGCGTCCTCGTCCTCGGCCTCGAAGTAGAGCGTGGTCACGTCGTAGAGCACCAGCTTCACGTGCCCATGTCGGGTCGCATGCGCATACGCAGCGGTCGCGAGCTTGTCCCGCCAATCGTGTTCAACACATCTCGCGAGGGTCCGCCAGATCGTCCGCAGCCCGGGCGCCGGCACCCCGAGCTCGCCGAGCACCCGGATCGTGTCAGCCTTGCTCGTCGGCTCGACCACGCGAGCGAGGACCAGCTTCATGAACACGTCGTCATCGACAGCGGCATCGAAACCGAGCCGCCGATACGCGGCCTCCAGCACGTCCCACAGCACCCGCGAACGAGATCCCGTCACGGTCGGCGCCGCCCCGGTCGGCGCAGTCGGTGTCAGCGCGTCCAGATCGAACGTCTGCTGCCCGGCATGGATCTTGCTCTTCGCAACCGCCACCAACGCCGCAAGCTGCGCGTCGTCATGCGCCGAGCCGATGTGCTCGAGGATCGTCTGCACTCCGCGACGAGTATGCGCGATCTGCACCGCCGTGGCCCCGGAACGCGTCTTCACCTTCCGGACGAACAACCCCATCGAGGGAGTCTAAATCGCCGCCGTTAGTGCGTAACCCGCCGACCCCGAACCCCGGAAAATCAGGGCAGAACGACCAACGACCGCCGAATCAGCGCTCAAGTGGCACGAGTCAGG